>NZ_QOCZ01000182.1 GCF_018207095.1 Nocardiopsis sp. MG754419 | reverse complement strand
CCCCCGCCCCCGCCGCGACTCGTTCCTCGTCCGCGGCCGCGGCCACACCGGAGGGAACCCCGTCGGCCACGGTCCCCGAAGCGACCCTGGGCAGGGGCGGCACAGAACGGTGCAGGGTCAGGTCGATGAGCGTGCCCTCGCCGCCGTGGATCCGGTAGCGACCGTGCAGTTGGGCGACCACGTCGGTGAGGTCCTCGTCGTCCCGGCGTACCCGCATGGCGCGGGCCAGGGCCCGGGTGCGCCACAGCCGCACCCCCGCGTCCCGGGTGGGCGAGGAGGCCTGGAAGAGTTCGGTGAGCCCGGACCGCGAGCGTTCGGCGGCTGCCAGTAACCGTGACAGGGCGAGCTCGCCCAGCCCCCAGGCCACCGGCAATTGCAACAGGAACGGCGAGGGGAAGCCGGTGCGCGGAGCCGCGGAGGCGAAGGAGATACGGGGTTCACGCAGGTAGTTGGCCTGGACCAGGCGCAGATCCAGACCCTCGTGTTCGAGGGCGGAACCCCGCACCCCCTCCCAGTCGGCGACCAGGGTGACCGCGAGGTCGGTCTCGGTGCCGGCGAGGAGCCGGTCCACACAACCGCGCACCAGGTCGTAGGGGGCTCCGGACACGTCGACCACCGCGTGCACGAGCGGGATCCGGCGGCGTTCGGAGGGCACCCGTTCGCGGTAGGCGTGGGGGTGCGGCATGAGCTCGGCGAGGACCTCGGTGCGAAAGCGTTCGGAGGGCAGGCGGGTGCGGGCGGTCACGGCGGGACCGACGTGCCAGGCGGTGGCGGCGGGTTCGGGGACCATGACGGCTCCGGCCTGCCACAGGCGGTAGCCGAACTCGGTGTCCTGCCCGAGGTCCAGATCGGGGTCGACGCCGCCGGCGGCCTCGTAGAGACTGCGGCGGACCGCCGAGGCGGCACCGACGTGGGCGTGGAAGCCGAGGTGGTCGGCCTCGCGCAGGAGGTCGCTGTGGTCGAGGAGGTGCTCGACCCATGCGTGGCGGCGGTCATCGGTGAGGATACGCTCCGGTCCGCCGGAGCGCAGAGCGGTCAGCAGCGCGCCGACGTTCTCGGGCTCGGTGTCGCTGAACCGGACCCGGCCGAGGCTGACGCATTCGGCGTGCACGTGGAGCCACCGCGCCTGGGCCTCGATGAACTCGCGGCAGGCGACCATGTCGGCGTCCATCCACACGAGGATGTCTCCGGTGCTGGCGTGCGCCCCGTAGGCACGGGCGAACCCGGCACCCCATCCGTGGTCGGGTGCGGAGACGATCCGGCACCTGCGGGGCCGCTGGTCGGGCAGGCGCAGCGGTGGAGAGGAGTGGTCGTCGACGACCACCACCTCGAGGAGGTGGTCGGGGTAGGTCTGGACCGACAGCGAGGCCAGGGCGAGGTCGAGACGGCCCTGGTCACCGCGGGCGGGAATGACGACGCTGACACCGAGTTCCGGTGTCCAGCGCCCGGCGGTGGGGGGTGTCAGCGCGCTCCAGTCGTTGCGAAAGACACGAGCGGCGACCCGTTCCACCCGGCCGCGGTGCGATACCCCGTCGACATGAGACCCTACGTGCTTATTCAGTGACACAGAGTCACTATAGCGGTGTATCCGCACACAGCGTGAGCATCACGCTCACCCACTGTGTCAGATTCTCACCGTTTCCTCCGTCGACCGCGAAGGATTCCGCCGGACCTCAGCCGCGGGACTCGGTCCGCAGCATCTTGATTCCAAGGAAGACCACACCCACGACCAGGCCGATCATCACCAGCCACACCAGGAGTCCCACCAGCACCGAGAGCACCCAGAACACGGCGATGACGGCCGCGACACCCGCGGCGATCTTGAGAAGAAGTCGTCCCATGCGGGGAAGAATACGCGGCCCTCCGACCCGGGAACACCCCCGTCCACCTAGGTGATGCCCCGGGATCACCCCTGAGTCACCACGAACGGGGTTGTGCACACAGGGTCATCACCCTACGTTGCCGTCCATATGGACAGCTGGCAATCCAAATGGACAAGACGGTCCCGCCGACCGCACCGGAGGATGGCTGCCGCCCGACCCGCGCCCCGCGGACTCCACCGGGCGTCTGCACCATCTCGACCACCTCGAACTGCTGTCGATCGGGCTGCTGGTGCTGTTCCGGCAGTGGACCGATCGGCCCGTGCGGTGGACGGCCGCAGCCGCGGCGTCGGTGTTCACGGTCTACGTGATCCACGTGCCCGTGGTGGTCGCGCTGCAGTACGCGGCCGGCGCCCTGACCCTGACCCCGCTCGCGGCGTTCGGTCTGGTGGCGGTGGCCGCCGTGGTGGGGAGCCTGGTCCCGGCCCGCCTGATGGGCCGCACGCCGGTGCTGCGTCGCCTGTGGTGAGCGCGCCGATAGGGTGAGCGACCATGACGACGGGCAACGAAGCCGACCTCACGGCGCGGGCGCGGATCCGCTTGGCCGCCCTCGGGCTCTTCGCCCGGCAGGGTTTCGCCGGGACCTCGCTCCGGGCCATCGCCGCCGAGGCGGGGGTCTCCCACGCCCTGGTCCGCCACCACTACGGTTCCAAGGAGGGGCTGCGGGCCGCGGTGGACGAGGACGTCCTGGACACCTTCGACACCGCCCTCGACGGCATGGGGGTGCAGGAGGCCGGGACTCTCGCCGAGCTCGGCGCGGCCAGTGCGCATCTCTTCGGGTCCGATCAGGTCCGACGCGAGTACCTGAGGCGCTCGCTCCTGGAGGGCGGCGAGATCAGCGCGCGCCTGTTCGCCCGCCTCCTGGAGGGCGCCAGGGACCGGCTCGTCGCCCTCGGCGGCGAGGTCGAGGGCCCGGCCGGCCGGTGGGCCCCGTACCAGGTGTTGTTCCTCATCCTGGGGCCCCTGGTCCTCGAACCGGTGATGGCGCCGGGGCTCCCCGCGCCGGTCTTCGACCCCGAGGTGGTGGCCGAGCGCAGCCGGGCCCACCAGGAGCTGATCGCCCGAGGTCTGCTCGGCGCACCGCGGACCGAATGACACGACGAGGGGCGGGTCGGTCGCGCGAGGCGACCGGCCCGCCCCTCACTGTGGAGCGCGTGCCCGGGGTGGGCGTCGCCCGGGCACCACGGGTGGGCGCGGCCGAGGCCGCGACGCGGTGGGGTGGCCGGGGTTTCAGTCTCTACCCGGGGCGGACGGCACCGGTGAACACGCTGTCCCAGTAGGAGGCCAGGTCGATCTCCTCCAGTGGTTTGGAGGGGTTGGAGCCGTGGATCATCTTCCCGTTGCCGGAGTAGATGCCCACGTGGCTCGGGGCGGAGGCGCTGTAGAAGAACAGCAGGTCTCCGGGCTGAAGCTGGTCGCGGGAGACGGACGTGCCCGCGTTCACCTGGTCGTAGGTGGTACGCGGCAGGCTCACCCCGGCCTGGGCCCAGGCGGCCTGGGTCAGTCCGGAGCAGTCGTAGCCGTCGGGTCCGGTTCCGCCCCAGACATAGGGCTTGCCGATCTGCGCGCGGGCGAAGTCCAGCACGGCCTGGACGTCGCCGGACACGGCCGCCGTACCGCCGCTCGCTCCGGTGTCGGCCGTGGAGGTCTCGGCGACGGTCGGGTCGACCCCGCCCAGTTCCTCCAGCACCGCGGCCTGTTCGTCCAGGGCGCTCTCGCCCTGCGTCATGGCATCGTCGGCCGCGGTGAGGGACTCGGCCGCGGCCTCCTCGGTGGACTGGGCCGCGTTGTACAGCTCCTCGGCGTGGTCGACGTCGGACACGTAGTCGGACAGCATCTCCTGCTGGCCGCTGGAGATGAAGTCGAGGTCGGCGATGTTCTGCAGCGCGGAGTCGGCGTCGCCGCCGAAGAAGATGTCGAAGCTGCTCTGCGAGGCTCCGGTGTAGGCGCTCTGCGCGATGGTGGAGATACGGCCGGAGCGCTCGTCGAGCGCGTCCTGGGCCTCGTCGAGCTGTTCCTGTAGCTCGTCCAACCGGGCCTCGGCCGTGGCGTGGTCCTCTTGGGCCGTGTTGTAGGCCTCGTTGAGGACCGACAGCTCCTCCTGCAGCTCCTCGTAGCGTTCCCGGGCCTCCGACTCGGTCGGCTCGGCCAGGGCCACGCCGCTGGACAGCACGACGGCGCCGAGGGCGACGCAGCCGACCGTCGAGAAGCGGCGGGTGGAATCGGGGTTGCGAGTCAAAGCACCGACTGCCTTTCTCCCACACCCGTTTACCGACACGCGGGCATCCCGAAGGCACGCCGGAGGTCGGCGTGGGATGCGCGTGAGGGGGATCCGACGAGCGGCGAAGACGGACCGCGAGGGGTCGCCGGGCGTCGTGACGGCCTCTGCTCCTGGGAAAAGGGCGGCTGTTGAGCGAGCTGAGCAGAGTGCAACGGCAGGCCGGAACATGGTCGCCCTGGTGGCGACGAATCGGGACGAACCGGCCTGAGGGAACACTAATTCATCCCCAGAGCGGACGCGACCCTTTCGTGACCTTCCCTTGGGCAACCCCACTGACCTGCGAAGGAACCCGAGGCAGGCGGGAATGCCGCAGCAGGCGCGTATGAGGGCCTTTTCTTCCCGTGCGGTGGACGTCAAAACCGGACCAAGCCCGGAGTTGACCGTGATGCGACTCACATCCCACACGGGAAGGGGTCGAACACGCGTGCGTGTTCGACCCCTCTCGGCGGCGCGGTCCCGACCTACAGGTGGCGCTGCCACCAGTCGAGGACCGCCGCGAAACGCGCCACCCGGTGGCTGGGCAGGCCCGAACGCGACATCTCGTGCCCCTCCCCCGGGAAGAGCAGCATCTCGACCTCGTGTCCGCGCAGTCGAAGCGAGACGAACAGGCGCTGGGCCTGCTCCAGGGGGCAGCGCCAGTCCTGCTCGGAGTGGATGATCAGGAACGGCGCGTCGATCCGGTCGGCGTACGTGAGCGGGCTCTGCTCCGCCCACTGCTCAGCGGGACCGTACAGGGGCGTGGGAAAGTACGACCCGATGTCGGAGGCACCCTGGAAACTGTCGATGGCGTTGACGGCGCGCTCGCTGATCGCCGCCCGGAACCGCTCACCGTGGTGCGCCGCCATCCAGGTGGTCATGAACCCACCGTGCGAACCACCGTGCACCCCGACCCGGGACCCGTCCAGACGGTCGTCCTCCAGCGCCGCGTCCAGGAAGGCCAGCAGATCGGCGGCGGAGACCGGGCCCACCGCGCCGATGACGGCGCGGCCGTGCTCCTGGCCGTACCCGGAGGAGCCCCGCGGGTTGCAGTAGACCACCGCGTAGCCGGCCTCGGTGTACACCTGCGTCTCGTCGAACAGCTGCCAGCCGTACTGAGCGTAGGGGCCACCGTGGATCATGAGGATCACCGGGTGGGGCCCCTCGCCCCGGGGCATGGACACCCAGCCGTGCACCGGATGCCCGTCGGTGGCGTGCGCGGTCAGCTCCGTGACCGGCCAGGGTTCCCCACCGGTGAAGAACGAGGTCAGCGCGCGGTGCCCGGTCTCGTCGACCAGGTACAACTCACCGCTGTCGTGTTCGCCGGCGCTCACCGCGACGGTGACCCCGCCCGCGTGGTCGTACCCCTGCACCATGACGCGCCCGCCCATCAGCGTGGTGCGCTCCCCTTCGGGGGTGACCCGGTACAACTCGACGGCGCCGCGGTTCTCCCCCGCCACCAACACGCCCCGTTCGGTGACCAGCGTGTTCGGACCGATCATGCGCGGGTCCTCGGTCCCGGTGAGTCGCCGGGGCGCCTCGGAACCGTCCAAGGGCACCGACCACAGGCCGCTGCCCCGCCCCACGAAGTCCTGCCCTCGCGGACCCAACTCGTCGGCGATGAAGAACACGGTGGAACCGTCCTCGGACAGGCGCGCCGCCCGTGCCCCGAGGTCGCCCCGGGTGACCCTGCGGGGCTCGGCCCCGTCCTCGGGGACACAGGCCCACAGGTCCTGATAGAGGTCGCGGTCGCGCCCGTCGTGCAGGGCGGCGGCGAAGACCAGTTCGGTGCCGTCGGGCGTCCAGACCGGGACTCCGTGGTCGGCGTCGACACCGGTCACCCGGACCGGTGCGCCCACCTCACCGGCGGTCCCGATCAGGGCGCTGACGAAGATGTGCTGCGGCCGGTCGGAGTGGAAGCCGAGGTCGTCGACCCGGTACTTGAAGGTGGTGATCCGCCGTGGCGGCTCCTTGTCCGGGGTGCGGTCGACGTAGCGACCCTCCTCGGGGACGCGGGCCGTGTAGGCCAGCCGGGTGGAGTCGGGGCTCCACGAGAACGCCCCCGCGCCGAGCGGGTGGTCGGTGATCTTCCATCCCTCGCCGCCGTCGGCGGGCAGGACGTGGATCTGCGCTCTCTTGTCGTCGTCCGGGCGCAGGAAGGCGATCCAGCGGCCGTCCGGGGAGTACGTCGGCGCGCGGTCACGATCGCCGTGGGTGAGCCGCCGTGGCTCCTCGGCGCCGTCGGTGGCCACACTCCACAGCGAACCGAGGTAGGCGTCCTCCTCGAGTTCCGGGCGGACCAGCGCAAAGACGGCTCGCGAACCGTCGGGCGCCAGAGTCGGTGCGCTGATGCTGTGCAGGTGGGCGATGTCAGCGGGTTTCATACACGAGTGGCGGGCGCGGGGGTGCCGCCCGCCGTCTCCTTCCCTTGGGGTACGGGGATCGCATCGGCAGGGTCGGCCCCCGGTCAGGGGGACGTTCCCTGGGGACCCTATCCGCGCGCGTACCGGAAAAGCCATGCTGGTCCGGCATCGCGCGCGGTTTCCGTGCGCGCACCGGACCGGGTCAGCGGCGGCGGTCGGTCTCCAGGCGTGTACAGACCCACCGGTGCTCCTCGCGCCGCAGCCGGAAGGCGAACACCCGGGCCCGGCTGCCGCAGTCGATCACGGCGCTGGCCTCCATCCCGTCCGGGCCCAGGTTCTGGTGGAAGACGCGTGTCAGGCGCGGGGCCATCGCGCAGACCATGCTGCCCCGCAGTCGGCGCAGCTCCTCGCGCACGGGCACGGTCAGGTGGGCGCGCAGCACCTCGGGGGCCCGCCGACCCACCAACACCTCGGCCATCTGCTGGGCCAGTCGCCGGACGTCCTCGGGGGTGCGGTGTCCATCGAGCAGCAGCGCACCGCAGCGGCCCCGCGACATCCGCCTCAGGGGCGTCCGGCCCGGGGTACGGACAGGGATCGGGCGCGCACGCCCGGCGTCGCAGACGGACCGGTGGCAACGGCGGGGTTCGAAGGCGTGCTTCATGAACAGTTCCCCTCTTTCGGGAGACGACATCCCTACACCCCTTCAAGGAGCGGCCCGACCCACCCCCGTGCCACCCGGCATTCCAGGTTTTCTGATCCGAACACGGCGCGATCGTGACGGGCGCCCCCGGCAGGGCAACCGGCATACTGGCTCCTGTGACACACGCGTACCTTTCCTCCCCCGTACCCGTGGCCCTCGCTCACCGCGGCGGGTGGCTCACCGACGACCAGGGCGTGCGCCGCACCGAGTTGGAGAACACGGCCGTCGCCTTCCAGCACGCCGTCGACCTCGGTTACACGTACCTGGAGACGGACGTGCACGCCACCGCCGACGGCGTGCTCATGGCCTTCCACGACCACACGCTGGACCGGGCCACCGACAGCACCGGTGCCATCGCCTCCCTGCCGCACAGAGAGGTCGCCCGTGCCCGCGTGGCCGGCAAGGAGCCCGTCCCCCTACTGGAGGACCTGCTCGGTGCCTGGCCCGAGGCGCGGTTCAACATCGACCTGAAGTCGGACGGCGCCGTCCTTCCCCTGAGGGAGGCACTGCGCCGCACCGACGCCTGGGACCGGGTGTGCGTCGGTTCCTTCGACCAGAACCGTCTGGACCGGGCCCGACGCCTGTACGGTCCGCGCGTGGCCACCTCCTGCGGTCCGCTGGACGTGGCCCGCCTCCGTCTGGCCTCCCTGTCGATGTTCCTGCGCCCCTTCGCCGGCCGCACTCCGGTGTGCGCGCAGATCCCCCTGAGTCACGGCGGTTTCCCGTTGCTGAGTCGGGACGTGATCCACACCGCGCACCGGCTCGGTATGCAGGTGCACGTGTGGACCATCAACGCACCCGAGGTGATGGAACGCCTGCTCGACGCCGGTGTGGACGGGATCGTCACCGACAACACCCGCGCCCTGCGCGACCTGCTCATCCGCCGTGGCCGCTGGGACCGGGACGCACGACCCACCTCGAAGAACGGATAGCCCCATGTCCACCGCTCCCGACCGGGTCGAGGGGCAGGGCCCCTCACCCGACCCCGTGCAGCGCAGGCGCGAACAGCGCGGCTGGTACATGTACGACTGGGCCAACTCGGTGTTCATCACCTCGGTGGTCACCGTGCTCATCGGCCCCTACCTGAGCGACCTGGCCTGCGCCTCCGCCGGTGCCGCCGACGCCGAGGCCTGCCGGGACTCCTCGCTCACCCTCACCCCCCTGGGCCTGGACGTCCTCGGCATCCACCCCAACGCGCTCTACCCGGCGCTGACCACCGTGGCGATCCTGCTGCAGATCCTCCTGCTGCCGCTGGTGGGCGCCATGGCCGACCAGACCCGGTACAAGAAGAGCTGGCTCCTGTGGCTGGCCATGGCCGGGTCGGTCTGCACCACGGGCCTGTACTTCGCCACCGACGGCTACCTGCTCGCCTCGGTGCTGTTCCTCGGCGCCAACCTGTTCTTCGGGTTGTCCATCGTCGTCTACAACGCCTTCCTGCCGGAGATCTCCACACCCGACGAACGCGACCGGGTGTCCGCCTTCGGCTGGGGTGTGGGGTATCTGGGCGGGGCGCTCCTGCTCGTGGTGCACCTGGTCCTGGTGCTGACCGCCGACGACGTCGGTCTGGCGGCGCGTATCGCCTTCGTCTCGGTCGGCATCTGGTGGGCCGGGTTCACCATCGTGGCGATCAGGCCACTGCGCAACCGTTACGGCGCGCTGGCCGCGCGCGGCGAAGGTCGGCCCAAGGTCGGCGCGTCGCTGCGCCAGTTCGGCCGGACCCTGCGTGACATGCGCAGATATCCGAACACGATGCTGTTCCTCGTGGCCTTCATCTTCTTCAACGACGGTGTGCAGGCCGCGATCCGGTACGCCGCGCCGTTCGCCACGCAGGATCTCGGCCTCAGTCAGGACGTGCTCATCACCACGATCCTCATCATCCAGTTCGTGGCCTTCGCCGGGGCGTTCGTCACCGCGGGGATCGCCGACCGGATCGGCCCGAAGAAGACCGTCCTGGGCAGCCTGGTGATCTGGTGCCTGCTGGTGGGTGCGGGCTACGCGTTGCCCGCGGGCAACGTGCCCCTGTTCATCGCGCTCGGCGTGGGCATCGGTCTGGTGCTGGGCTGCACCCAGTCCCTGGCACGGTCGATGTTCTCCCAGCTCATCCCTCAGGGGCGAGAGGCGGAGTACTTCAGCCTCTTCCAGATCTCCGACAAGGGGTCCACGTTCCTGGGCTCCCTGGTGGTGACCATCGCGGTGAGCATGACCGGCGGCTACCGGGTGGCGATCCTGTCGTTGCTCGCCTTCTTCGTGCTCGGCGGGGTCCTGCTGTGGCGGGTCCGCATGCGCGAGGGCATCCTGGCCGTCGGCAACACGGTGCCGGCCAGGCTCTGAGCGGGTCTCCCCGCCCGGTCACGGAACGTCGTCGGCCCCGGTCATACTGGGGGCCGGCGACGTGGCACGTGAACGCGAGGGGGTGCGGGTGCGGGTTCTGCACGGTGTGTGGTCCAGGGACACCTTGATGGTGTGGGCCGAGGGTGCGACGGTGGCCGGACGCGACGCCGGTGCGCACCCGTTCGCCGAGGACGTGTCCGGTCTGCGTGCTTCGGTGGCCGAGATCGGGGTCGAGGCCGTGTCCGCGGATCCGGTCGAGCTCACCCTGACCCTGCCGGAGGCGGACGGGGTCCCCCTGCGCTCGCACACCGAACCCCCCGGCGGCCCCGGATCCACGGTGGGGCCCGGGGATGCGGGAACGCCCGCTCCTCTCGCCGGTGGTCCGGCGGACACGACCGGTCCGCCCCCCGGTGACGAGGGCACACGGACCCGCGCCACCGGTTTCGGGACCTGGCGGGTTCCGGCACTCGCCCTGTCCGCCGCGGAGGCCGACCTCCTGCTCGCGGCCCTGGACGAGCCCGACACCTCCGATGCGGCGGGCGGCACGGGATCGGGGGG
>NZ_QOCZ01000181.1 GCF_018207095.1 Nocardiopsis sp. MG754419 | reverse complement strand
CCCCGCCGCTCTGTACCGGCGGGGTTCGGCGCGTCTGCTCAGTCCGCCCTTTCCCCGTCCCACCGTGGGATGACCGCTTCCGGAAGAGGCGCGGGTAGAGCGGCCGGGGCACCGTCACCCGCGACCAGTCGAGGTCCGACCCCAGGTAGAACTCGGGGTAGGTCGGCTGGTTGTAGGTGGTCTGCTGCCAGGCGATCCCGACCCGGTATTGGGGGTCGTGCATGAGGGTGTGCAGCTTGCGGTCGGTCACCTCGGTGGAGGTGTACACCCGCAGCGCCGTACCGTCGTCGGTGCGCAACACCAGTTCCTCACGCCAGTCCCCGAACACGTCCGCCACCAAGGCCGGGTTGCCCTTGGTGCCGTTGTTGGTGAGCGTCCCCTCCGCGCGGATCAGGGTACCGCGCGTCCAGTCCTCGACGGCGGGGGTCCGCGCGACACCGTCGACCTCACCGCCGTCGACGATCTGGGTGGTCATGTCGGCAGCCCACCGGATGCTCATGTTGGTGCCCGGGACCTCCTCCCCCAGGTACTCGCCGTCGGCCGACCACAGGCCACCGGCACCGCCCTGCCCTGGCGGCATCGACGACCACACCTCGTAGCCCGGGCTGTCCGGGTCGACGTCGCCCACCATGCCGCGGCCGGTGTCGCGCCCGGAGTAGGCGCCGAACAACACCTCACCGGTGTCGGCGTCGCGCATGGCCTGGCCGTAGGGCGCCCACCCGGCCCCTTCGTGGACGGTCCAGATCCGCACGCCGCCGTCGGGCGTGAAGCGACCCGCGTGCATGGCGTCCCCGTGACCCAGCTTGACGTTCTCCCCCGGAGCCGCGCTGCCGGGCGGCAACGTGGCGTGAGAGGAGTAACGCAGGGACCCGTCGGAGTTCAGGGTGGCGGCACCGTAGACGATCTCCTGTCGGTGGTCGCCGTCCACGTCGGCCACGCTCAGCGAGTGGAAGCCCTGTCCGGCGAGCGTGCCGAACTCGGGATCACCGCCCACACCACCGTGCGGTGCGGCGTCGAAGGGGTTGTCCATGGGCACGTGCCCACTGTCGGCCACCCAGCGTTCCCGGATCCGCTCGCCGTCGAAGTCGTGGGCCACCACCACCGAACGGGTGTAGTAGCCGCGCGCGAAGATCGCCGACGGGGTGCGTCCGTCCAGGTGGGCGACGCCGGCGAGGAAACGGTCCACGCGGTTGCCCGGCTCGATCCGGGCCATGGCGTAGTCCCCCCACAGGAGCCCGTCGTCCCCGCGACCGGGCCGGTAGCGGACGGTGTCGATCTCCTGACCGGTGAGGCCGTCGAACACGGTGAGGTACTCGGGTCCGTCCACGATGAACCCCTCGAACTCGCGCAGCCGGTTGTTGCCACTGCGCTCGGGGGCGTAGACGTCCATGAGGTGGTCGGCGAGGGAGGCGGCGTCGCCGCGTGAGAGCGGGTAGTCGTACTCCGCGTCGGCGCCGAGCGCCTCCTCCACCGTGGCGGGCCAGTTCCCGTCCCTCACCTCGGGGTGCGCGTGCCAGTCGAGGAACAGGTCGACGACGTGCTCGTAGTAGTCCTCGGCGCTCATGCGATGGTCGTCGTCGTGGGTGATCCCGGCCGCCACGTCCTCCTCGGGCAGGGTGACGTACTCCTCCTCGACGACCTCCCCGTCGGCGCCGAAGGTGGTGCTCTTGGTGCCGGGGGCGGTCTTGAACATCAGTTCCGCGCGGCCGTCACCGTCGAGGTCGTAGACGAGGAACTGGGTGTAGTGGGCGCCGGAGCGGATGTTCACGCCCAGGTCGATCCTGTGCAGGAGGGTCCCGTCGAGCGCGTACGTGTCGATGTAGGTGTTGCCGGTGTAGCCGACCTGGGAGACGTCCTTGGAGTTGCTCGGGTCCCACTTGACGACGAACTCGTACTGCCCGTCCCCGTCCATGTCGCCGACGGAGACGTCGTTGGCTGTGTAGGTGTACTCCTCCCCCGCGGGTGTGGTGCCGCCCTCGGGCGCTCGCAAGGGGATGTCGAGGTGCCCGTCGGCCCAGGGGGTGACGGAGTCGGAGGGGTCCTGTTCACGTCCGCGCACCACCGCGGCGACCCGGTACTCGGAGTCGGGGGCGCCGTCGGCGTCCAGCAGATTGGTGCTGTCGGTGACGGTCGCGAGGCGCTCACCGTCCCGGTAGACCCGAAAGTCGGGGCCGGTCAGACCGGAGTCGGTGTGGCCGGTGACCTCGTGGGCGAGCAGGCGCCATGCGAGGTGCACACCGTCGTCGGTGTCCACGGCGACCAGCCCGCGGTCGAGCCGTTCGAGTTGCATGAGGTGTCGGGGGCCGAACTCGCCGCGGGGTTCGGTCGCGGCCACGGCCGCGCCCGGGAGGACGAGCAGGGCGGCCGCGGTCGACGCGGTCAGCCGGACGAGGACGGGGACGTGCACGGGGGTGCGGGGGGTCAACGTTCCACCTCCTGGTGCGAGGGGGATCAACGTGACACGGAAAGCGCTTTCCGTCAAGAGTGCGGGCCGATGTGAGGACCGTGCCGAAGCGGGGGTGCGGGGTGGCGGACCGGGTGGTCGGTGCACAGCGATCGCGGTCGGACCCCGTGAGGATCGGTACCCGGCCGGCACACTCGACGCGGACCCCGGCACCTTCGTGGTCAATGTGCGAGGCCGTACCGCCGGACAATGTGGTCGGGCGGACCTCAGCCCTCGACGGTGAGCTCGGAGCGACCGCTGCTCTCGTAGCCCTCGGTCGCCAGGATCATGTAGTGCTTGAACGCGCCCAGGCTCATACCGGCGGCCTCCCACGCGTCGAAATGGTGGCCGGTGGTGATGGTGCCACCGGTCCGCGTCGTCTGGCGCACGCTCCAGAACTGCGGAAACGTCGCGTCGTCGCCCTCGACGGACGGGGCGCCGTGCCGCATGGTCCGGTAGATGTCGTAGGTACCGCCGTCGCTGTCCACCGTGCCCCGGAAGTCGCCCTCGGGCCGGTAGGTGCCGATGTCGTCCACGACGTAGTACTCCACGAGCGGGTCCGAGGTCCAGCCGTACAGGCTCAGATACCCGTTACCCGAGGGGCTGAAGGTGCCCGAGTAGGTCACGCTTCTGCGCCCACCGGTCCGCCATCCCTTCCCGCACACGAAGTTGCCGCTGTCGCTCCACTCGGTGCCGTAGGACCCACCGGGCCCCATGGTCATGGACACCGAGTCGGGGCGATCGGTCCAGAACGAGTAGAAGTAGCCGTCGTGGGTGCCCGTCCGGTTCTCGGTGATGGTCTCGGCGCGCGCGGCACCGCACATCATCAGGGAGGGCACCGCCGCGACGAGCGCGCCGGCCCCGGTGAGACGGAGGAAGCCCCTGCGGCCGAACGGGGATCGCGGGCCGTCGTCCATGGTCGTGCTCCTCCAGCTGGGACCGGGCCGAGGGCCGGGCGGACCGCCACGGAGGGGTCACCGATGACCGGTCGTGGATCACCACGTGCCCGTGCCGTGCGGATCGGCGGGTCGTCGTGTCCCGAAGTATCCGTTCGCCGGGAACGCGAGTCAACGATCTACGAACCGTTTCGGCCGAACTCGTGGGCGTTCCACCGACGTCCCCGCGGGGCGGTCCCCTGCTCTCGGCGGCATCTCCACACCACCCCGCGCCGACGGATCGGACCTGTGGATAACCCGATCCGGCCCCCTCGGTCGGCGCAGACTGGAAACATGCTCTCCACCGACACCCTCGCCCTGCTCCGTTGCCTCTTCCACGATCTGCCCGGCGACCACCACGTACTCACGCTGAACCTCCGGCGCCCGATGTCCACCGCCGTGCGCCGAGACGGTGATCGGTTCGAGGTCGAGGACCCCTCCGTGGTCGAACGCCTACGCCGGGCGGTCGCCGATCCGGCCCCGGCCGCCCTGGTCCTGCGCACCCGTACCGACCACGTCCCGGAGAACCCGTCGGAGGGGACGGACGTCCTCGTCGAACTGGTCCGTGGTTGGTGGGTGGGGCACCGCGCGCTGGTCCCCCTCGACGAGGCGCAGATGTTCGACGCCTTCTGCACCGACACCGCCTCCGGGGAGCCCATCCCGCCCGAGCCGGGCGTGCGGTATGTGAGCGCTCCGGCGGTGGACCTGTCCCACCTGGAGGACGTATGAGAACCCCGGATCGGGGCGCGGCCCCGCCACCGTTCCACCGCCGACCCCGGGCGGCGTTTCGAGTCCGTCCCGCGTTCGCTTCCCCCCGGGCACAGGCGCCCCGGGCCGTTCCGGTGCGCGAACGCCGCAACGGTCCGATGCCGGTCGCTCGCCGCGCACCCGCGGCCGGCGCCCCCGGTGTCCTGGACACGGGTCCCGGCGATGCGGGCTCGGGTCCTGACCAGGAGCGCGCACCCCAGCGGTCCGTCGGCTCACGCCGATGCCCGTCCCCGACCACCGTCGCCTTCCACCCCGGGAACGGACCCGACCCCGTCGCCGGGACCGCGGGTGCTGCGCCCAGCCGGGGAAGAACCCGGTGCTCAGGGTGCGCCCTCGGCGTCACCGCGACGCTCCGCGGTGGGCGACGCCGGTGCGTCCACCTCTCCTCGCACCCGATCGCCGGCGGGGCCACCCTGGGTGGGAGACCATGGGAGCGTCGCCGGCGGTTCGCCCCGATGCCCGTGCTCGGAATCCCCCACGTGCGCGCCCGCGCGCGACCGGAGGTCATGTGGTGGGCCGACGTCCTCCTGCCCGCGTCCCGTGCGCGCGCCAGAGACCACGGACGTCACGCGCGGGTTCTTCTTGCGCGGCGCCCGCGTGGCGGGGCCAGCGTGGCGGGGCCAGCGCGCGGGGTATGCGGGGCACGTGCGGCGCGGGCGGCGACCTCGCGATACCGCTCGGGTAGGTCCACGTCCACGCCGATACGCGAGAGGTAGGGGCCGGCGGTGAGGCCACACTCGATGTCGGCCGGGCCCGCTTCATGCCCGTGTACGAGAGACTGGGGGCGTGAGCACAGAGAGCAGCCGTCCGGGACCGCCCGACATCAGTCCCTCCATCCTCGTTCTGACCCTGGCGCGCAGGGTCGAGAGCGAACTGAACGCCGCCCTCGCCCCACTGGATCTGACCGTGTCCAGGCTCGCGCTGCTCGGGCACATCGCCGCGGTCCCCGGACTGTCGTTCAGCGAACTCGCCCGGATGTCGGCGATCACCGTGCAGAGCGCGCACGGCGCGGTGAAGACCCTGACCGCCAAGGGCCTGGTGCGCGACCACACCGCCCGGTCCGGTTCCGCGTCGACGATCGAGGTCACCCCCGAGGGTGCCCGGCTGCTCGACGCCGCCAAGGAGGCGACCGCCACGGTGGACGCTCACCTGTTCGGTCCCGAGGCCGACAAGGTCCACCAGCGAGTGGGCACGGTTCTGCGCGATGCCTTCGCCTCCACCGACGACGACTGACACCGTTCCCGTCCGGCGCGGGCTCCTCCTGGTGAGCCGGGACGGTCCCGGCCCGCGCATCCCCGCGCAGGCACACTCCCGCCGGCGTGGCAGCCCCGCGTTCACCGGCAGGCACCGCCGCGGCTGTGGCGCATTCACGGAGCGTTGCCCTCTGGTGGCTAGGTTCACGGTGTCCCCACCCCCACATGGAAAGCAGCCCGACCATGTCGGTCCTCCGCCACTCGACGGCTCACCGTTCCCTCACTCTGCTGGCGCTCGGCACGCTCGCCGCGGCACCCGTGGTGGCTCTGCCCTCCACCGCCTGGGCCCAGACCGCCCCCGAACGCGTTCTGCTCTCCCCCACCGACGACCTCGCCACGTCCCAGCACGTGACCTGGCGCACCGAGGGCCTGGACGAGGGCTCGCACTTGGAGGTGATCCCGGTACGGGGCGCCTACGCGACCACGTCCGTCTCCGCCGAGCACACCGGTGGGACCGCCGGCCACCAGTACTACCGTGCCACCCTCACGGACCTGGAGCCCGACACCGAGTACCGCTACCGGGTGGTCCCGGGCGAGGGTGCGGCCGGTCGCTGGCAGTCCTTCACCACCGCCGACTCCGAGGCGGTGCCCTTCGACTTCCTCTACTTCGGCGACATCCAGAACGACATCACCCGGGGTGCCGCACCCGTGGTCCGCTCGGCCTTGGAGGCCTCCCCCGACGCCGAACTGGCCGTGCACGCCGGTGACCTGATCGACCACGCGAACAACGACTCGCAGTGGGGCGAGTGGTACGACGCCTTCGGCGCGCGGACCACCGGCTCCATCAACCACGTGGCCGCGCCGGGCAATCACGAGTACGCCTCCAACGCGCTCAGCGGTCACTGGGCCCTGCAGTTCCCGGGTGCGGGCAACGGCCCACAGGAGGGCGTGGACCTGGCCGAGACCGTCTACTCCACGGACTACCAGGGGGTGCGGTTCATCAACCTGAGCTCCAACTACCGTGACGCCGACGTCGACGACGTCGACGCGTGGCTGGAGCTGCAGAACGACTGGCTCGTGGACACCCTGGAGGACAACCCGAACGAGTGGACCGTGGTCACCTTCCACCACCCGTTGTTCTCCAACAGCCCCGGCCGTGACAACGCTCCGCTGCGCGAGGCCTGGTTGGACACGCTGGAGGAGTACGACGTCGACCTGGTCCTGCAGGGACACGACCACTCCTACAGCCGGGGCAACCTGGTGGAGAACCGCACCGAGGACCCCGACGCCCACACCGGACCGGTCTACGTGGTCGCGGTGACCGGCCCCAAGATGTACCAGGCCACCGATCAGAACTGGACCTCCAACGGCGCCGAGGCGCGGGTCCAGGTGACCGACACCCAGACCTTCCAGTCGGTCTCGGTGGACGGATCCGCCCTGGAGTACGTGTCCACCACCGCCGACGGCGCGGTCGTGGACGCCTTCACCATCGACAAGGACGAGGACGGCAAGCTGGTCACCGACCAGTACTGATCCGTCCGGGCGGGCCCGTCGGGAGCGCGAGCCCCGGCGGGCCCGCCCGTTCGTGTGGGCCGGAGCGGCTTCGGCGAGGTCACGGACGGTGGGGGCGCACATCGGACTGAAAGGATCCGCGCCCCTTCGTGGGCGCGGCGGAACCGAGCGGCGGAGGCGGATCCGCTCTCCCCACGGCCGGACGTTGAGCACCGACCACCGCCATGGTGGACCCCGCGTCCAGAGGAAGGCCCACGCCCACATGCGCGGCGAAGGGGCTCGCGGCCCTGCGGCGCTCGCGTTCGAGGGAATATAACTTGAACGCTCAACCTTCTACTGATCGGCACCGTTCACCACAGGCCGAGGCCGAAGAGCGACCTCCGCGCGACCCCAGGGAGCCCACCATGTCCGACACCGCCCAGCCGCGGCCGACCTCGCCCGTGAACGAGCGCGTCCTCAACGACGCCACGGGCATGGACGCCGTCACCCTGCACGTGGGCGACCTGGAGTCGATGACCTCGTACTACGCGAACGCTCTCGCCCTCGCACCCATCGAGGAACGGTCCCACGGCCGCGAGGTGCGCCGGGTCCTCGGCCGCGGCACGACCCCGATGGTCCGGCTCATCGCCACCCCGGAACTCCCCGAGGTCGACCCGCGCCAAGCCGGGCTGTTCCACACCGCGTTCCTGTTCGAGGATCGCGCCGCGCTCGCCGCGACCGTCCACCGCGCAGCGAGCGACCCGCGCAGCCGCTTCGTCGGTTCCTCCGACCACCTGGTCAGCGAGGCCTTCTACTTCACCGACCCCGAGGGCAACGGCATCGAGCTCTACGTGGATCGCCGGCGTTCGGACTGGAAGTACGTCGACGGTCGGCTCCAGATGTCCACCCTCCACCTGGACCCCAACGCCTACCTGAACGCCCACCTCGACGAGAGCGCCGTCGCGGCGGGTCCCGGGCGGGCCGGCAAGGTCGGCCACGTCCATCTGCAGGTCGGCGACATCCCGACCGCGAAGGCCTTCTACGTCGACGCCATCGGCTTCGCCACCACGGTGGACACCTACCCCGGCGCGCTGTTCGCCGCCGCGGGCGGCTACCACCACCACGTGGCCATGAACACCTGGAACAGCGCCGGCGCGGGTCCCCGCGCCGCGGGCCTGGGCCTCGGCGACGTGGCGATCACCGTGCCCTCCCGGGAGGACCTGGACGCACTCGTCGCACGCCTGAGGGAGCGCCGTCTGGAATTCGCCGACACCGGACGCTCGGTGGTACTCCGCGACCCGTGGGACACCCAGGTGACGGTCGCCCTGCCCGGCACCGACACCACCGAACTCCTGGAGCGCTGACCTCGACATCGGCGGCCGGGGCGCACCCCGGCCGCCGCGCCCGTGCTCGGCGTGGCTCAGGTCAGCGCGGCGACCACCCGCTCCTGCCCCTCCCACCGGGCACGCAGCAGCCACGCGCCCTGCGGCGCGCCGTCCAGAACGCGCGGGAGCCGCACGCGACCACCCTCGGACGGCGCACCCTCGCCCTCCCCGTCGCCGGGTTCCCTGGAGATCAGCACCCGCTGCGGCCGGTGGCCCACCACGCGTCCGTCCTCCCAGATCTCCAGCGGCGCCTGCTCCTGCTCACCGCCGAGCGCCCGACGGAAGCAGCCGAGGGCCACCTCGTCCTCAGTACCGTCGTAGACCCAGCGCGGACCCAGCACGGAATGCTCCAGGGTGCCGACGAGGTGCGCCTCATGGCCGGCCAGCGGAGCGGCGCGATAGGTCAGCGGAATGTGGAACAGGCGCTCCCCGCGCCGGAGCAGGAACGCCTCCACCCCGACCTCACCGTCCGGGTCGTCGAACCGGTAGGTGCCCAGCACCTCGTCGGGCCCGTGTCCCGCCCACGACCGGCCGTCCAGCCACGCGCCGATCAGCGTCGGCTTGTCCGGGGTGAGTGTCGCCTTGTGAATGATCGCCATGGCGCCCAGTATCCGCCCGCCCTCCGCCGCGCCGCCACCCTCGGGCGGGCTCTCCCCGAGCCGCTCCGTCCACCGACGACCCACTCATCCGTCGGTCCCCACCCGTACGATGTCGCCCGGGCCGTGTCCTGACCTAGGCCGAAACGGACGAACCCGCGTGCCGCCATCGGCCGGGCGGGTCCGAATGTCGGCGCGCCGGTGCAGAGTGAGGCGGTGGGCCGTTCGAGAGAGAACCAAGGATCGCCCGACCTCGTGCGCCGACACGGGAGGACGGTGCGTCCTCCCCCGAACGAAGGGTTCCGGCCATCGCCGTTCAGCGACGTGGACAGCACCGAGCCATGTGGCGCTTGTCACCACAGACTCTCCTTGGCGGGCACAGGTCCACACTCCATCGCCATGACCTGCCATGACCTGACGACTCTCACCCGCACGTGCCACCTCGCACACGAGCAAGGTGCACCCGTGAGAAAAACTCACCAGAATCACAACCACAGCATCCGCGTCGGCGACCAACGGGACGACAGGCGCACATCGATCGTTGGGAAGGCAGGACCGTGAGGTTCGCGTTCGTTCATGACGGAACGGGAAGCACACACTCGACCGGGGACACCCCCCGCATCGGGGAGCAGAAGGACCGGCACCCGGAGCGCACGCTACGGCCATCGATCCGTATCGCCGTGGCCGCCGAGCGCATGCGCGACCGAGGCACCACCGACGTGCGGCGCACCCAGGCCTGCCTGGATCGGATGTGGCACACGATCTCCGTCTCCCGCATGCCCCAGGGGCCGGCTCCGCTACTCGACTGGACGAGCGACGAGATCGGTGAGGAAGAAGTGTTCCGCCCCCAGGCGTTCCGCGCTCAGGCCTGGGGAGCGCGAACATGAGCGACTGGTCCATCGACCCGGCCCAGGTCGGTTCCGTGCTCTCGGAGACGGCCGCACACATCGGTGAGGAAGGCGGCACCTCCGGGCTCTTGGGTCACATGAGTCAGTTGGAGACGCGGATCACTTCGCTGAACTCCCACATCAACAGCGCCCCCATCGGAATCGCCATCGGTGAGTTCGCGGAACACCACTTCGGGGCGTTGGGCGGCATGCTCTCGTTGACCGCCTCGGCGGTCCAGGGCGCGAGTGAGGCCACCACCGCCTACGTCGAGGGCGACCGGGAGATGGCCGCCGAAGCACAGGCCAGTGCGGGTGAGATCCCCGATCCGGAGGCACCGCCACCGCCACCCCCGGCGGGGCCCGGTGCGGGCCGGCCCGTCTGACCCCGGACACGGCTCCCCTCGAAGTCTCGTCCTGCTCTGTGAACCCCC
>NZ_QOCZ01000019.1 GCF_018207095.1 Nocardiopsis sp. MG754419 | reverse complement strand
CCGTGGGGGGGTGGGACCGTCGAGGGCTCAGGTCAGCAGGAGGACCGCCAGGAACTGGACCACGGCGGCCACGCCGATGACGATGACCTCCAACGGCACCATCGTCTGCGGTCGGTCCTCGGCCCCCAGCGCGGCCGGGCCCTCCTCGTCGATCTCCTTGATGGGGCCGCTCAATGGACGCGCCTTGTAGCGCTCGGCGTCCTGACGCAGTTCCCGCGCGACCAGCTCCACCGGCCGCATCGTCGTCGGATCCCCGTCGTCCCCGGGGTCGAGGTAACCCGACTCGCGGCGCAGGTTCTCCCGGACCTTGGACCGTTTGGTCTCCCGCAGGGGCCAGGAGCGGTACACGCCCTCGGCGGTGTGCACCCGCAGCACGTCCACCACGTCCACCCACACCACGGCCGACCACGGGACGAAGATCTCCCGCACGGGGTTGACCATGCGGATGCCGCGCGGGGTGGAGACGACCCGGGGGCGCAACCAGGCCAGGTGGACGCCCGCGATGGTCACCAACAGCACCGACCCGGCGATCCAGGCCGTCCGGTCGGTGCCCCGCAGGACGAGGTCCACCAGCAGCAGGACCGCGATGACGATCCAGACGATCGCCAGCACCCGGGAGCCGGTGGAGGCGTGCGTGACGGTGGCGCTCCGGGCGCCGTCGCCGCCCTCGGCCATCAGCGCGTCGCCCACTTCAACTGCGCGAACCCGGGCTTGATGATGCCGTTGATGAGCGCCAGGCGCTGGTCGAACGGCAGGAACGCGGACTTCATGGCGTTGACCGTGAACCACTGGAGGTCGTCCCAGTCGTAGTCGAACGCCTCGCTGAGCTTGGCGAACTCCTCCGACAGGGTGATACCGCTCTGAAGGCGGTTGTCGGTGTTGACGGTCACGCGGAAGCGCAGGTCGCGCAGCAGCCCGATCGGGTGCTCGGCGATGGACGAGGCGGCGCCGGTCTGGATGTTGGAGCTGGGGCACATCTCCAGCGGCACGCGCTTGTCGCGCACGTACTGGGCCAGCCGACCCAGACGGGGCACGCCGTTCTCCTCGACGGTGATGTCGTCGATGATGCGCACGCCGTGGCCGAGGCGGTCGCAACCGCACCACTGGAGCGCCTCCCAGATGGAGGGCAGCCCGAACGCCTCGCCGGCGTGGATCGTGAAGTGGAAGTTCTCGCGGCGCAGGTACTCGAACGCGTCCAGGTGACGGGTGGGCGGGTTGCCGGCCTCCGCGCCCGCGATGTCGAAACCGGACACCCCGGCGTCGCGGTAGCGGACCGCCAGTTCGGCGATCTCCGAGGAGCGGGCCGCGTGGCGCATGGCGGTCACCAACTGACCGGTGCGGATGGTCCGACCGGCGTCGGCGGCGCGCTTCTCCCCCAGTTCCAGCCCTTCCTGGACGGCCTCGACGACCTCCTCCAAGGTGAGCCCGCCCTCCAGGTGCTGTTCGGGGGCGTAGCGCTGCTCGGCGTAGACCACACCGTCGGCCGCGAGGTCCTCGGCCGCCTCCGCGGCGACCCGCACCAGGGCCTCACGGGACTGCATGACCGCCGTGGTGTGCGCGAAGGTCTCCAGGTACCGCTCCAGCGAACCGGAATCGGAGGCGTCGCGGAACCACCGACCCAGCTCCACCGGGTCGTGGGTGGGCAGTCCCGTGTAACCCGACTCGCGGGCCAGTTCGACCACCGTGGACGGACGGAGGCCGCCGTCGAGGTGGTCGTGCAGGAGCACCTTGGGCGCGCGTCGGATCTGTTCGACAGTGAGTGGCTGGTTCATGCACTCAGGATGCCATTGGGGCGCGAGCGGACCCGACACGGCGACACGAAGTTGCCGAGAATCCGGCAGAAGCCCCTGATCCGGGCGGGAGCGCCGCCGAGGACGGACGCGGCCGGCTCAGGCCAGTGCCTCCCGGTCCGCGTGCAGGCCCTCGCGGGTGATGTCCCACAGCGCGGTGAGGGCGGTGGTGACCATGAAGCGCGTGCCCACGCCGATGGCGCGCTCGTCCACGTCGAAGGTGCCCCGGTGCAGGTCGAGCATGGGCCCGTCCCAGTCCGGGGAGTGGGTGCCCAGCCGGGCCAGTGCGCCGGGCGCGTGCTCCAGGTACCAGGCGAAGTCCTCGCCGCCCAGGCTCTGCGGGGTGGCGGCGACCGCGTCGGCGCCCAGGGCCAGGGTGACGGCCTCACGCATGATGTCGACGCTGGTGGCCTCGTTGATGGTGGGCGGCACCCCACGACGGTAGGTGACCTCGGCGTCGGCCCCGTAGGCGCCGGCCACCGACTCCACCAGGCCCTTGACGATGTCGGGGGCCTGGTGCCAGGCCTCGTCGTCCAGGCAGCGCACCGTGCCCTCGGCCACGGCGTCGTCGGGGATGACGTTGGGGGCCGAACCGGCGCTGACCCGACCCCAGACCAGGCTGAACCCGGCCCGCGGGTCGATGCGTCGGGACAGCGCGGCGGGCAGTTCGGTGACGACCTTGCCCAGCGCGTAGACGAGGTCGGAGGTCAGGTGCGGACGGGCGGTGTGCCCACCGGGGCCGGACAGGCGGACCATGAGCTGGTCGCAGGCGGCGGTGATGCCGCCGGTGCGCAAGCCGACCTTGCCGACCATGAGACGGGGGTCGCAGTGCAGGGCGAAGACGCGTTCCACGCCCTCCATGCCGCCCGCGTCGACCACCTCCACCGCCCCGCCGGGAAGCTCCTCGGCGGGCTGGAAGAAGAGTCGCACACGGCCGGGCAGCGCACCCGCACGGGCCTGCTGGGCGAGGAAGATCCCCGTGGCCAGCAGGACCGTGGTGTGCACGTCGTGTCCGCAGGCGTGCGCGACGCCCGGGACGGTGGAGTGGTAGGGGACGTCCTTCTCATCGGTCAGGGGGAGCGCGTCGATGTCGGCGCGCAGGGCGACGAGGGGGCCCGGACCGTCGCCGACGTCGCAGATCAGACCGGTGCCCTGGGGGAGTTCCTTGGGTTGTAGTCCGACCGCGCGTAGGCGTTCGGCGAGTCGACCCGTGGTGCGGTGCTCCGCGAACGCGAGCTCCGGGTGCATGTGCAGGTCCCGGCGGAAGCCCGTGAGCTCCCGTTCATGGCGCGCCAGAAAAGCGGTCAACTGTTCCGGCAGGTCACGTCCCCGCATTGGAGGGTCCCCTCTACTACTTCGCCCGTCGTTATCGCACACCGGCTCCGTCGCCGACGCCGACCGTGGCGCGTGTGGGGTCCGCGACGAACTCGGCCGCCAGGAGATCCACGACGTCCTGGAGCGAACCGCCCTGGGAGACGACCGCCCGCTGGCGTTCGTAGGAGGCGCCCTTGTCCAGGATCTCGGAGATCAGGTCCAGGTCCTCCGCGCAGCCCAGGCGGGCGGCGACCGGGGTCAACTCGCGGACCAGCTCGTACAGGTCGTCGCGGATCGGAACGGTGGTTCCGTGTGCGTCCGTGATGACACGAGCGTCGAGTCCGTAGCGGGTGGCCCGCCACTTGTTGTCCTTCACCACCCAGGACGGCGGGCTGGGCAAGCCGTACCCGCGGTCGAGCTGGTGATCGAACAGCTCCACCAGACTCTGGGAGAGAGCGGCGGCCATTCCCACTTCGCGCAAGGTGGGAATCCCGTCGAACATCCGGATCTCGATGGTGCCGAAATCCGGGTGTGGACGGATGTCCCACCACACTTCCTTGATAGAGGTGATGGTACCTGCCCGGTGAAGGGTTTCGAGGTATTCCTCGAAAGCGGGCCACCCGGAGAGGTTCGGCGGCGGCCCGCTGGTGGGGAGCGCTCCGAAAACGATGGACCGCGCGGAGGCGAGCCCCGTGTCGTAGCCGCCCCAGAAAGGGGACGAAGCGCTCAAAGCGAGGAAATGAGGGATGTACTTCGCGAGCGCGTTCACGATCGGAATGGCCTTCTCCTGATCGCGCACGCCGACGTGCACGTGGACCCCGCAGGTGAGGATGCGCCGCGCCAGCCACTGCATCTGCTCGACGAGTTCGTGGTAGCGCTCACCGGGGCTGAGGCTCTGGTCCCTCCAGTCGTCCATCGGATGGGTACCCGAGCAGGTCAGGAGGGCGTCGCGTGGCCCCAACACCTCCTGCATCCGACCGACGTTGCGGGCCAGGTCCCGTTTGGCCTCGTCCACCGTCTCGCAGATCCCCGTCACCACCTCCACCTGGGACTGCATGAGTTCGTGGCGCAACGGTGGAACGGCCGCGTCCGTACTGAGATCGGGGAGATCAGCGAGGAGTTGTTGTGCCTCCTGTCGCAGGTGGCGGCTGTTGCGATCGACGATCTGGAGTTCCCACTCCACGCCTAAGGTCGCACGCTCGGACGACTTGAATGCGATTCCCATCTGCCCTCCGCAAGGTGTGGACGACCGGTCGGCCGTCGCACCACTCGGCCCGGCGCGCCGGTCGACCGGGACACGGGAGCACTACCCACCGTAAGCGTTACGCATACGGACTCAACGATCAATAAACGGAGGAATTCACCGAACAGAACTTTTCCGGCCCTCGACCTCGTCCGATCCACGGCCCAGCAAGGACGCGGCACCCACCGCGGCCACCGTGGCGCCCACCAGCGACAGCCCCACGGCCAGGACCCGCCGGGCCCACCGACGCTCCGCCAGGTCCCGCTCGCTCGGACGCAGCACCGGGATCGACCGGGTCCACTCGACACCGGTCTCCTCCGGCAACGGCAGGGACCCGGTGTACGGCGGCGGCAGCGGCAGCCAGGTCGCCGTCCACGCGGCGCTGAACAGCACCACGCGCATCACCAGGTTGATCCACACCAGCAGACCGACCAGGACCGCGAAGGACGCGTAGAGCGGGTTGCTGAGCGTGCCCGCCAGCAGGGTCGCCGCCAGGTTCTTGAGCACCTCGAACCCCACCGCGCCGAGCAGCGCGCCGCGCCACATCGCCCGGGTGGGCCGGCCCGCCCCCGACAGCAACGCGAACACGAGCAGGAACAGGAACATGTTCACGCCGATCGCGATCACCAGCGCCAGGAGGCGCAACGCGAGGTTGGCCGGCAACGACCCGTCCAGGCCCACCAACGACAGGAGCCAGACCGTCGCGTTCTGCATGACGCTGGTGAAGGCGACCGTGAACAGCAGCGCGATGCCGAGTCCGAGCATGAACACCAGGTCGCCCATTTTGCGGAGCAGGTAGTTGGGGCCCTGTCTCAGGCTCTTCAACCAGATCGAGTGGAGCGCCTGCCGCAGGTACGACACGGCGTTCAGGCCCGCGTACAGCAGACCGAGCGCGCCGATGACGCTCGCGCCGACCCGGGCGTCGGCGATCTGTTCCATCGGCAACTGCTGGGACAGTCCCGGCAGCACCTCGTCCAGCGCCTGCTCCAGGTACCGGGTGAGCTCCACCTCCTGCGCCGCCAGGAAACCCACGACCGCGAAGGCCAACGCCAGGAGCGGGAAGAACGACAGGAAGGCGAAGTAGGTGACCGCCCCCGCCAACTGGCTGCCGTTGCGATCCGAGTACCGCTCGGCGGCCCGCACCAGGTGGTCGAAGAACGGGTACCGGCGCCGTAGCTCCCAGTAGGTGTCCATCGCCAGGTTCCGGTAACGAAGGGCCGCTTCCCCGGCCCGTTCCGACAGTGCCGCCATGCGTTCGCATCCTCCTTGATCGAGCGCCAACCTAAACCCCCCGGGTGGGGTGGGGAAAACCCCACGCCCGGGTGGTACCGAACCCACGGCAAACTTGAACCCGGAGTTCACCGAGATGACGGGGGTCGGGACGTGGGTGTCACCGAGGCGCGGGTGCGCGCGGTGCTGGGGGCGCGCGACGGTGGTCCGGTCGGGTCGTGGCCGGGGGCGGCGCCGGGACCGGCCTCGTTGAACGCCGGGTTCGTGAAGTGGTTCGGCACCGAGCCGGCGGGGCTGTGGCACGCGCCGGGGCGTCTCGCGCTCATGGGCGAACAGACCGCGGCCATCGGTGGTCCCGCCCTGTTCGCCGCCCTGCCGTGGGGGGTGACCGCGGCGGTCGGACCGACCGAGGACGGGCGCACGCGGACGGCGACGCCCCACGGGCCGCTGAGCGAGCGGCATCGCGCAGCCCGCGAGGTGGAGTCCGTCGCCGCCTCCGCCCGCGCCTGCGGTCTCCTGAGCGACGGACAGGGGCTGCGAGTCGTGTTCGGCGCGGACCTGCCCGCCCACTCCTCGTTGGGGTACGCCGCGGCGCTGGGCGCCGCCGTGACCCTCGCCCTGGCCGATCTGGCCGGGGCCGACCTGCCCGAGGACCTGCCGGTGGCCCGTCGGGTGTGCCTGACCGCGCGGTCCGGACAGGTCGTGCGGGTGAACCAGGGCAGTGGACGCGCGGCCTTGTTCCCGTTCGACCTGACCGCGGCCGACCTGCGCCTGGTCGTCATGGACACCGGCGCGCTCCCCCGGCGCGACCCGCGCCCGACGCGCGCGGCGGAACTGACCCGGGCGGAGGAGCTGCTCGGTCCGCTCCGCTCCATCCAGGACCTGCCGGCGACCCTGCGCGGGATCCAGCACCCCGTGCTGCGCGAGCGGGTGGAGTTCGCCGCCACCGAGATCCACCGTCTCAACGCGACGGTCGGCCTGCTGCGGACCGACCGGTGCGGCGAGGTGGGACCCGTCCTGTCCGCCTCGCACCTGTCCCTGCGCGGGTTCGACCTGCCCCTGCGCACCGTGGAGGCCGCGGTGGAGGCGGCCGCCCGGTCGGGGGCCCGGGGCGCCCGCATGACCGGATGGGCGGGAACCGCCTTCGCCCTGGTCCCGTCGGACCGGGTGGAGGACGTCGCCGCGGGGGTCCGCGAGGCCTTCCGAGGTCGGGGGCGCCCCGAGCCCCGGGTCCGGGTGGCGGTGCCCGCCGAGGGGGCCCGCCGGGTGGACTGATCCCCTCGCGTGGGAGCGTCCGGTTCCACCGTCCCGACTCCTTGACGGGGATCGAATCGAACCGGACTACCCTGTCAGCGATCACAAAGGACGAAGGTCCTGTAGAGCGACACACGGCGCGGAGCAGATAGGCGATTCCATGGCTGACCGACGACATCGGGGAGAACCCGGCTCGACCGGCGAGCACGACCGGGCCGGCGTGTTCCGGCGATCCGGCAATCCGGACAAGCCGGACGCCTTCGAGAAGCTCTACCGCTCCCGTGAGTCCGAGCAGCGCGTGGTCGGCGAGACACGGAGGCTGCCCCCCGCCGACCAGGTGCCGCCGCACCGCCCCCGCAGACGCCCCACCCACAGTGAGGGACGCGAGTACGACGGACGCGGCATCAAGCGCCGCGCCAAGGAACAGCGCCGGAAGCGCTTCCGCAACACCGCGATCATCGTGTTGGCACTGGTCCTGCTGCTGCCCACGGGCTTCTACCTGTGGGCGAACTCCCGGCTGGAACGGGTCGAGGCCCTGCAGGACTACGACGGCCGACCGGACCGCGCCCGGGGCACCACCTACATGATCGTGGGGTCCGACAGCCGTGACGGCCTGGACGACGACCAGATCCAGGAGCTGGCGACCGGTCGCGCCGAGGGCCGCCGCACCGACACGATCATGATCCTGTACATGCCGCGCGGGGACGGCGAGCCCACGATCGTGAGCGTGCCCCGCGACTCCTACGTGCCGATGGCCATCCCCGGATACGCCGACAACAAGATCAACACCGCGTTCGCCGACTCCGTGTGCGGTACCGGTGAGGACGGCGAGGAGGTCTGTGGTGGTCCCGCGCCGCTCGTCCAGTCCTTCGAGCAGGCCTCCGGTGTCCGGATCGACCACTACGTGGAGATCGGCATGGGCGGCTTCGTCGACCTGGTGGACGCCGTCGGCGGCGTGGAGCTGTGCCCCGAGGAGCCGATGGTGGATCCGAAGGCGGGTCTGGACATCGAGGCCGGGTGCCAGGAGATGGACGGCGGCACGGCCCTGGGCTACGTCCGTACGCGTGCCACGCCCCGCGCCGACCTCGACCGGATCCAGCGCCAGCGCGAGTTCTTCTCGGCGCTGATCCAGGAGTCGAGCGCACCCTCGACGATGTTCAACCCCTTCAAGGCGGTGCCGCTGGTGCTCGCCGGCACCGACACCTTCATGGTCGACGAGGGCGACAAGCTGCGCCACCTGGCGACGATGATGCTGGCCATGCGCGGCGGCACCCAGACCACCGCCGTGCCGGTCGGCGACACCCCCACCCTGGACGGTGTGGGCTCGGTCGTGCTGTGGGACGAGGGCAGGTCGGAGCTGATGTTCGACGCCATGCGCGAGGGCGACCCCATCCCCGAGGAGGCCATGCAGGACTGACCACGCCGACGGGTCCGTCGCTCCGTGCCGCCGGCCCCCGTCACCGCCCTTGGGGAGAACACCCCCGGCCGGTGCGGGGGCCGGCGTCGTGTGGGCCCGCCCGGACCGTGCGAGGGCACCGGGTGCGAGGCGGGGTCGAGCGGCGGGGGTGGAGAAAGGCGAAGGGCCCGTCACCGGAGTGACGGGCCCTTCTTCGTGACGTTCCGTACTGTGCGCGCCTACCCCCCAGCGGGCGCACGGCCGGCACGTCGGCTCGTGGTGGCCGAGGGGCGTGAAACCCGCTCTGGCCTGCCGGTTCGCACCGGCGTGACTCCACCATAGGTCAAAGTTCATCAAAGGTGCGAATCGTGTGCACGTGTCATACGTCGCACTAGGTGCGGGAACTCTCTCCCGCCTCCGTCATCCTCCCACCGCCGCTCTTCCCGTGGGACCCGAACACGGGAAACGCCCCGGGAAAGTTGACCCGAGGCGCCGGCACGAACCCACACGAAGGCGGCGTTCCGCGCGTCTCTCCCCACCGAAGCACCGGACACCCCCGACACGACGAAGCCCGGGCGCCCCCATGGGGACACCCGGGCGTGACCGGGATCTCACCGCGGGCGTCGGCTCATGACGCCCCCGCGAGGATCGACGGCTCGTGACTAGGCGAGGCGCTTGCTCAGGTTCTCGTCCAGCGCGGCGAGGAACTGCTCGGTGGTGAGCCACTCCTGGTCGCCGCCGACCAGCAGCGCGAGGTCCTTGGTCATCTGGCCGCCCTCGACGGTCTTGATGACGACGTCCTCGAGGGTGTTGGCGAACTCGACGACCTTCGGGGTGTTGTCCAGCTTGCCCCGGTGCTCCAGACCGCGGGTCCACGCGTAGATGGAGGCGATCGGGTTGGTCGAGGTGGGCTTGCCCTGCTGGTGCTGGCGGTAGTGACGGGTCACGGTGCCGTGGGCGGCCTCGGCCTCGACGGTGCGGCCGTCGGCGGTGCGCAGCACGGAGGTCATCAGGCCGAGCGAACCGAAGCCCTGGGCCACGGTGTCGGACTGGACGTCACCGTCGTAGTTCTTGCAGGCCCAGACGTAGCCGCCGTCCCACTTGAGCGCGGCGGCGACCATGTCGTCGATGAGGCGGTGCTCGTAGGTCAGGCCCGCGGCGGCGAACTCGTCCTTGAACTCGTTCTCGAAGATCTCCTCGAACACGTCCTTGAACATGCCGTCGTAGGCCTTGAGGATCGTGTTCTTGGTCGACATGTAGACCGGGTAGTTGCGGTCCAGGCCGTAGTTCAGGCTGGCGCGGGCGAAGTCCTCGATGGACCGCCGGAAGTTGTACATGCCCATCGCGACGCCGCCGGCCTCGGGGAACTCGGCGATGTCGAACTCGACGGGCTGGCTGCCGTCGGCCGGGGTGTAGGTCATGGTGACCGTACCGGGGCCGGGGACCTTGAAGTCGGTGGCCTTGTACTGGTCGCCGTGGGCGTGACGGCCGATGATGACCGGCTTGGTCCAGCCCGGCACCAGCCGCGGCACGTTCTCACAGATGATGGGCTCGCGGAAGACGACCCCGCCGAGGATGTTGCGGATGGTGCCGTTGGGCGACCGCCACATCTTCTTGAGGCCGAACTCCTCGACCCGGGCCTCGTCGGGCGTGATGGTGGCGCACTTGACGCCGACGCCGTGCTCCTTGATGGCGTTCGCGGCGTCGACGGTGATCTGGTCGTCGGTGCGGTCGCGCTCCTCGATGCCCAGGTCGTAGTACTTGAGGTCGACGTCGAGGTACGGAAGGATCAGTCGGTCCTTGATGAAGGACCAGATGATCCGGGTCATCTCGTCGCCGTCGAGCTCGACTACGGGGTTCTCGACCTTGATCTTGGCCATGGCTGTGTGGCTGTCCCTTCAGTCTTCGCTACCGCCTCGTGCCGCCCGGAGCCCCGGACCGGTCGATGTCCGGTGTCGGATGCTCCACGCGCACGGCGATCCCCTGATCCCGCCCGGTGTCCGTGCCACCCGGGGAGGCGGTGCTTGTATCGGTGTCGAGGTATCTCGACATCAAGCTTATTAGACGCTCATGAGGAGAGTTGCGGCGCCACCCAGGCCAGCACGATGAGCAGCACCGCGAGGGTCACCAGCGTGGCCAGGTCGACCCACCGACGGCGCACCGCCAACAGGCCGATCCAGTCCTTGGGCAGGAACAGTCGGAAGGTCGCGGCGAGCAGGAGCGCACCGGCGATGATGGCCGGCCCTCGTTTGAAGTAGGCCGCGGCCACGACCACGATCCCCGCCGCCAGAGTGGACAGCACGAGGGCGTAGGGCACCTGGGAGAGCCAGTACGGCACCTTCGGCCGTGGTGTGCCCCTACCGCCCCCGCCGTCGTCGGGTGCCTTCTCGTCCGACTCCGCCACCTCAGCCTGCCCCGCGTCGTTCACCGCGTACCGACCTGTTCGCTTCCGGGTTGTTCAGCCGCCGCGCGGCTCGTCCTCACGGTCTCCCCCGGCGTTCGGGACGGATCGACCACCCGAGGGGAAGGACACTGTCCGAAACCGGACGACACTCCCCCGTGGCTCGTGTTCCTGGCGGCTCCGGTCGATCCTCGCTGAGATCGGGTTCCACCGCCGGGAGGGACCGCGCCCATTGTAGTGTCCGCCCCCACCGACACCTCAGACCTCACCGAAACGGACTCGTCGCCCTCGGGTCGAGGGCGCGTCCGTTTCCCAATCCGGTTCGGTCACAAGACCGTATTTCCGCGCCTTATCCGTCTAACTCCGAAGTAAGCGCGTAGAACATGTACCAGCCGGGTAACCCAGTCAGGGATGAGTGCACCGGTGAGCGAGGACCCCCCATGAAGCCCACGCGACGTGTCGATCGAACCGCCACCCCACGACAGTCCCCCTTCTCGCACCGCCGCCCCCATTCGCACCGACCGCGCATGACCGGCACGGGAGGAGTCACCGTGGAGGGTCCCTACCTCCGGGTCGAGGAGACCGGGGACGTCTGCCCGCTCTCCGCCGAGGTCACCACCGTCGGCCGCGGTGAGGGCGCGGACGTCCGGCTCGACGACCAGAGCGTCTCGCAGTTGCACGCCGAACTCATCCGCCGCGGGCCCTACGTCTACGTGGTGGACCTGGGTCTGTCCCGCAACGGAACACGCGTCAACGGCCGGCCCATCGCCCGACGGGTCCTGGAGGAGGGCGACGTGGTGAGTTTCGGCACGGCGCGCTGCCGGGTCGGTGGACTGCCCAAGGAGCAACTGAGCCCGGACAAGGTGCTGCGGCGCGGCGCCGCTCCGGAGCTGACCCGCCGGGAACTGGACGTGCTCACCGCCTTGTGCCGTCCGGCCCTCTCCGAGGAGGCGTTCGTGGCCCCCGCCACGGCCCGCGACATCGCCGAGGCCCTGGTGGTCACCGAGGCCGCGGTCAAACAGCACCTGCTGCGGCTGTACCAGAAGTTCCGCATCCCCGAGGGGCAGAACCGACGCACCCGGCTGGCCAACGAGGTCGTGGCCCTGGGCCTGGTGCGCCCGATGCCCGTGGGGCAGGCACGACGGGCCGGGTGAGCCGGGGCCGTGTTCCCTCGGGGCCTGCGCCGCGCTCCGGCCCGTGATTCGGGCGCCTCGCGGCACGGCGGGGACCTTGGGTGCCCGAATGCACGGTGCCCGGTGCCGCTCCGTCGAGGAGCGGCACCGGGCACCGGCAGGGTTCAAACGGACGGACCGGCCTGTCGTTCGGCGGCCTCGACCACGTTGACCAGCAGCATCGCGCGGGTCATCGGTCCCACACCGCCGGGGTTCGGCGACAGGTGACCGGCGACCTCGTCCACACCGGGGGCCACGTCTCCGACCAACCCGGCGTCGGTCCGTGAGACGCCCACGTCCAGCACGGCAGCGCCGGGCTTGACCATGTCCGGGGTGAGGAGCCCGGGCACGCCCGCGCCGGCGACGATGATGTCCGCCTTGCGGGTGTGCTCGGCGAGGTCACGGGTGCCGGTGTGGCACAGGGTCACGGTGGCGTTCTCCGAGCGGCGGGTGAGCAGCAGCCCGAGGGGGCGCCCCACCGTCACGCCACGGCCCACCACGACGACCTCGGCGCCCTTGATCGGCACCTCGTAGCGGCGCAGCAGCTCCACGATGCCGCGCGGGGTGCACGGCAGCGGGGCCTCCTCCATGAGGACGAGCCGGCCCAGGTTGGTCGGTTGGAGACCGTCGGCGTCCTTGGTCGGGTCGATGAGGTCCAGCACGCGTCCCTCGTCCAGGCCCTTGGGCAGCGGCAGCTGCACGATGTAGCCGGTGCAGGCGGGGTCCTGGTTGAGTTCGTGGACCGCGCGCTCCACGTCCTCCTGGGTGGCGTCCGCCGGCAGGTCGCGGCGGATGCTGGCGATGCCCACCTGGGCGCAATCACGGTGCTTGCCGCGCACGTAGGAGTGGCTGCCCGGGTCGTCCCCGACCAGCACGGTGCCCAGGCCCGGGGTGACGCCGCGGGCGTGCAGCGCGGCCACCCGCCCGGCCAGGTCCTCCCTGATGGACTTCGCGACGGCCTTTCCGTCGAGAACGATCGCGCTCATGCGTGGCTCCTAGTGGAAGAAGTGGCGGGTGCCGGTGAAGTACATGGTCACGCCGGCGGCCTCGGCCGCGGCGACGACCTCGGCGTCGCGGACGGAACCACCCGGCTGGACGACCGCGCGCACCCCGGCCTCGGTGAGGATCTCCAGACCGTCGGCGAACGGGAAGAACGCGTCGCTGGCGGCGACCGAGCCCTTCACCCGCTCGGCGGCCCGGGAGACGGCCAGACGGGCGGAGTCGACCCGGTTGACCTGCCCCATGCCCACGCCGACGGTGGCGCCGCCGGAGGCCAGGAGGATCGCGTTGGACTTGACCGCGCGCACGGACCTCCACGCGAAGGCCAGGTCGGCGAGGGTGGCCTCGTCGGCGGGGGTGCCGGTGGCCAGGGTCCACGTGGCGGGGTCGTCACCGGGGGCGTCGATGACGTCGGTGTCCTGGACCAACAGGCCACCGCTGATCCCGCGGGCCTCCCGACGCGGCCCCCGCTCCTGGTCGGCGACGACCAGCAGACGGATGTTCTTCTTGCGGGACAGGGTCGCCACGGCCTCGTCGGTGAAGGCCGGGGCGACGACGACCTCGGTGAAGATCTCGGCGATCTGCGCGGCGAGCTCGCCCCCCACCTCACGGTTGGTGGCGATCACGCCGCCGAACGCGGACACCGGGTCGGAGGCGTGCGCCTTGCGGTGGGCCTCGGTGTTGTCGGCGCCCACGGCGATGCCGCAGGGGTTGGCGTGCTTGATGATGGCCACGCAGGGCTCGTCGAAGTCGTAGGCGGCGCGCAGGGCGGCGTCGGCGTCGACGTAGTTGTTGTACGACATGGCCTTGCCGTGCAGCTGCTCGGCGCCCGCCAGCCCACCGCCGGCACCGACCTCGGTGTACAGCGCGGCCTTCTGGTGCGGGTTCTCCCCGTAGCGCAGGGCGTCCTGGCGGGTGTACACGGAGGCGCGGAAGTCCGGCCAGCCGGTCTCCGCCGCCTCGGCGTCGGGGGCGTAGGCGGAGGCGAACCAGTCGGCGACCGCGGCGTCGTAGGCGGCGGTGTGCTGGAAGGCGCGACCCGCCAGTGCCTTGCGCCGGTCGAGGGTGAAACCGCCGTCGCGCACGGCCTCCAGGACGGAGTCGTAGGCGCCGGGGTCGACCACGATCGCCACACTGCCGTGGTTCTTGGCCGAGGCCCGGACCATGGCCGGGCCGCCGATGTCGATCTTCTCGATGCAGTCGGCCACGGAGGCGCCGGAGGCCACGGTGTCGGAGAAGGGGTAGAGGTTGACCACCACCAGGTCGAACGGGGCGATGCCCAGGTCGTCGATCGTGGCCACGTGGGCGGGGTTGCCCTGGTCGGCGAGCAGTCCCGCGTGGACGGCGGGGTGGAGGGTCTTGACCCGGCCCTCCATGATCTCGGGGAAACCCGTGACGGACTCGACCGGGGTGACGGCCACGCCGGCCTCGGTGAGAGTGGCGGCGGTGGAGCCGGTGGAGACGATCTCCACCCCGGCCTCCGCCAGGCCGGCGCCCAGCTCCGTCAGGCCGGTCTTGTCGTACACACTGATCAACGCACGCCTGATGGGCTGCTGGGTCACCGGTTCTCCTCTGTGTCGGTGCGGCCGAACCGCACGTGCCTGCCGTCGATGGTCCAGCCCTCGCGGGCGAGCCGGCCGACCGTGTCGACCAGCATCCGCCGCTCCACGATCTTGATCCGCTCGTGGAGCCCGGACTCGTCGTCGCCGTCCTCGACGGGTACCGCGACCTGGTCGATGATCGGACCGGAGTCGACGCCCTCGTCGAGGAAGTGGATGGTGGTGCCGGTGATACGGACACCATGGGCGAGCGCGTCGCGGACGGCGTGCGCGCCGGGGAAGGAGGGCAGCAGCGCCGGGTGGATGTTGACGGCCTGGTGGCGACCGACCACGGCGGGTCCGAGGATGCGCATGAAGCCCGCGGACACGACCAGGTCGGGTTCGTGTTCGGCGATCCGGTCGGACATCGCCGTGTCCCAGGCGGAACGGTCGGTGTAGTCGCGGAAGGGGACCACGAACGTGGGAACACCGGCGGCCCGGGCCAACTCGATCCCGCGGGTTCCCTCACGATCCGTACCGACGGCGACGATCTCGGCCCCGTAGGCGGGGTCCTTCGCGGCCTCCATCAGGGCGGCCATGTTGCTGCCCGTCCCCGATATGAGTACCACCACTCGCGCGGACAAAGCGTGCTTCTCCCTCATGTGTAGAAGAACGGTGCGGGGGCCACGGCCCCCACTCCCGGGGGCGCCGGGGGACGGCGCAGCATCCGGGAATCGCGTACACCCGGTCCAGATACCGGGCCTGGGTCCAGTGGACCCGTCCGCGTCCCCACCCTATCGGTCCGGGTAGCGTCTACCCCACGCGGACCTTGAGTACCACCCGCGCACACGACGATCCCCCGGTTCCGCCACGGTGGAAGCGGTCCACGGCGCCCAGCCCTGCACGGGTGCCATCGAAGGAGTGAACCTGTGACCGACAACAGCCCGGAGACGCACGCCGACGACCGACCCCCGAAGGTCGAGCGAGGCGGCCTGTGGGGTCTGTTCCTGGGGCTGGCCGGCCTGCTGTTCCCGCCCTACAGCGGGCTCCTGTCCGCGCTCGGCGTGGTGCAGGGCCTGCGGGCCCGGCGGGCCGCGCGGGCGCAGGGATCCACGGCCCCGGGCGCCCTGTCGAGCGTCGTCCTGGGAGCGGTGGGCGTCGTGATCTCCGTGGCGATGGTCTCGGTCCTGCTCATCTACAGCGACCAGGTCAGGGAGTACCGGGACTGCGCGGCCCGGGCGCACACGGTCTCGGCGCAGAAGGTGTGCGACGACGCCTGGGAGTCCGGGACCGGCCTGCCCACGATGGTCGTCGGCGGCTGATCACGGCCCCGGAGGTCGAGACGCGGGAGGCGCGCACACGCGAGTCCGGTTTCGGCCCCGGCGGTCACGTTCGGTGAGGGGCGGTGGGGTGACATCCCCGCCGCCCCTTTTGTGCGCCCGCGAGCCCGGAGTCCGACTTTGCCCCCGCCGTCATCGCTGGTCAAGCCGGCTTTCCGGACATTGGGGAGTGAGAAAAAGGACTGTTTCCGAGACCACCAGGCAGACCCAAAGGGATTACACTTAGTATGCAATCGTTTACTAAAAGTGCTGCCATGTCTGCGTGGAGAGGACCCGATGGACACCGATGTCCCCGGCTCGTCCGGACCGGAACTGAAGGAGTACACCGCACTCTTGAGGCGCCGCCGGCGCCTCGTGTGCGCCGGCGTACTCGGCGGACTGGTCCTCGCCGCCGCCGGAGCGTTCGCCGTGCCCTCCACCTACACCTCCGTCACCTCGGTTCAGGTGCACCCCACCGGGATGGCCGAGTTCACCGGTGAACAGTCGGGACGGCTGACCGGCGACGTCAACCTCGACAGCGAGGCCCAGGTGGTGCTCTCCGACCGGGTGGCCGGAGCCGCGGCCGAGGAGCTTCCGGGGGCGCCCACCCCCGAGGACGTGCGCGAACGCGTCGACGTGACCGTTCCGCCCAACAGCAACATTCTGGAACTGCACTACTCCGCGGGCACCCCGGAGTCGGCCCGGGAGGGCGCGGAGGCGCTCGCCGACGCCTACCTGGAGCAGCGCGGATCCCAGGCCCGGACGCTCATCGAGGGCCGATTGGAGGCGCTGCGCGCCGAACAGCAGGACCGGTACGACGACCTGGCCGAGCTGACCGGGCAGGGCACGGTCGCCGCCGGCGAGGACGCACGGGCCGACGCCCTGCGCCAGGAGATCAGCGACCTCGGCAACGGCATCAGCCCGCTGAGCGCCCTGCGCGAGACGGTCTCACCCGGGCAGATCATCACGCCCGCCTCGCTTCCGGAGTCGGCCTCCTCCCCGATCCTGCCGCTGTGGATGGTGGCCGGTGCCGCGCTCGGCCTGCTGGGCGGGCTGGCCGCGGCCGTGGTCCGTGACCGGGTCGATCCGCGCCTGCGCGACGTCGAGTCCACGGAGCGGGTCGGCGGGCTGCCCGTCCTGCTCGACCTGTCCTCCCCGACCCGGCGTTCCGGACGTTCCCCCGGCCTGCTCGACGACGCCTCCCCCGACGGCCAGCGCGCCAACGAGCTCGCGCACCTGGTCCGCGCCCGACCGGCCGCGACCGACGCGCGGGTCCCGGACGCGAACCCCGCCGACGCCGCGGACGACGACGCCCGCGCTCCGGGCCGGCTGATCGTGGTCACCGGAACCACCCCCGGTCGGGCCGGGACCGCCGCCGCGGTCAACCTCGCGGCCGCGCTGGCCCGTGGCGGCGCCGACACCCTGCTGGTCTGCGCGGACCCGCGCACCGACTCCGTGAGCGAACTCCTCGGGCTGCCCGAGGGGCCGGGCCTGGCCCAGGTGCTCATCGACGGGGAGGACCCCGCCGACCTGGCGGTGCGCCCCGCCGACGTCCCCCGGCTGCGGGTGCTGCGCCACGGGAGCGCCGGCACCGTGGCCCCCGTCCAGAGCGGAGCCGCCGAACTCGTGGACCTGCTGCGTTCGCGCGCGGAGTTCGTGGTCGTGGCGACCGTCTCCGCCGGTGAGCGCGCCGACGTGCACGCGCTGGCCGCCTCGGCGGACCTGCTGCTGCCGGTCGTGGAGCTGGGGCTCAGCCCACGCTCGAACCTGACCGGGCTGATCACCGCGGGCCGGCGCTTCGGGGTGCCCGTTCCCGGCGCGATCACGGTGCCCCGCCAGCCCGGTCCGGGGCCGGTCCCGGTCCCGCAGATGCCGGTTCCGCCGGCGCCGCGGCCGCCCAGCGAGGTGAGGCCCACCGGGACCGACCACAGGTCGCGCGAGGCCGCGCAGCCCGCCTCCGGTGCGGCGGCGTCGGCCGGAACACGGCGTTGACGGCCGGGGAAACGGCCGCCCAGGGGGCGGGTTCGACCGGTGTGACCTGGCAGATCGCGGCGCGGCGCGGGTCGGCCGCGGTCACCGGGTGGCCTCTGGTGTGGTTGCTCGCCGGGTACCCGGTGTGGTGGGCGCTCGGGATGGGACAGTTCGCGTACTGGCTGTTCGCGGTGCCGATGTTCGCGGAACTGGTGCGCCGCCACCGTGCGGTGGGGCTCCGGGTCCCGCCGTGGTTCTGGCTGTGGGCGTTGTTCCTGGTGTGGACGGTGATGGGCCTGGCCCTGGTGCCGTTGGAGATGCCCGGCGCGGTGCCCGACAGCGGCGGTTACGCGGGGGCCCTGCTCAGGGTCATCAACTACCTGGTGCTGACCGTCGTGATGCTCTACGTCGGCAACCTGACCGAACGTGAACTGCCGGTGCGTCTCGTGGCGGGCTCGCTGGCGGTACTGTGCCTGGTCACCATCGCCGGCGGATACCTCGGCATGCTCGCGCCGCGGTTCGAGTTCACCGCGCCACTGGAGTACCTGCTGCCCGGGGCCCTGGTCTCCGACCCCTACATGCAGACACTGATCCATCCGGCGTCCGCACAGGTCATGGACATCTTCGGGTACGAGTCCGCGCGCCCCAAGGCCCCCTGGGAGTACACCAACATCTGGGGCTACATGCTGTCCCTGCTTTTGGTGTGGCTGGTGGTGGCCTGGGTGGTGCAGGGAGCCGGGTGGGCGCGCTGGGGTGCGCTGTTCGCCGCCGCCCTGTCGGTGGCCCCGATCGTGTACTCCCTGAACCGCGCCCTGTGGGCCGGTCTCGCTCTGTCACTGGCCTTCGGCGCCGCGCAGGCGGTGCGTCGGGGGCGGGTGGTGCTGGTCGGCACCGGTGCCGTCGCCGTGGTCGCGCTGCTCATCGCCCTGGCGGCGTCCCCGCTGGCGGACGTGGTGCGCGCCCGCGCCGACAACCCGCACAGCGACGACGGACGGGCGGCCACCAACGCCGCCTCGGTCGAGGCCGCCGACCTGTCGCCGGTCGTGGGGTGGGGCACCACCCGCGAGGGGCTGGGCAGCTCCGACTCGATCGCCATCGGTCCGAGCGCGGAGTGCCCGGGCTGCGGTCAGCACGTCATCGGCAACGCGGGGCAGCTGTGGATGACGCTCATCGCCTCCGGGTGGGTCGGAACGGCCCTGTTCGTCGCGTTCTTCGCGTTGGTGGCCTGGCGCTACCGGGCCGCGGTCACCGTGGTCGGGCAGGCGGCCCTGCTCACCGTGCTTCTTCTGTTCTGGTACATGTTCTTCTACGTCGCGCTCATGTCCCCGCTCGCCGTCACCATGATCGCCGTCGCCCTGTTGTGGCGCGTCGAGGAACCACGGGTGGTCGCGGGCCGGACGGCGCGTACAGGGGGTGCCTTGTGAGGACCGAGACCACCTACCTGACCGACCTGGCCGCGGTGCTGTGGCCTTGCGGCGGCCTGCTCGGGCACGGGGACGGCAGCATGCGGCGCATGGCGCCCCTCCACCGGGGCAATCAGTACCTGCCGGTGCCCAACGCGCACAACCCCCGGGTGATCCTGCCCGCGGGCAACCGTTCGGCGGCGACCCGGGGCATCACCTCGTTCGCCCAGGGGCACTCCCTCAAGGAGCGGCTGCGCACCCTGTTGTTGACGGGCGCGTTCGCCAGCGGGGTCGCTCCGCTGCTGCTGCGGGACCGTCTCTACGTGGGTGCGGGACCGGGGATCGAGCACGCGCTGTCCACCGCGCTCGATCGGGAACTGGCCATCGCCATCCACGTGGGTCCGCCGCGCGCCAACCGCAAACCGGTCCTGTTGCTGCTCACCCCGGGTGGGCGGACGATCGGGTACGCCAAGGTCGCCGTCAACGAGCTGACCGGGCGGCTGGTGCGGGCCGAGACCCGGGCACTGCGCCATCTGGCGGAGAGACCGATGCGGGACGTGACCGTACCCCGCCTGCTCTACGACGGCGAGTGGAACGGGCAGCCCCTGATGGTCCAGGAGGCGCTGCCCGTGGGCGACCAGACGGATCGCCCCACCCGCCGCCAACTCCTGCGCTGTGTCACCCAGATCGTCACCCTGGCCCCGGTACGGGAACGGCGCCTGTCGGTGAGCCCGTACCGACGCGCCCTGGACGAACGCATCGCCAAGCTCGGCTCCCGACCCGAGGCCGCACCGCTGCGCGCGGCACTGCACCGGCTTCCGGACGTGCACCTGCCCTTCGGTGCCTGGCACGGTGACCTGACCCGGTGGAACATCGCCGGCACGGCGCGGCGCTCGTTCGTGTGGGACTGGGAGCGCCTGGCCATGGACGCGCCCGCCGGCTTCGACGCCCTGCACTACGACCTCAACGAGTGCGTACAGGCGGGCGTGCACCCGGGGGTGCACCGCTGGTTGGACAGCGGCGCGCGCCTGCTGCGCGATCCCCTCATGGCCGAGCACGGGCTGCGCCCGCACACGGTGTCGACCGTGATGGCGCTGTACCTGATCGACCTGGCCACCCGCTACCTGCAGGACCGGCAGGCGGAGAGCGGTGGCCACCTCGCTTCGGTGGACGACTGGCTGCTCCCCGCGTTGGAGGGACTCCAGGAGCGCGCCGCCCACGAGGCCGCCCACGCCGGCTGACGCGACGCCGCCCACACCGCCCGGACCGGCCCCACCGTCCGCGCCACCCACCCACACCGAAGGAGCCCGTGATGTCCCCGGACACCTCTGCGCTGACCCGCCTGGCCGTCCCTGCCAGACAGGCCCTGCTGCCGCTCGCCGACGGCCTGGGCGGGCTGACCCGCCACGCGCGGGCGCTGCCCGACTTCCTCATCTGCGGCGCCCAGCGTTCGGGGACGACCTCCCTGTTCAAGTCCCTGAGCCGACACCCGGCGGTGACCGGCCCGGTCCTGCGCAAGGGCGTCCACTACTTCGACACCGGACACCACCGCGGTCTGGACTGGTACCGCTCGCACTTCCCGTTGCGCGGCGGTCTGCGCGCCCGATGGGGCCGGCCCCGGACCCGGGTGTTCGAGTCCAGCCCGTACTACCTGTTCCACCCCCTGGCTCCGGAGCGGATCGCCCGTGAGCTGCCGGAGGGCAAGGTGGTCGTGATCCTGCGCGACCCGGTGGAACGGGCCTACTCGGCGCACGCCCACGAGACGGCTCGGGGCTTCGAGACGGCGCCCTTCGCGCGCGCGATCGAGTGGGAGGAGGACCGACTGGCCGGGGAGGAGGAACGCATGATCGCCGACCCGGGCCACTACTCCCACTCCCACCAGCACCACGGGTACGTGGCACGCGGGCACTACGTGGACCAGCTCGTGCGCATGGAACGTCACCTGGGCCGCGAACGCCTGCACGTGGTCGACTACGCGGACCTGTTCGACGGCACCTCCCGGGCCCTGGAGGAGATCATCCGCTTCCTGGAGCTACCGCCCGCGCCGATGGTCCCGCCCGGCCGGCACAACGCCCGGAAGCGGGCGATGATGCCCGAACCCCTGCGCGCCGAACTGACCTCGCGGTTCACCGACAGCGACGCCCGCCTCGCCGACTGGTGGGGGCGCACACCGTCGTGGTGCACGTGACCACCTCCGCGCACGGCTCCGACACCGGGGTCCGCCGTGTCCTGCGCGGCGGGGTGGTGAACATGGCCGGCGCGGTGGTGGGCGCCGCGCTCAACCTCGCCCTGATCATCGCGATCACCCGGGCGTTCTCCCAGGAGACGGCGGGGCTGCTGTTCTTCGCCACCTCGGTGTTCCTGATCCTAGCGGCGATGGCGAACCTGGGCGCCCCGGACGGGCTGGTGTACTTCATCGCCCGGATGCGCGTGTTCGGGCGGCCCGGCGGCGTGCCCGCGCTGCTGCGGCTGGCCATGGGCCCCGCCGTGGCGACGTCGCTGGTGTCGGCGGCGCTGCTGCTGGTGTTCGCCCGGCCGTTGGCCGAGGCCCTGGGGCCGGAGGAGGCGGCCACCTACCTCCGGCTGCTCGCGGTGTTCCTGCCGTTCGCGGTGCTGACCGACTCCGCGTTGGCGGCGACCCGGGCCCATCACGACATGACGGCGACCGCGTTGGTGGACAAGGTCGGCCGACCGTCGGCGCAACTGGCGCTGGTGGGGTTGATCGTCCTGAGCGGGTCTGGGGGACTGCTCGCGCTCGCCTGGGCCGGCCCCTACCTGCCCGCGGCGGTGCTGGCCTGGTTCTGGGCGGGTCGGATCATCCGCCGGTCGGCCCCCGTGCCGGACGGGACGTTCTCGGAGGCCCCGGCCGTCCCGGACGACGCCACGACGCACGGTCCGCCGGACCGACGGACGCACCCGGTCACCCCGGCGGTGTTCTGGGCCTTCGCCCTGCCCCGGGCCCTGGGCGGGGTGGCCCAGATGGGGGTGCAGCGCGGCGGGGTGGTGATGGTGGCGCTGCTGAACGGCCTGACCGGCGCGGCGGTGTTCACCGCCGCGACGCGGATCATGGTCGTGGGGCAGTTCGGCACCCAGGCGGTGCTGAACGCGGCGCAACCGCGCTTCGCCGAACTGCTGGCCTCCCGCGACCACGCCGGAGTGCGCTCCCTCTACCAGGCGGGGACCGCCTGGTTGGTGTGCCTGACCTGGCCGCTCTACCTGTCGGCCCTGGTGTTCGCCCCCGAGGTCATGCGGCTGTTCGGCGCCGAGTACGCCGCCGGCGCGACGGTGCTGGTGGTGGTGTGCGCCGGGCAGCTCGTCGCGTCCGTTCTGGGCATGGGCGACCTCGTCCTCACCATGACCGGTCGCACCGGACTGAACCTGGCCAACAACCTCCTGTCGCTGCTGGTCAACCTCGGCCTGTGCGTACTGTTGGCGCCCTCCTACGGTGCGCCTGGGGCGGCGGTGGCCCTGGTGGCCGCCGTGCTGGTCCGCAAGGTGCTGCCACTGTGGCAACTGCGGTCGCTGGTGGCACTGCACCCGGTGAGTCGGCCGGTGTTGGTGGCCGTCGGAGGCGCCTCGCTCTGGTTCGGCGCGGTGCCGCTCCTGGCCGGGGCCGTCGTCGGAGGCGGCCTCCCCACCCTCGTCCTCGCCGTTTCCGTGGGCGCGCTCGGGCACCTGGCCTCGGTCTGGTGGCTGCGCGACCACCTGGAACTCCGTTTGCGCGGGTGAACCGCGCACTTCCCGGCCCCCTCACCCCCGTGTTCGTCACTCACAGCCATGGATGGAGCACGCATTGTCCGCACGCCCGGTTCTCCTGGTCGCCTCCAGCGGCGGCCACCTCGCCCAGTTGTGGTCGCTACGACCCTGGTGGCAGGAGAGAGAACGCGTCTGGGTCACCTTCCGCACCCCCGACGCCGAGTCCACCCTCGGTGACGAGTCGGTGCGCTGGGCCCACCACCCCACCACCCGCCATCTCGGCAACCTGCTGCGCAACACCGGGCTCGCCCTGCGGACGATGCGCGAACGGCGCCCGTCCGTGGTGGTCAGCACCGGGGCCGGGGTCGCGCTGCCGTTCTTCGTCCTGGCCTGGGCGCTGCGGATCCCGACCGTCTACATCGAGGTCTACGACCGCATCGACACCCCGACCCTCACCGCCCGGCTCTGCGCCCCGTTCACCCGCCTGTTCCTCACCCAATGGGAGGAACAACGCTCGTTCATGCCGACCGCGATCACCGTAGGACCGCTCCTGTGACCGAACAGACCACATCCCAGCGCCCGCACCGCCAGGACGACCACACCCATCCGGACGTGGTCGTCAGTGTGGGCACCGACCACCACGCGTTCGACCGCCTGGTGCGTTGGGTCGACGACTACGCCCGGCGGCACCCCGACCTTCGAGTGCTCGTCCAGCACGGGCACAGCGCGGCCCCGTCGAGTTCCACGGGCACGCCGTTCCTGCCCGGCGAGACGTTGTCGGAGGCCATGGAACACGCCGGGGCCGTGGTCTGCCACGGCGGGCCCGGCACGATCGTCCAGGCGCGGTCGTCCGGGCACCTGCCGATCGTGGTGGCGCGCGACCCCGAACTGGACGAACACGTCGATGACCACCAACTCCTGTTCGTCGACCGGTTGGAGCGGTCGGGTCGGGTCCGCGCGTGTGCGACCGCCCAGGGGCTGTACGCCCTGCTCGACAAGGCGCTCTCCTCGCCGGAGGACTTCCGGGTGGCACCCGACACCGACCACGGACCGGCGGAGGCGGCACGACGCGCCGGAGCGCTCATCGACCTGGTCGCCGAGCGGGAGGCGCCCGAGGCGCGCCCCCTCCCGGTGCGGGGTGACGAGGACCGGCCCGAGGTGACCGTGGTCGTGCCGACCCGGGACCGGCCCGAGCTGCTGCGACGCACCCTGCGCGCGGTGGCCGAGCAGGACTACCCCGGCCGGATCACCACCATCGTGGTCTTCGACAACGACGAGCCGGACCCCTCCCTGGCCGAGGACGAGGGCGAGCGTCCGGTCCGTGTGGTGACCAACGGGCTCACCCCGGGCCTGGCGGGAGCGCGCAACACGGGTGTGCTCGCCGCCGACACCGAGTTCGTGGCGTTCTGCGACGACGACGACACCTGGCTGCCCCACAAGCTGAGCGCCCAGATGGAGGTCCTGCGCGCCGAGCCGGACACGGACATGGTGTGCTGCGGCATCCGGGTGGTCTACGACGAGGTGGAGTCGGACAGGACCCTGCACCGCACCAGCGTCACCTTCGGTGACCTGCTGGGGTCGCGCCTGACCGAGCTGCACCCGTCCACCTTCCTCATCCGCCGGTCCGCCATGGTGGACGGCTGCGGGGCGGTGGACGAGGAGATCCCGGGCAGCTACGCCGAGGACTACGAGCTGCTGCTGAGGCTGGCCCGCCGGGCGCCGATCCGCAACATCCCCGAGGTGGGGGTCCGGGTCCTGTGGCACCGCAAGTCGTTCTTCTCCGAACGCTGGCAGACCATCTCCACGGCCCTGCGCTGGCTGTTGGAGCGGTACCCGGAGTTCCGGGTGGTGCCGCGCGGCCACGCGCGCATCGCCGGACAGATCGCCTTCGCGGAGGCGTCGGCCGGGCACCGGAGGGCGGCGTTGCGGTGGATCGGCACCACCCTGCGCGCCCGCCCGTGGGAGGCGCGCGCCCTCCTGGCGTTCCTGGTCGTCTGCGGGGTGCCCCCGGGATGGATCCTGCGCACGCTGCACCTGCGGGGCAAGGGGCTCTAGGGGACGGACCGGGGGGTTCCACCGACTCCCGCGCGGTGGAACCCCCCGGGCGATTCCGGCCTCACCTCCAGCGGAAGAAGCGGATGGCGAGGGGCGGCCGCTGTTCCCGTCCCGGGGAGTGCGTGGAGCCGCACGAAGGCGGCCGGTGGCCTCCGGGGAACACCGGCGACGCCGCCGGGCCGACACGAGGGGGAGCACATGAGCAGGGAGGCCACGGCCGACGACGTCGCGGGAGCGGCGGACACGTCGACCGCGGCGTTCGCGGACCACCCCTTCATCCGGCACACCATCTCCGCCGACGATCACCTCGCCCGACTCCCCGGGTTCCAGCGGATCTTCCTCACCGAGTTCGGGCTGCCGCACGGACGGGTCTGGGTCTCCGACGATCTGGCCGCCGTCGCGGTGTGGTCCACCCCGGACTCCGGCGGGGCCGACGTCACCCTGGAACGCCTCCTGCCCACCCTGGTGGAGCCGGCGGGGACCGCGCCGAGGCCTACGCCTCGGCCGAGGAGGCCATGGAGAGCCACCGACCCACCGCACCGGTGTGGTTCCTGAGCACCGTGGGGGTGCGCCCCGAGGCCCGCGGGCGTGGTCTGGGCCGACGGGTGATCGAGGTCGGGCTGGGCGAGGCGGACGCCGCGGGCGTCCCCGCGTTCCTGGAGACCTCCGGCGTCGGCAACGTCCGGCTCCACCGTTCATTGGGGTTCACCGTGGACGCCGAGTACGCACTGCCCGACGGCGGCCCCCGGACCTGGGCGATGTCCCGCCCCGTGAGCGGCCGACCCCCGCGTCGGGCACGCGCCCCGATCCGCACGCCTCGTCCGCGGGTGCGACCCTTCTCGGTGTCCGGGCGGCACCCGGCGTCCGCCGAGAGCGCCTCAGTCCCTGCCGCGACCCTCGGCGAACTCGACCAGGCGGCGGACCCGCTCCGGCAGGTTCACGTAGGGGTCCTGCCCGGCCAGCTCGAAGCCGCGGCGGGCGTTCTCGTTGGCCTTGATGCGGAAGTCGCAGCCGTCGGAGACCTTGTTGTCCCAGACCTTGACCGCCCGGACGCGCTCGTAGCGCTTGAGGACCTCGGGGATCTCCGCGTACCAGTCGAAGGTCTGCCTGGCACCGATGTCGGTGGTGCCCATCTCGCCGATCATCACCGGCTTGGTGGCGTCGATCCCGTGCCGGGGCCCCTCCTGCTGGATCCACTCGTAGGCGGGGGCGAGGGCCTCCTCGAAGGAGTGGACGTCGGTCCAGTTCGGCATGATGTCGCAGCCGGTCATGTTGTACGCCTCCCAGCTGATCCAGTCGACGTAGTCGTTGCCGGGCCACAGCCCGGGGAGCCGGTCGAGGTTGTCGGCCCATCCGGTCACGTTCCACACCCAGATGACGTTGTCCGCGCCCTCCTCCCGGTACAGATCCACGATGTGGCGCCAGGAGCGCACGAACTCCTCGGGGGTCCCCCGGCTGTTGTACCGCTTGTTGGCGTCCGCCTCGTGGTCGAAGGTGACGAAGTAGGGCACCTCGGTGTCGGCGATGGTGCGGGCCTGTGACCGCAGGGACGAGTCGAACTCGCCGTCGAGGATGTTGCTGTAGGGGATGTCGGGATGACCGGAACGCGTGAACCGGCGCGCCTCGATGTTGGTGTGGACCACGCGCCCCTCGGCGATCATGTCCAGTTCTCGCCGGGCCGGCACGTGGGGCTGGTCGATGCCGCGCCAGGTGTAGACGATGTCCATCTCCCGGCCGACCGCGGCCTCCAGCGGCTCGATGTCGTCCTGGTAGGGGCTGGCACCCCACCAGACCCCGCACGAGGGTTCGAGGATGTCGGACACGGTGCAGCCCGCCTCAGGGGCGGACGGCGCACCAGGGAGCGCGGCCGCGCGCGGAGCGGCCGCGTCCCCCGGCAGTGGACGTTCGTCCGGCGTGTCGGCGACCATGGGCCCGTCACTCGTTCCGGCCAGCCCCAGAACAAGGAGCAGTACCCCCGCCGCCGCCATACCTCGAACCGGTCCGCTGTCCACGGCACATCGCCCCCTGGTTCACCCGATCGTTACTCAGAGTATTCAGAGAGTGACCATACGTCATTTATTTCGTCGACAACACCCCGCGCGGCCACACAGCGGACATCAGTACCCATAGCGCCCCCGCAGTGGCGCGGTGGCCGCCGTGACGAGGCGGCGCCGCCAGGGGGCCAACTCCTCCCGCCAGCGATGGTCGGCCCGCACCCCGACCGGACCACCCTGGAAACGCATCGGGTTCCCCGAGATGGCGTGTCCCACCGACATCGTCACGCCCTGCTCACCCAGGGCCAGTGGCGGACCGACGTGCCCGGCGAACTCGGCGATCCGCTCGAACTCGCTCGCGGGGTCGGCCACGAAGTCCTCGTACCGGACCCGCAGGGTGGGGACGCCCAGCCGGGCCAGGGCGTCCATCGCGGAGTTCTGCGTCATCCACTGGACCGCGGAACGGCCGGCCGAGTAGCGGGCCATCTCCGGTTCGCTGGAGGCGAGGGAGGCCTCGGGCCGGGCCACCCTCTTCCCCCAGGAGTGGGCCACCGCCCGAGGGTCGCGCACCACGTGCAGCAGGCGCATCCGACTTCCGTACCGACGACGCAGACAGGCCGCCAGGGAGGCGTGTTTGCTCGCGTCGACGATCACCCGCGCACCGGCGACCTCCGACACGGCGGAGTAGAGCCGGTGATAGAGGTCGGTGTAGCGCATGCCCCGCGCCGCGACGGCGCTCTCGTCGGCCACCTCGTTGAGCAGGAGCGGCAGGAACCGGGTGCGGTCCACACTGTTTTTCAGGCGCAGGACCCGGGGCAGGTCCAGCCGCTCCCAACCGCCGAAGGCGCGTTTGCCCACCTCCACCCAGAACCCACAGTCGGCGAAGGCCAGACCACAGCCGCAGCGTTCGTTCTCCAGCAGGCCGCGACGCCACAGGTGCACGACCTCCCCGACGGAACAGAAGCCGGGCAACTCACCAAGGAAACGCTCGATCAGGGTCGAGCCGGAACGGCCCATTCCCCCGACGAAGACCAGTCGATATCCATCCACACCCCCAGACTATTACTTTCGGTCATCTCCCAAGAGCGAAAAGTCACCACACCTTCGGCCCCGTCACCCCCGAATGCCGGGGCGGACACGACGCGGCCCCGGATCGGAGGGGCATCCTCCGACCCGGGGCCGTCCCGTCGGCTGTCGATCATTCCGGCTTGCGGACGCGCGGGGTCTCCACAATCCGGTGGGTCCTACAGACCCTCGACGTTCAGCAGAAGGTTGACGGTGCCGCTGGGCACGCTGCTCAGCTTGTCCTCACCGGCGTTGGAGACGAGCCAGTCCAGGATGGTGTCCTGGTCGTCGTCGCCCAGACCGCTCTTGTACAGCGCGGCGGCGCCGGCCACGTGCGGGCTGGCCATCGAGGTGCCGTCGTAGCTGTCGGTGCCGCCACCGGGCACGGTCGACTCCACGTCCACGCCGGGGGCGTAGATGTCCACGGCCGAGCCGTGGTTGGAGAAGGAGGCGGCGGTGTCGGTCTCGTCGGAGGCACCGACGGTGACGACGCCCTCGGCGCCGGCCGGGGAGACATTGCCCGCGTCCTGGCCCTCGTTGCCCGCGGCCACGGCCACGAACACACCGGAGGCGGACAGGGAGTCGACGGCGTCGTCGACGGCCTGCGAGGCCGGGCCGCCCAGGGACAGGTTGGCGACCGCGCCGGCACCGGCGTCCTCGGCCACCCAGTCGATGGCCGCGACGATGTCGTCGTAGGTACCGGAACCGTCGTCGCCCAGGGCCTTCACACCGATCAGGTCGGCGCCGGGCGCCACACCGTAGGTGTCGGCGCCGACGGTGCCGGCGACGTGGGTGCCGTGGCCCTGACGGTCGAGACCGTCACCGCCGGTGGCGTCGAAGCCGACCTCGGCGCGCCCACCGAACGAGGAGTGGTCCGGGTCGATGCCGGTGTCGATGATGTAGACCGAGGAGCCGGAACCGTCGGCGTCGGTGGTGTACGAGTCGTCCAGGGGCAGGTCCTCCTGGTCGATCCGGTCCAGCCCCCAGGTGAGCGAGATCTCGACCTCGCCGACCTGCTCGATGTAGGCGACGCCGTCCTGCGCGCGCAGTTCCTCGACCTCGGCGGCGCTCAGGGAGGCCGAGTAGCCGTTGATGACCTCGTCGTAGGTGTGGTTCACCTGGTCGGAGGAGATCCCCAGTGACGACGGGGAGACCGAGGAGGTCGTGATCGAGTCCTCCAGGACGACGAACCAGTCGCCGCCCGCCGCGGAGGAGGAGGTGTAGACCGGCGCGAGGTCGTCGGCGCCTGCCGCTACGGCCCCGGAGAGAGCCATCGGGACGGTGAGCGCGCCGACCGCGACGGCGCCGATGGCGACCCTGCGGGTGGGGTGCTTCTTCACGCGATTTCCTCCTTGTGGGGGTAATGGGGGTTCCATCACACAGGGAGCCCTCACCGTGCGTATTCGCTCGATTGCGAACTCGCCTGCGATTTGGACACTTTAGACAGACTTGAACCGCGATTTCCAGACTTGGGACGGATTTTTTCTGCTCGTGTCATTCATCCGATGTCTGACAGTGCGACCCGATTCGTCGTCGAAAGCCTGACACCGCGCCAGGTCCCCGCCCCTGCACAGAGCCCTAACGCCGGGTAACTTCGCCCCCTCGGCCGGCCGCCATTCACACCGTGCCTTTCGGTACTCCGAACCGAAAAAATGCCTCTTAAACATGGACATTGAGAAATACGCTCGTAAGATCTCACCTTTGCCCGCACGGCCCCGAACGGTCCGAGCGACCACGCGACCGGCCGGGAACATGAGAACGGGACCGTCCTCGGACGGTCCCGTTCGCGCGGTGCGGGCCGGTGGCCCGGCCGTGGCCCCTACTCGGCCCGGACCACCATGCCGGCGCCCACCGTGGTGTTGGTGGCCTCGTCGATGAGGATGAACCCACCGGTCTGCCGATTCTTGCCGTACTCGTCCACGAACAACGGCTGGGTGGAGCGCAGCCGGACCCGACCGATCTCGTTGAGCGCCAGGTGGTCGGCCTGCTCGTCACGGTGCAGCGAGTTGACGTCCAACCGGTAGCGCAGGTCCTTGACCATCACCTTCGCGGTACGGGTCGTGTGCTTGACGAGCAGTCGGGAACGCGGGGTGAGCTTGCGCGTGTCCGTCATCCAGCACACCATCGCCTCGATGTCCTGGGAGACCGCCGGCGTGTTGTTGGGCCGGCAGATCATGTCGCCCCGGGAGATGTCGATCTCGTCCTCCAACAGGAGGGTGACCGACATCGGCGAGAAGGCCTCGGCCACCTCACCGTCGGCGGTGAGGATCCGCGACACCCGCGTGGACAGGCCCGAGGGCAGGTGGGTGACCTCGTCGCCCGGCTTGAGCACGCCCCCGGCGAGCTGGCCCGCGTACCCACGGTAGTCGTGCAGTTCGGGGTCGTCCGACTTGTGCGGCCGGATGACGTACTGGACCGGGAACCGCGCGTCGATGAGGTTGCGGTCGGAGGCGATGTGCACGTTCTCCAGGTGGTGCAACAGCGAGCAGCCCGTGTACCAGGGCATGTGCGCGGACCTGTCGACCACGTTGTCGCCGTGCAGCGCCGAGATCGGCACGAACGTGAGGTCGCGCGCGTCCAGCTTCGCGGCGAACTCGGAGAACTCGGCCTTGATCTCCTCGAAGCGGTCCTGGGAGTAGTCGACCAGGTCCATCTTGTTCACCGCCAGCACCAGGTGCGGCACCTGGAGCAGGGTGGTGAGGAACGCGTGCCGGCGGCTCTGCTCCTGGAGCCCCTTGCGGGCGTCGACCAGGATGATCGCGAGGTCCGCGGTGGAGGCGCCGGTGACCATGTTCCGGGTGTACTGGATGTGCCCGGGGGTGTCGGCGATGATGAAGGTGCGTTTGGGCGTGGCGAAGTAACGGTAGGCCACGTCGATGGTGATGCCCTGCTCGCGCTCGGCGCGCAGGCCGTCGGTGAGCAGCGCGAGGTTGGTCTGCTCCTCACCGCGCGCGACGCTGGTGCGTTCGACGGCTTCGAGCTGGTCCTCGAAGATCGACTTGGAGTCGTACAGCAGTCGGCCGATGAGGGTGCTCTTGCCGTCGTCGACGGAGCCCGCCGTGGCGAACCGCAGAATGTCGTTGGTCATGATGCCTGGTCCAATGTGCGAAGGGTGGGACGGCCGTGGGCGAGGGAGGGAAGCGGCCCCCGGAAGGGCCGTTCGGGCGCGGTGGGGATCAGAAGTAGCCCTCGCGCTTGCGGTCCTCCATGGCCGCCTCACCGGCGCGGTCATCGGCGCGGGTCTGTCCGCGCTCGGTGATCCGGGTCGCCGCGATCTCCGTGATGATGTCGTCCAGTTCCACGGCGGTGGACTTGACGGCGCCCGTGCAGGTCAGGTCGCCGACGGTGCGGTAGCGGACGACCTCGTCGAAGGGGACCTCGGTCTCGTCGCGTCGGATGAGCGGGGAGTCGGCGAGCAGGATGCCGTCGCGCTCGAAGACACGACGCTCGTGCGCGAAGTAGATGGAGGGCAGCTCCAGCCGCTCGCGCTTGATGTACTCCCACACGTCCAGCTCGGTCCAGTTCGAGATGGGGAAGACCCGGATGTGCTCGTCGCGGTTGATCCGGGTGTTGTACACGTTCCACAGTTCGGGGCGCTGGTTCTTGGGGTCCCACTGGCCGAACTCGTCACGGAAGGAGAAGACGCGTTCCTTGGCCCGCGCCTTCTCCTCGTCACGCCGTGCGCCGCCGAAAGCGGCGTCGAAGCCGTTCTCCTCGATGGCCTCCAGCAGGGCGGAGGTCTGGAGCCGGTTGCGGCTGGCCCAACGCCCCGTGGGCTCGCTCACCTTGCCCGCGTCGATCTGCTCCTGCACGGAGGCGACCACCAGGCGCACCCCGGCCTGGGCCACCCGACGGTCGCGGAAGTCGATGACCTCCTCGAAGTTGTGCCCGGTGTCCACGTGCATGACGGGGAACGGGATCGGCCCGGGCCAGAACGCCTTCTCCGCCAGACGCAGCATGACGATGGAGTCCTTGCCGCCGGAGAAGAGCAGCACGGGCCGCTCGAACTCCGCGGCCACCTCGCGCATGATGAAGATCGACTCGGCCTCGAGCACGTCCAGCTGTGAGAGCTGGTAGCGCCCGAGGGCCTGCTGGCTGGCCTGACCCATGGAATCCGCCTTAGAAGTACCGACACACGAGGCCGGTTCCGTCGCGGAGGGTCCTTCGGTCAGCCCCCCGCGTGCGGACCGGCACTGTCAAGGTCCGCGCCGTCGCGGATGCTAGCCAACAACATACCCGACAATTCCGATCGGCATACAAGGACATCGGGGAGTAGCGGGTCGGCTACGTTATAGCGCAATTCGGACCCGTCGATCCGGGAGGCGTGCAGGCCGGCGGCGCGCGCGACCGCCACCGGGGCGGCGCTGTCCCACTCGTACTGACCGCCCGCGTGGACGTAGATGTCGGCGATGCCGAGCATCACGGCGCAGATCTTGGCGCCGGCCGACCCCATCGGAACGACCTCGGCGCCGAGTTGCGTGGCCATCCGCTGCACGAAGGCGGGCGGCCGGGTACGGCTGGCGGTGATCCGCAGCCGCTGCCCCTCCGGGCGCTCCTCCGGCAGCCACGGCGGGTCCACCGTGGACAGGCAGCTGCCCTGGGCGGGCAGCGCCACCGCACCGGCGACCAACGCGCCGTTCTCCCACAGCGCCACGTGCACGGCCCAGTCGGTACGTCCGGGCTCGGAGAACTCCCGGGTGCCGTCGAGTGGATCGATGATCCACACCCGGCGGGCGCTCAGGCGCGCCGGGTCGTCGGCCCCCTCCTCCGACAGCACCGCGTCACTGGGCCGCAGCCGGCCGAGTGCGGAGAAGAGGAACTCGTGCGAGGTCCGGTCCCCCAGGGTGCGCAGAACCTCGGGCTCGTCGAAGCCGTGGCGGGCGCGCAGGCGCAGCAGCAGCTGGCCGGCCTCGCTCGCCAGGTCGCGGGCCACCTCATGATCGTTTCGGATGCTCTTCACCGGCTAGTATGCTCCCGCCCCACGGATCACCGCTGACCACGTCTTCCACAGGATCTGGATATCCAACGTCAGCGACCAGTTTTCCACGTACCGCAGATCCAGACGGACCGATTCCTCCCAAGAAAGGTCGGAACGGCCGCTGACCTGCCACAGACCCGTCAGTCCCGGTTTGACCACCAACCGCCGACGGACATCGTGCCCATAGCGGGCGACCTCCTCCGGCAACGGCGGCCTGGGACCGACGAGCGACATCTCTCCACGCACCACGTTGACGAGCTGAGGGAGCTCGTCGAGGGAGTAGCGGCGCAGCCACGTCCCCACGGACGTGACCCTGGGGTCTCGACGCATCTTGAAGAGCACACCGTCGTGCTCGTTGTGGGACCGCAGCACCGACTTCAGTGCCTCGGCCCCGACGACCATCGTACGGAACTTGTACACGGGGAACTCGACGCCGCCCCTTCCTACGCGTGTCTGGCGGAACAGGGCGGGTCCGCCGTCCTCGGTACGGATCAGGACGAACAGCACCAGGAACAGGGGCGAGAGCAGGACGAGGGCGAGCGCCGCCGCACACCGGTCGAAGGCCCCCTTGAACAGCCGTCGGGCACCGACCAACTCGGGGTGCTCCACGTGCAGCAGGGGCAGACCCGCGACGGGGCGGATGGTCGTGCGGGGACCGGCGACCTCCATGAGGGCGGAGGCCACGGTGAGCTCGGTCCCGGTCTTCTCCAGCCGCCAGGCCAGTCTGCGCAGCTCCACGCCGTCCATCTCGGGGCAGGCGAGGACCGCGACGACGTCGGCGCCGACCAGCGCGGCGGCGTCGGCGGCGTCGGTGAAGGTGCCCAGGACCGGGCAGCCCTCCAGGTCGGTGGCGTCGGCCTCGTGTTCGGGCAGGCACACGCCCACCACGACCATGCCGTGGTAGATCTCATCGCGGAAGCGGGTGATGAGTTCGCCGGCGGCGCTGCGGTAGCCGACGACCACCACCCCCCGCGTACACCTGCCGAGACGGCGGCTGCGGTGCAGGGCCTTGCGGCGCGCGTAGCGCAGGCCGAGTCCGAGCAGGACGATGAGCGGCAGGACGATGAGGACGTAGCCGCGGGCGAGGTCGAACTTCACGGCGTAGGCGCCGATGGCGACCGTCGCGGCGAGCACCGCCCCGGCCACCGCGACCCGGCGGTACTCCTCCGTGCCGACCCCGAGGAAGCGGTGCTCGTACCCGCCGCCGAGGAACACGAAGAGGACCCAGATCGGGGGGAGCGCGGCCGACAACAGCAGGTAGGGAGCGGTGGTGTCCGCGCCCAGCGCACCGTGGAAGCGGACGAGGACCCCCGCGAGGCAGGCCATGAACGCCGCGAGCAGGTCGAGCCCGACCAGGTCGACGACGTAACGGCGTAGCCAGGCCCGGGCGCCGGACCCCGGGCCGCCGGTGCGGCGGTCGCGCCTGAGGCGCGGGTCCACGCCCCAGGTCGACATCTGTTTCGAACCCGCGACCGAGCGCACGTCGGTGAGCGGTCGCGACGGGACCCGGGTCTCCCCCTGGATGGTCCCACTACCTGTGATCACGCATTCCCCCAAGACCGCGAAAGGATTCAGATACTCACGGTGAGTAGTCGCCACTGACGCCATGGGACTCACGCGGGGGGTATGAGCGGGGCGTGTCGTCGGGCGCAGAACACGTACTGCCGATCCGAACAGTAACCAAAAGTAGTGGAAAAGTCGCTACGAGTCGCAACCGATGGGGGAAGAAGTCCCATTCCTGGCGACAATGTGTCTGTTCTGAGACCAGAATCACCCTCTCCGAAGCGGACACCTCGCCACCGGCACTCGGGACGTCCGAAAATCGCAGCACAGCGTGACGCCCCGCCCGGAGGTTCCGGACGGGGCGTCGGCGCGGGGCGCGTGCGACTCAGGCCAGAGCCGGGTCCATCACGGCGGCCAGCCGCAGGTGCGGTTCCGCCTTCTCCCCCTCACCCTGCCGTCGGAGCGTGCGGCCCAGGAGCAGGTGGGCGTAGGCGTCGTCCGCCCCGTCGGCCACCAGTCCCTCCAGGACCCGGCGGGCCCGACCCAACTGGGCCGAGTGGAAGTAGGCGCGGGCCTCCACCAGTCGGACCGCCCGGTCGAAGCCGTGCTCGTCCAGCAGGGGGCGGAGCAGCTCCAGCGCACCCAACGGATCCCGCAGGGCGAGCAGAGCCTCGGCCCGACGCAGGCGTTCCACCTCCTCGGGCAGCTCGCGGAGCGACCGGGCACCGGCCTCCGCCAGGAAGTCCGCGATCAGCGCGGGGTCCTGGGCCCCGGACAGGGACATCCCGTTCACCACGAAGGTCGGCGAGGTGCGCACCCCCTCGGCCTTACCGGTGAGCAGCAGCTCGCGCACCCGCCGGTCGCCGCCGCCCGCGGCCAGGAGCTCCCCGCCGCGGACGAACCCGGCGTCGGTCGCGATCGCGTCCAGCACCGCGGGGTCGGCGATGTCGCGGCCCTCCACGAAGTGGGCGCGCAGCAGGCGTTCGGCCACCGCGTCCTGCAGGACGGGGCCGCCCTCCCCCTCGGCGAGGACCAGGAGGCGATGGGCGTCGTGGGTGTTCGCGCGCCAGGCGGCGCCCCACTCCCCCGCGATGCCCTCGGCCTCGGCGACCTCGGACATCTTGACCAGCTCGCCCTCCTCGGACGCCTGCGGCCCACAGGCCTGGAGCGCCTCCTCCACGAAGGGATCGCGCATGACCGCGTCGATCGGTTCGGACACGGCGGGCGCGGTGGGGTCGATGCGGTAGGGACGCCAGACGACCTCGACCGACTCACCGGTCCGGCCCGTGAGCGCCTTCTCCAGACGGCGCTTGCCGATGTAGGCCCAGGGGCAGACGGGGTCCGCCCAGATCTCGATTCTCATGCGGTCAAGATAAACGACACTCGTTGCTAAAGCAACACCTGTTGTTTATGCTGTGGGTCATGAACCCCGACGATCCCCGGGTCCGCCGGACCCGACGACGCCTGCGCACCGCACTGCTCTCCCTGGCCGCAGAACAGGAGCTCGCCTCCGTCACCATGGCCGCCGTCGCCCGCCGGGCCGAGATCAACCGGGCCACCGCCTACCAGCACTACGCCGACCTGGACGCACTGGTCGCCGACGCGATGGAGGACGCGGTGGCGCACGTGGCCCACTGCGCCGCACTGTGTCCGTTGGACACGCCCGATGACGCGACCCCGGCCCCCTTGGTGGACCTGTTCGCCCACGTGGCGGAGAACGCGGTGCTCTACCGACGGATGTTCGCCGAACGCGGCGGTGCCCGTTTCTCCGAGCTGCTGCGCGCACGCCTCACGAGGGAATTGCTGTCCGGGTTCGTCGAGGGCCGCCGTCCCGCACGGCACGTCGCGGTCCCGGCGGAGCTGCACGCGTCCTACGTGGCCGGAGCGCTGGTGGGGGTGGTCGCCGCCGCGGCCGATACCGGGCGCTCCCCCGACGCCGACGCCCGCGACACCTGGCTGCTGCTCACGCGCTGAACCGGAACCGCCCCGGGGCCCGCGAGCGCCGGCCCCGGAGGACGGCCCCTCGCCCCGAACGGTGGGCATGGGCGGGCGGAGGTCGTCAGGGTCGGCGGGTCGCCGTGGTCGACCCGGGGTCGAGGGGCGCCACCCGGGCGCGGGGACACCGCCGGGCGCGCTCCGGGACGGGATGTGGGCCGGCCCTCCCACGCGGGGCGGGGAGGGCCGTGACTCAGGCCGCGGTGTGGAAGACGTTCTGGGCCCTGCCCAGACCGTCGGTGAGGATGGTCCGCACGGCGTCGGCGGCCCGCTCCACGTTGAGGTCCAGCTCACCGCGCTCGGTCGAGGAGAAGTCGCGCAGCACGTACGCGGCCGGGTCCATCCGCCCCGGAGGGCGTCCCACCCCGAAACGCACCCTCAGGTACTCGGGCCCGCCCAAGGAGGACGTGGTCGACTTCAGACCGTTGTGTCCGCCGGAACCGCCGCCCTTCTTCAGCTTCAGGGCCCCGAAGTCGATGTCCATCTCGTCGTGCACGACGACGATCCGCTCCAGCGGGACCTTGTAGAACTTCGCCAGCCCGGCGATCGGACCACCGGAGAGGTTCATGAAGGTGCGGGGCTTGGCCAGGACCACGGAGGCGCCGTCGATCCGGGTCTCCACGACCTCGGCGTGCGCCTTGTGGGCCTTCCAGCGTTCACCCTTGTCGGCGGCCAGCGCGTCCACCACCATGAAGCCGGCGTTGTGCCGGTTCCCCGCGTACTTGGGGCCGGGGTTTCCCAGCCCCACGACCAACCACCGTTCGGTCTCGGCCATGTCCTCGTCGTCCCTGCTCTTTCCGACACCCGACCTGCTCAAGAAACGCCACATGCCGCACGACCCTATCCAGACCCGGACGGGTCCCGGAACGCCGAACGCGCGGACCCGTGACGGGCCCGCGCGTTCGGTGGAAAGCCGGTGGTGCGACGCACCGCCGTGTTACTCGGCGGCGGCCTCCTCGGCGGCCTCGGCGGCTTCCTCGCTGGTCTCCGGCTCCTCCTCCACGCGCGGCGCGGCGACGGTGAGCAGGATGCTCTCCGAGTCGGTGACCAGGGTGACGCCCGAAGGCAGCTTCAGGTCGGCGGCGGTGGGGGTGGCACCGATCTCCAGGCCGTCGATGTCGAACTCGACGCCCTCGGGGATGCGGGTGGCCTCGGCCTCGATGGACACGGTGACGAGCTCCTGGTTGAGCACGCCGGGAGCCTTGACCTCACCGGTCAGGTTGACCGGGATCTCGACCTCGACCTTCTCACCCTTGGAGACGACGAGCAGGTCGACGTGCTCCAGGAAGCCCTTGATGGCGTCGCGCTGCACGCTCTTGGGCAGGGCGAGGTTGTCCTTGTCCAGACCGCCGAGGCGGATCAGGACGTTCGGGGTCTTCAGGGCGAGCATGAGCTCGTGGCCCGGCAGGTTCAGGTGGCGGGGCTCGGTGCCGTGGCCGTAGAGGACGGCCGGCACCTTACCCGCGCGGCGGGCGCGACGAGAGGCGCCCTTGCCGAATTCCGTGCGGGGCTCGGCAGCGATACGTACCTCGGACACGACAAAACTCCTCGGGTTCAACCCCGCAGCACGGGGAACACGACTCCAGTAGTACGAACGATTTCCCGCCCTCGGCGGGGAATACGGCGGGGTCACCCAGTTGGCAGGGGACTCGACCGCCCTGGTTCCAGGCGTGCCCGGCGAGCCGCCACCGGACCCGCCCGGCCCGGGAACGCTCGTCGCGCACCCCTGCCCGTGTGGGTTCCGGGGAGGAGAACACACGCAGGAAGCGTGCGCATCCATCCGGGCACGGGGACACTCGGTCAAGTCTACTGCTTCCGGTGACGACTCCGTACATCCCCTACCGGGGCCGACCGGAGATCCGGCCGGCCCCGAGGGGGCACGCGGTGTCCTGGGGTCTGAGGGGAACCACAGGATCTCCCCCGTGGTGGGGGATGTGGGTGTGTTCGGGCACCGGACGGGCGGAGGTGACGCGGGTGCGATCGTGTGGAACGAACCAGCGCACCGGAGGTCACCGAAGGTTCCCATCGGGCCTTGCGACGCTCGCACACGAGTCGAGGCGCGGCGGAGGCCCGAAGGACGCACGATCAGTCGAACAGGCTCGTCACGGAACCGTCGGTGAACACCTCGTTCACCGCGCGGGCGATCAGCGGGGCGATCGACAGCTGGGTGAGCTTGTCGAAGCAGCGGTCCTCGGGGATGGGGAGCGTGTTGGTGACGACCACCTCGGAGATGCGGGAGTTCTGCAGACGCTCCGCGGCGGGGCCCGACAGCACACCGTGGGTGGCCGCGACGTAGACCTGCTTGGCACCCTGCTCGAACAGGGCCTCGGAGGCCTTGACGATCGTGCCGCCGGTGTCGATCATGTCGTCGACCAGGACGCAGACGCGGCCCTTGACCTCACCGACGACCTCGTGGACCTTCACCTGGTTGGCGACGTCCGGGTCGCGACGCTTGTGGATGATGGCCAGCGGCGCACCGAGGCGGTCGGCCCAGCGGTCGGCCGTGCGCACGCGACCGGCGTCCGGGGAGACCACGGTGATCTCGGTGTTGTCCACCTGGTCGGAGATGTGGTCGGCCAGGATCGGCAGCGCGAACAGGTGGTCGACGGGGCCGTTGAAGAAGCCCTGGATCTGGTCGGTGTGCAGGTCCACCGCCATCATCCGGTCCGCGCCGGCGGTCCGGAACAGGTCCGTCATGAGGCGGGCGGAGATGGGCTCGCGGCCACGGTGCTTCTTGTCCTGACGCGCGTACCCGAAGAACGGCGTGACGACGGTGATCCGCTTGGCGGAGGCGCGCTTGAGCGCGTCCACCATGATCAGCTGCTCCATGATGGACTCGTTGATCGGGTCCGCGTGACACTGGATCACGAAAGCGTCGGAGCCGCGCACCGACTCCAGGTAGCGAACGAAGATCTCTCCGTTGGCGAAGGTGTCGAACCGGGTGGGGACCACGTCGATCCCCAGCTCCTTGGCCACCTCCTCGGCCAGCGCGGGGTGCGTGCGCCCCGAGAAAAGCATCAGTTGTTTCTGCCCGGTGGCCTTCATCCCGGTCACGTGATTCTCCCCCACAGTCACTGCTCGTCGGCGACGGCGGCTCCGCGCCGTTCCGCCTGCTCCGCCGCTTCGGCGGAGGCTGTTCCCGGACGCTTGCGGAGCGTCCAGCCCTCGACGTTACGCTGCCGGTGTCCCTCGGAAACGGCGAGGGCCCCCGGCGGGACGTCGTCACGGACCACGGTCCCGGCCCCGGAGTAGGCACCGTCGCCGACGTGCACCGGAGCGACGATGGTGTTGTCGCTGCCGATGCGCACGTGGTCGCCGATGGTGCTCCGGGACTTGTTGACCCCGTCGTAGTTGACGAACACCGAGGAGCAGCCGATGTTGCTGCCCACGCCGATGTCGGCGTCGCCCACGTAGGTCAGGTGCGGGATCTTGGAGCCGGCGCCGATGTCCGAGTTCTTGACCTCGACGAAGGCTCCGGCCTTGGCCCGCTCGGCCAGGCGGGTGCCCGGCCGGAGGTAGGTGTAGGGACCGACGGTGGCCCCGGGCCCGATCTCGGCACGGTCGGCGGTGGTCTGGCGGACCTCCGCACCGTCGCCGACGACGGTGTCGCGCAGGTCGGCACCGGGGCCGACCACGGCGTCCTCGCCGATCCGGGTGGTTCCGTACAGCCGGGTGTCGGGGTGCACCACGGTGTCCGGGCCGATGCTCACCTGGGCGTCCACCCAGGTCGTCGCGGGGTCGACGACGGTGACGCCGGAGAGCATCAGTTCGTGCAGGATGCGGTCGTTGAGCAGGCGTCGGGCCTCGGCGAGCTGGACGCGGTTGTTGACGCCCTGGACCTCGTGCCAGTCGTCGGCGATCCAGGCGCCGACCCGGTGACCGTCGCCGCGGAGGAGACCGACGACGTCGGTGATGTACTCCTCGCCCTTGGCGTTGTCACTGGACAGGCGCTGCACGACCTCGGTGAGCAGGGCCCCGTCGAAGGCGTACATGCCGGAGTTGATCTCGTCGATCCGGTGCTGCTCGGGGGTGGCGTCGGCGTGCTCGACGATCTCGGTGAAGGCACCGTCGGAGTCACGGACGATACGACCGTAACCGTGGGGGTCGGGAACGCGGGCGGACAGCGCCGTGACGGCGTTGCCCTCGCGCTCGTGTTCGGCGACCAGGCCGTTGAGGGTGCTGCCGCGCAGAAGCGGGGTGTCACCACAGGTGAGAACGACGGTCCCGGTGAGCTTGAGCCCCTGGCGGGCCAGGTCCTCCAGAGCCATGCGCACCGCGTGACCGGTGCCGTTCTGCTCTTCCTGGACGGCGGTGGACGCCTCGGGGGCGACCCTGTCCAGGTGCTCGGTGAAGTGTTCGCGCTTGTGGCCGAGCACCACGACCGTGTGTTCGGGGTCGGTGGCCCGCGCCGCCTCGAGAACGTGGCCGAGCATGCTGCGGCCACCGATCTCGTGGAGCATCTTGGGGAGCTTGGACCTCATCCGGGTGCCCTCTCCGGCGGAGAGGACGATGACGGCAGCCGGGCGTTTCACGCTCACTGAAGGAGACCCCTCGTGATAGCTGGCACAGGAACAGTCGGCTCACCCGGCGGCGGCGCGTCCCGCATGCCGCGCGGGCGGCCGTCGGATGGCCGGCGGCCGACATGGGAAGGATACATGTGCGCCATGGGCGCTCTTCGGCGGCGCAACGGCGGGCGTGGACGCGGCGCGTCGAACCGATCGGACGTCGGGGGCCGGTGCGGCCGCGGTCGGCGCCGAGGGGTGGGAGACACGGAACGGTCGGGCGTGTGAGCCACGCGACCGTGTGTCGGCCGTCTCACGCGCGGGACACGAGGGTCACGGGGCGCGTCGAGCGTGGGCGGGGAACCGCTCCCGGACCAGGGCTCGAACCTGGACGATGGGGACCAAAACCCCACATGCTGCCGATTACATCATCCGGGAACGCGGGGGCCTCGGCCCCGGCGTGCGCCACCAACATAGCGCCTTCCATGGAGGACTTGCCAAACCTACGGGGTCGTAGGTTACGGTTACGTAGGAATAGGTTGGGCCGTCCGGTCGGGTGTTGCATGCCCCTGTGACGCCGTCCTGACCAGTGACGACGTTTCCTGCAACGAGGTGTTCCAGACCATGACCGCAGCCCCCGAACTTCCCACCGAAGGCGCCACCGACGCCACGACACACCAGCCCAAACGTGAGGCGATCCCCGAGTACGAGGCCGAGGTGAGGGGTAAGGCCGAGCGCTACACCGTCTTCGCCTTCGTGTTCGTCCCGCTGATCGCGCTGCTCGCGGCGGTGCCGTTCTTCTGGGGCTGGGGCCTTTCCCTCACCGACATCGTCATCGCGGTCGTCTTCTACGCGATCAGCGGTCTGGGCATCACCGTCGGTTTCCACCGTCACTTCACGCACGGCTCCTTCAAGGCGAACCGGCCGCTGCGCATCGCCCTGGCGATCGCGGGCAGCATGGCCATCGAGGGCAGCGTCATCAAGTGGGTGGCCGACCACCGCCGGCACCACAAGTACGCGGACGCCGAGGGCGACCCGCACTCCCCGTGGCGTTTCGGCGACGACTGGAAGTCCGTGGCCAAGGGCCTGTACTACGCGCACATGGCGTGGATGTACCTGGACGAGAAGCGCACCTCGCCGCGCCGCTTCACCCCGGACCTGCTCAAGGACAAGGACGTCGTCCTCATCGACCGGCTGTTCGTGCCGATCGTGTTGTTCTCCCTGTTCGCCCCCGCCGCCATCGGTGGTCTGGTCACCATGTCCTGGTGGGGCGCGGTCACCGCGTTCTTCTGGGCCGGCCTGGTCCGCGTCGCCCTGCTGCACCACGTCACCTGGTCGATCAACTCCATCTGCCACACCATCGGCGAGGAGAACTTCGAGGTGCGCGACCGCTCCCGCAACGTGTGGTGGCTGGCCATCCCGTCCTTCGGTGAGTCCTGGCACAACCTGCACCACGCCGACCCCACCTGCGCCCGCCACGGTGTGCTCAAGGGGCAGATCGACATCTCCGCGCGGATCATCTGGATCTTCGAGAAGTTCGGCTGGGCGACCAAGGTGCGTTGGCCGAACAACGAACGACTCGCCGCGAAGCGGGTCAAGGTCTAGGATCGATAACCATCATGGGAGCAGCCGACAGCGAACAGAGGACCCGCGTGCGCCGCAAGCGCATGACGGGCAAGGAGCGTCGGCAACAGCTGTTGGAGATCGGCCGGGAGCTGTTCGCCGAACGAGGGTTCGACGCGACCTCCGTCGAGGAGATCGCCGCACGAGCCGGTGTGTCCAAGCCCGTGGTGTACGAGCACTTCGGCGGCAAGGAGGGCATCTACGCCGTCGTCGTGGACCGGGAGATGCGCACGCTCCTGGACATGATGGGCGAGGCCCTCACCGCCGACCACGCGCGGAACAAGATCGAGAAGGCGGCCCTGGCCCTGCTGCGCTACGTCGAGGAGGACAGTGTCGGGTTCCGGGTGCTCACCCGTGACTCCCACGTGGCCTCCGGAACGGGCAGTTTCGCCAGCCTGATCAACGACATCGCCAGCCAGGTCGAGCACATCATGGCCGACGAGTTCGCGGAACGCGGCTACGACCCGGCGCTCGCTCCCATGTACGCCCAGGCGTTGGTGGGCATGTGGGCGCTGACCGGCCAGTGGTGGCTGGAGGTGCGCAAGCCCAAGCGCGAGGTGGTCGCCGCCCACCTGGTCAACCTCGCCTGGAACGGGCTCTCCGCGCTGGAGTCCAAGCCGAGGTTGGACACGCGCCGACCGCGCTCGGGCTGACCCCTGGGGCGTCGTCCTCGGCGACGCCGCCCTTCCACGTCGATCGTGGGGCGGGTGCGATACGCATACCCGCCCCACTATCTTGATGTCAAGAGATATGCTGGGTCCCATGCGCGATGAGGTGGATGGGCTTCTGGAGGCGTGGCGCTCCGAGCGGCCGGACGTGGACGTGACACCACTCGAGGTGTTCAGCCGTGTGTCCCGGCTCGCCCGCCACCTGGACCGTGCCCGGCGCACCGTCTTCACCGAGCACACGTTGGAACCCTGGGAGTTCGACGTCCTCGCCGAGCTGCGTCGCTCCGGACCGCCCTACGAACTCAGCCCGGGCCGGCTGCTCCGGGCCACACTCGTCACCTCCGGCACCATGACCAACCGGGTCGACCGTCTGGCCGCCGCCGAGTTGGTGCGCCGCCGCCCCGACCCCGCCGACAAACGCGGCGTTCTGGTGCGCCTGACCGACCAGGGCGCCGAGCGCATCGACGCCGCCCTGGCGTCCCTGCTCCGCTACGAGGAGACGCTGCTCGCCCCCATGCCCGCGGCCGAGCGCGAGCAGCTGGCGGGGTTGTTGCGTCACCTGCTGGTCCCCCTCGATGGGATTCGCTCCGGCGAAGAGGGGTAGATCCCGCGGTCGACCCCCCTCGTTCGGTGCCCCCGGAGAAGGTGCGCCTTGGCATGGCTGTGAAGGGAGAGCAGTGTGAGAATGCGGTGGACCGCCGTGGCGGCGGTGGCGTTGGTGGTGGCGGGATGCTCCGGCCCCGAGGAGGACCGGGGAGAGCCCGTCTCCGAGGGCGCCTCGCAGCACTACCTGTCCCTGGGCGACTCCCTGACCGTCGGGGTCCAGCCCGACCAGAACGGTTCCGTGGTGGAGACCGACGAGTCCTTCACCGACGTGCTGTACGAGGACCTGCGGGAGGACGACCCCTCGCTCGTGCACGAACGCCTGGGATGCGGCGGTGAGGACACCACCACGTTCATCGAGGGCGGGCTCCCTCTGTGCGAGGAGCGGTACGAGGCCGGCTCCCAGTTGGACCAGGCCGAGGAGTACCTGGAGGAGCACGGTGACCAGGTGAGCCTGATCACCCTCACCATCGGCGCCAACAACTTCACGGACTGTGTGACCGGTGTGCGCCCCGGGGCCGCACCGCGGCTGGAGGCCGCCGGCGTCGACGAGGAGTGCGTGGCCGAGGGGATGGACCGCCTGGAGTCGGAGGTCCCCGAGATCGCCGAGCGTCTGGGCGACGCCGCCGGGGAGGACACCCAGATCATCGGGATGACCTACTACAACCCGTTCCTCGCCCTGGCACTGCTCGACGGCCTGCGGTCCCTGGACGCACCCACGGCGGGGGCCGAGGACCTCAGCGAGGACGCCCCGGAGGAGGCCGTGGAGGAGGCGTCCCACACCGGGCTCGCGGCACGATCGGTCGAGGTCATGGACGAGTTCAACGACGCGCTCGCCGCCGCCTACGAAGCGGCCGGCGTGGAGGTCGCCGAGGTCGACGCGGCCTTCCACAACACCGACACCGAAGCGGCCGAGGGCCAGGGCGAGGTTCCGGTCAACGTGGCGACCATCTGTGAGCTGACCTGGATGTGCGACACCGTGCGCGGCCCGGACATCCACACCAACGCCGCCGGCGCCCAGCGGATCGCGGAGGCCTTCGAGGCCCGGGTCCGCTGAGGCCCCGAGGGGTCCGGCCCGGGCCCCGGTCTCGTCCCGGGCCCGGGCGACGATCAGAAGACGGCGCCCTCGAAGCTCAGCTGTTCGTCGTGATGATCGATCTCGACGACCATCCGTTCGGCGTCCTCGGGGGCCTCGCACCACATGGGGAACTCGAAGACACCCCCGAACTCCTCGCTTCGCAGTTCCTCGTCGGTGTCGGCCGTCGAGGTCGCACCGTCCGCCACACAGGTGACGGCCAGGTCACCGAACCCGAACGGACGACCGAACTCCGGCACGAGGATGATGAGGTCGAAGTCCACCCGGTCGGGCTCGGTGCGGGAGAGGTAACGCACCATGTAAGTGACGTCGGAGGTCTTGAACAGGCTCGGTCCTTGTTCGAAGTCACCCTGGGGGTGCGCGACCGTGAGGGTCAGCCCGACGTCCGTCGAGTGCGTCGACGAGCATCCGGTGAGGGCCGGGAGGACGGCCAGCGCGAGCATGGCGGAAAGGGGGAGGCGTGACATGCCCCGGAGTTTAGGGCCTGCGAACACGGGCCGGTTCCCCACGACGGTCCAGCGAAAGCGGAACTCCGGAACGCGACCCCATGGCCGGAGCATTTCCGGATTCCCTCGAAAAGGACCCTTCTCCGCCGATGCCATTCCCGGATACGGTCACGGACGCGCTTCGTCCGCGGTGTCGGTGCACGAGTCAGGACGGCGCGCGGCGCAGGCGTCCGCACGCGTGGACACCCGGCGGCGCCGATCGTGTGGCCGCCCCGCGTCGGCACGGCCCGCCCCGTTCCGTATCCGACTGTTCGCGAACACCACCGCACCAAGGGAACCGGAGGTTTCACGGACCCTCCGACGACGACCGCCAGCGCCGGCTCGGGACGGGTCGACGACGCGCGGCGTGCGGGCACCGACACGTCCTGAGCTGAGCGGATCCGCTGTTCCACGTGGACGAGCGCCGGGCCCGGGCCACCTTTTCCCCACACCGGCACCATGGTCGATCCTCGGGCGCACCGCGCCCGGATCACCTTTCCGACCGCAACGCGTTGGGCCTCGCCCTGTGCCCGTTCCTTTCCGGGCGGCCCTCGAACAAGGGACCGTTCTCCTCGCCCGGAACGGAGCCCCGAAGCGCGCTTTCCCTTTCCCGTGGGCCGCCGAATTCGAGAGCGCGGAACGCCGTGTCCCCGATCCACCATCGATCGGGGCCCGGGGACGCCGTCACAGCGTTCCGGTCCGGTGGCGGGGCCTTCCGGGGGACGCCTCGCGGAGGCGAGGACAGTGACCCATCCCACCCTCGGACCCGGACCCCGCCCGAGCGGTCAGGCCTCCTCGGGCAGCGCACCCTCGATGAGCCGGACGATCTCCGGGTCGTCGGGCACCGTGGTCGAGCGGAAGCGATGGACGGTGCCGTCCGGCAGCACCAGGAACTTCTCGAAGTTCCACTTCACCTTCCCCGCCTGCCCCGCGGCGTCGGAAGCCCGGGTGAGTTCGGCGTAGAGCGGGTGCCGGTTGCGTCCGTTGAGCCTCACCTTGGTGGTCATCGGAAAGGTCACGCCCCAGGTCATCGAGCAGTACTCGGCGATCTTCCCCTCACCACCGAACTCCTGGAGGAACTGGTTGCTGGGGAACCCGAGCACGGTGAAGCCCCGGTCCTCGTAGCGCTTCTGCAACTCCTCCAGGACGCCGTACTGCGGGGCGAACCCGCAGCGAGAGGCCACGTTCACCACCAGGCGCACCTTGCCGGACCACTCACCGAAGGTGGTCTCCCGGCCGTCGATCAGGGTCACCGGGATGTCGTCCAGGTCGGCCATGGCGTCTCCTCCTGCGTTGGGAACCGTGCGCGCACTGTGAGCAGACTACGGGTCGCCCCGGCGCACGACCGCGCGGGGCGGGCACCCGTCACGCGTTCAGTCGCCGACGAGCTCCGCCTGCTCCAGCCAGACCATCTCCAGCTCGTCCTTCTCGGACGCGAGGGTCTTGGCCTCGGCGTCGAGTTCGGCGAGCCGGGTGTAGTCCTCGGCGGAGGCCGCCATCAGTTCGTGGAGTTCGGCCTCGCGCTTGGCGATCCGGTCCATCCGCCGTTCGACGCGCTGCATCTCCTTCTGGGCGGCGCGACGCTCGGCCTGGGAGAGTCCGGGGGCCGGGGCGGGCGTCCGGGCCGCGGCCGTCTCCGAGGCCCCCAGGGGCACGGTGACCTCGCCGGCGGTGGCCGCGCGGCGTTCCAGGTACTCGTCCACCCCGCCCGGCAGGAACGCGAGCGAACCGTCGCCCATCAGGGCGAGCACGCGGTCGGTGATCCGCTCCAGGAAGTACCGGTCGTGGCTGACCAGCACCAGGGATCCCGGCCAACCGTCGAGCAGGTCCTCCAGCTCGGTGAGGGTCTCGATGTCGAGGTCGTTGGTGGGCTCGTCCAGCAGCAGCACGTTGGGCTCGTCCATGAGCAGGCGCAGCAGCTGGAGGCGGCGCTTCTCGCCGCCGGAGAGGTCACCGATCGGGGTCCACTGACGCTCACCGCGGAAACCGAACTTCTCCAGCATCTGGCTGGCGGTGTAGTCCCGCTTGCCGATGGTGATGTGCTCGCGCACGTCCATGACGGTCTGGAGGGGACGGGCGGTGGGGTCGAGTTCGGCGATGTTCTGGGACAGGTGGGCCAACCTGACGGTCCGGCCGGTGCGCACGGTGCCCGCGTCGGGCTCGCGCTCCTCGGCGAGGATCTTCAGCAGGGTGGACTTGCCCGCGCCGTTCACTCCGACCAGCCCGACCCGGTCGCCCGGGCCCAGCTGCCAGGTGAGCTCGTCGAGGAGCGTGCGGTCGGGAACGGCGACCGAGACCTTCTTGAGGTCGATGACGGTCTTGCCCAGCCGCGAACTGGCGAAGCGGACCAGCTCCACGGCGTCGCGGGGCGGGGGCTCGTTCGCGATGAGCTGGTTGGCCGCGTCGATGCGGAACTTGGGCTTGGAGGTACGCGCGGGGGCACCGCGGCGCAGCCAGGCGAGCTCCTTGCGCATGAGGTTCTGCCGGCGCTCCTCGGCGGCGGCCGACTGACGGTCCCGCTCCGCCTTGGCCAGCACGTAGGCGGCGTAGCCGCCCTCGTAGCGCTCCACGGCCCCGCGGCCGACCTCCCAGGTGCGGGTGGTGACGGCGTCCAGGAACCAGCGGTCGTGGGTGACGACCACGAGCGACTCCGGTCGGTCCTTCAGGTGGTCGGCGAGCCAGGCGATGCCCTCGATGTCGAGGTGGTTGGTGGGCTCGTCCAGCACGATCAGGTCGTGGTCGTCGACCAGCAGTCGCGCCAGGCCGGAGCGGCGACGCTCACCGCCGGAGAGCCCCGCCATCGGCAGGTCCAGGTCCCAGCCGCCCAGCAGGCCCTTCAGGATGTCGCGGATACGGGCGTTGCCCGCCCACTCGTGTTCGGCCAGCCCGCCCAGCACGAACTCGCCGACCGTGGTGTCGGGGAAGTCGTCGCGCTGGTGCAGGAACCCGGCCCGGAGACCGCGGTTGTGCACGACACGGCCGGAGTCGGGCTCGGTGATCCCCGACAGCACGGAGATCAGCGTGGACTTGCCACCGCCGTTGCGGCCCACCACGCCGATCCGTTCACCCTCGTCGACGCCGAGGGACACCTTGTCGAGGAGTACGAGCGGCCCGTAGGCCAGGGACACGTCCTGAAGATTGACCAGATTCGTCATCACCTCCATTGTGCTGCCCCCACGGAGGTGGACTGACCGGCGCCCGCCCGGGCGGACACTTTTCGCGAACCATCCTTTTCCGTCACCGCGTGCGTCGCGGACGGGCTACGCTTCTGCTCTGTCCTCGGCACCCCCGCTTACGAGCCCCTCCCCTGGAGGCTCGCATCGAAGGACGGTCGCGTATCGAAAGGGGAGCCCATGCGCTCCATCCGTGCCGTTCTCGTGGCCGCACTGCTCGCGGCGTTCCTGGTGCCCGTTCCGGCGCACGCGGCCTCGACCACCGGGGCCCTCATGATCACCCACGTGCGGCCCAACGCCGCCGGGGCCGACATCAAGAACAAGAAGCAGGTCAACCTCAACGGCGAGTACTTCATCGTCAGGAACGTGACGAAGAAGACCGTCAACCTCAAGGGCTACGTCCCGGACATCACCTCGAACAACTACGGGCGCGCGCTGCCCTCGTACAACCTCCCGGCCGGGGCGGTCGTCTACGTGCACACCGGCAGCGGGAAGAACCACCGCGACGCCAAGGGCAAGCACCACGTCTACCGGGGCTACGCACGACACGTGCTGCCCAACGACGGCACCGCGCGCAACCCCGACCTGCGTTTGAAGAAGCCGGGCAGCAAGGACGACAACAAGGCCGCGGGCACCCTGAGCAGCTGCAACTGGGGCAAGGCGGCCGACGGCAGAACCTACGCCTGCTAGATCCTCCGTGGTGACGGACGCCCGTCGCGAGCGGAACACCGGTGGCGCCGCCACCGGGGCGACGCGGGGCGGGAGGAACGTCCACCGCACACCACGCATGAAGGGGAACGCCCGGGGCCGCACCACGCAAGGCCCCGGGCGGGTTCCGGGAGGGTTCGCCCCTCCGAGGACTCCGCGCACGGTCTCCGTGCGCGGGGCCTACACCAGGAAGAAGTCCCGGGCGGCCTTCGCGATTCCCTCCGTGTCCAGCCCGTGGGCACGGGCGTGCTCGGCGGGGGTGCCGTAGGCGCGCAGTTCGGCGTCCCGGGGCACGCCCAGGGAGAGTTGACGATGCCGCCGGTCGACGAGCGCCTCGGAGACCTCGTGCGCCGAGGTCCCGCGGAGGTAGGGCTCGACCGCGAGGACGTCGGCGTTGCCCGCCGCGGCGGTCAGGGCGGCGAGCCCCGCGCGGTCGAACGGGCGCACGGTCGAGGTGTAGGCGACCGTCACGTCCAGGTCCGCCGTGGCCTCCAGCACCCGGTCGAGCATCGGACCGACCGCGAGCACGACCCCGGCGGAGCGGGGCGAGCCGGTGCGCACCACGTGCAGACGGGGCCCGACCGGCAGGGCCGCACGATTGGCCGTACCCGACAGTCGCAGGTACACGCGATGGTCCCCCGGGAGGTCCTGTTCGAGGGCGTCGCGCACCTCGTCGGGGTGGCCGGGCACGCGCACGGTCCACCCGGGCAGGGTGTCGAGGACGGCGACGTCCTCGGGCGCCTGGTGGGTACGCCCCTCCTCGGAGGCGTCGTAGGAGCCGCCGATGCTCACCAGGATCGCGCCGACGTCCTGGTGGCCCAGACCGATCTTGATCTGCTCGAAGGGACGCTCGACGAGGAAGGGCGCGTAGCTGTGCACCACCGGCCGCATACCGGTGAGCGCCAGCCCCCCGGCGACGTCGATCATGGCCTGTTCCCGGATGCCCAGGTTGATGACGCGGCCCGGGTGTTCGAGCGCCGAGCGGCGGAACAGTCCCGCGGAGATGTCGGCCAGGACCACCACGGTGCGGGGGTCGCGGTCCAGGGCACGGTCGACGGTGGCGGCGAAGGTCTCACGCATGGCTAGGCTCCTCGGCTTCCGTTGCGGACACGAGCGACGACCACCAGGGGACGTCCGGTGCGGGAGGGCGTGAAGGCGGCGCGGAGGGCGTCGTGGTCGCGCCCGTCGACCTCGCGGGTCTGCCAGCCCTCGACCTCGAAGCGGCGGCCGATGCCCCCGGGCCAGCCGTGGGTGGCGGATCCGTTGTCGATCGCCACGACGGTGAGGTTGTCGGCGCCCAGCCGCCCGGCGGCAGCGATGGCCTCGTGGTTGGCGCCCTCGTCGAGTTCACCGTCGCCGATCAGCACCACCACCCGGGGTTCGGTGCCGTCGGGCCTGCGGATCCGTTGGGCCCGCAGACCGAGGGCGCTGCCCAGCCCCAAGGCCATGCCGTGCCCCAGCGAACCACTGCCGATCTCGACCCCGGGGACCAGCACGCGGTCCGGGTGGTGCCCGAGCGGAGAGTCGAAGGTGGTCCAGCGTCGCAGGGTGGGCACGTCGAGGAAGCCCTTGGCCGCGAGCACCGCGTAGTAGGCGGCCGGGCCGTGCCCCTTGGACAGCAGGAAGCGGTCACGGTCGGGGGCCTCGGCGGTGGCGGGGGTGACGTCGAGGACGTGGTCGTAGAGGACCCACAGGACGTCGAGGGTGGAGGCGGCGGCCCCCGTGTGCTTCTCGTCCCCCTCCATCAGTCCGATGAGTGCCGGGAGGTCGGCGTACCTGGAGAACGTGGCTGCGGTCGTCATGCACCCCAGTGTTCGACCTCAACCATTGTTGAGGTCAAGGGGTGCGGCGCCCTTCTCCCTCGCGCACGCCCGAGTGATTCGCATCACAGAACGGTGGCGCCGGGCACGTCCCCGTCCGCCGCCACGACCTGCTCGCACAGGCCGGTGCGCGTCAGGGCCGCCACCACCTCGGCCTCCCGCTCCGCGACGACCGTGGAGCCCTCGCCACCGCCCACCAGGAAGGCACAGGTCGGCCCGGAACCGGACACCAGGGCCCCCAGGGCACCCGCGGCACGCCCGGCCTCCAGGGTCCGCTCCAACTCGGGCAGCAGGGACAGGGCGGCCGGTTGCAGGTCGTTGCTCAGGGCCCGCCCCAGCGCCACCGCGTCGCCCGTGGCCAGTGCCTTCTCCAACTCCCGATCGGGCCGGGGCTCAGGGGCGTCCGGACGCAGCCGGTCGTACTCACGGAACACGTCGGCCGTGGACAGGCCGCGCTTGGAGAGGGCGAACACCCAGCGGTAGCGCCCCGGGGACGGCATCGGCTCCAGGATCTCCCCGCGCCCGGTGCCCACCGCGGTGGCTCCGACCAGGCCGAACGCCACGTCGCTCCCCAACCGGGCGGCCAACTCCACCAGGCGTTCCCGGGACAGTCCGGTGCCCCAGAGTCGGTCGCAGGCGACCAGGGCGGCCGCGGCGTCGGCGCTACCCCCCGCCATCCCGCCGGCCACGGGGATCTGTTTGTCCAGGTGGAGGTCGACCGGTGCGCCCCGCCCGGTCTCCTCGGCCACCGCCAGGGCGGCACGGGCCGCGAGGTTGCTCTCGTCGAGGGGCACCCTGGCCAGGTGCGAACCCATCTCGCCTCGGGCCGTCAGCGAGACGAAGGGGCTCTGCCGACGCGCGGACGCCTCCGTGACGGTAACCTCATCGAACAGCGAGACGGCGTGGAACACGTTGACGAGGTCGTGGAATCCGTCCTCGCGGCCGGGCCCCACCGCCAACTGGAGGTTCACCTTCGCGGGGACCCGCACGGTTACGGTGGTATTAACGGTCACGAGTCCCCAATCGTAAAGGAACCCCCACCTTGCGTGAACACACACCCCCGAGCGGGGCCCGCGGTGTTCACGGGCTTCGATCAGCGCGGAGATCCGCGCCTCGGAGCACGAACGCGTGCCACGACCACGGACTCGCTGCCACTGTCATGTCAGTTTCCGCCCGCCCCCGAAGCGGCCCAATACGGCCTATGAGTGGGAATCCGGGCACAAACACCGCTACCTTGGGGCAAGGCGGAGTTTGGACACCGTCGGGGAGGGTCGCTTGCCGTCGGATGGGCTCCCGAAGAACCTGGAACCGTTGGTCGCCGGAGATCCGGCCACCATCGGTCCTTACGTGCTGTCCGGCAAGCTGGGCAGCGGCGGCATGGGAACCGTCTACCTGGGCAGCACGCCCGAGAAGAACAACCACGTAGCCATCAAGGTCATCCGCCCGGAGCTCGCGTTCGACGAGCAGACCCGGGCGCGTTTTCGCGATGAGATGGAGAACGCCCGCAAGGTCGCCTCCTTCTGTACCGCCAAGGTGCTCGACCACGGGACGTTCGAGAACCGTCCCTACATGGTGACCGAGTACATCGCGGGCACGGCTCTGGCCGAGCACATCGCGGAGAACGGTCCTCTGGACTCCTCCACCCTGCACGGCTTCGCCCTGGGCGTGGCCGCGGCGTTGGCCGCCATCCACCGCACCGGTCTGGTCCACCGCGACCTCAAGCCGGCCAACGTCCTGCTGTCGATCTCCGGCCCACGGGTGATCGACTTCGGTATCGCGCGGGCGATGAACACCGCCACCAACCACACCCAGACCGGCATCGTCATGGGCAGCCCGGGGTGGATGGCGCCCGAGCAGCTGCTGGAGGAGAAGGTCACCACCTCGGCGGACATCTTCGCCTGGGGCTGTCTGGTGGCCTTCGCCGGTAACGGCACGCACCCCTTCGGCAACGGCGACGCCATGACGTTGGGCAAGCGGGTGCTGTTCGCCGAACCGCAGATCAGCAACCTGGACCCGCCGTTGGACCGGCTGGTCGCGCGGGCCCTGGCCAAGGAGCCGGGCCGTCGGCCCACCGCCCAGGACCTCCTGCTGGAGCTCGCCGGCGGTGAGGAGGCCGGCAACCCGAACGACATGGTGTCGCACGCCCTGCACCAGTCGTGGCGACCCAACCTGCCGCCGATGCCGCCAGGACCCCCCGGGATGCCGCATCCCGCGCACCAGACCGCGACGGGGCTGCGCCACCCGGCACCGGGTCAGTACCAGGCGGTGCCGCCGATGCCGCCCGCGCACCAGACCGGGAACTTCACCCGCTCGC
>NZ_QOCZ01000180.1 GCF_018207095.1 Nocardiopsis sp. MG754419 | reverse complement strand
CCCCCGGTGGGGGAGCGGTCTCCGGCGATGCCGCCGAGGATGGTTCCATCAGTGTGCGAGAGCGCGGCGTCGATCGTGGCCGGTGGGGCGGCTCCGGGCGGGGCGGGGCGTAGAGGTGACCTGTGTGGTCATTCCCCGGGTCTTCGGACTCGGGGAGGCCGGGCGAACGTCGCATACCCTGGTGGCGATGACTTCCGCGCGTGATGACCAGCAGAGCGCGGGCGACGAGCCCGTGCGTACGACGTTCTACGAGGCCGTGGGCGGTGAGGAGACCTTCACCCGCCTGGTCCGCCGTTTCTACGAGGAAGTGGCCGAAGACCCCGTGCTTCGGCCCATGTACCCGGAGGAGGACCTCGGCCCCGCCGAGGAACGCCTGCGGTTGTTCCTCATCCAGTACTGGGGCGGCCCCCGCACCTACAACGAGCAGCGTGGCCACCCGCGCCTGCGCATGCGTCACTTCCCGTTCCGCATCGGTGCCGCCGAGCGCGACCTGTGGCTCAAGCACATGCGCGCCGCCGTGGACTCCCTCGAACTGCACGAGGCGCTGGAGCGCCAGCTGTGGGAGTACATGGTCATGGCCGCGCACAGCATGGTCAACGTTCCCGAGGAGGCCACGCCCCCGGTGGTGGCCGAACCCACCTCGGTGACGGTCGGCGGTGACGGCACCGTGCGCCAGGGAGGCCGCGACGACGGCGACGATGACGACGGCGAGGCCATCACCATCTCCCTCAAGCGGTGATCGGCCCCGATCAGGCGTATTCGGCGAGCAGCGCGCGCTCGGTGTCGTTCAGGCGCCGGGCGCTCTGCTTCGCGACGTCGAAACCGACGAGGACGGTTCTGGCGCGCAGGTAGACCTTGTCATCGTCGAGGATCTCGTAGGCCAGGCTGCAACTGGCGTTGCGCACCTCGGTCACCCACAGCTCCACCCGCACGGGCTCGCTGCGGGGCAGCAGCGGAGCGACGTAGTCGGCCTCCTGCCGGGCCACGACCATGGCGCCGAACCCGCGGCCGCCGTCGATGCCGCCGTAGTTGAGGAACGAGATGCGGGCGTCCTCCAGGTAGGTCAGCATCCGCACGTTGTTGACGTGCTGCTGCGGGTCCAGGTCGGCGTAGCGCACCTGCTGGAAGTGCACGTGCCGCCGCGGGGCGGCGGTCGCGGTGGCCTCGTCCTGGGTCTGGGTCACGTCCGGGTCCTCTCCCTCGGGCACCCCCGCAAGGGTCGTCGTGCGCGGGTGCGCTCGGCGCGACGCGCACGAGGACACCCATCGGGTCATTGTCCCAAAGGGTGAGGGGAGGGGGCCCGGGTGGGCTTGTGTCCTTGCTCTCCCCACCCGGGCCCCGCGGATCATCGTTGCCGTCAGTCCACCGACAGCCCCAGGTGGTGGGCCAGGAACGCCAGCTGGTCGGCGCTCAGCGCCACGCTCCGGCTCACCGAACGGGAGCTGTGCCCGACCTGGGCCTCCCGGCGCAGCAGCACCGGACGCTCCTCGACCGACGCCGAGGTGGCGTGCTGCAGGGCCGCGCACAGCTTGCGCGCGTGCAACGGATCCACCCGGGTGTCGTTGTCGAACACCGTGAACAGGATCGCCGGGTAGCGGGTGCCCTCACGCACGTTGTGGTACGGCGAGTAGCCCAGCAACCACCCCAACTGCTCCGGGTCCTCGGCGCTGCCGTACTCGACGCTCCACAGCTGCCCCAGCCCGAACCGCTCGTAGCGCACCATGTCCAGCAGTGGCGCCGAGCACACGGCCGCGCGGAACAGATCCGGGCGACGGGTCACCATGGCGCCCACGAGCAGCCCGCCGTTGCTGCCGCCCATGACCGCCAGGCGGTCGCGGTCGGTGACCCCCGTGGCGATGAGGTGTTCGGCGGCCGCGGCGCAGTCGTCGAACACGTTCTCCTTGTTGGCGAGCATGCCGTCCCGGTGCCAGCCCTCGCCCTCCTCCAGACCACCGCGCAGGTTGGCCACCGCGTACACGCCGCCGGCGCGCACCCACGACAGGATCGCCGCGGAGTAGGCGGGGGTCATCGAGATCTGGAACCCGCCGTAGCCGTACAGGATCGTCGGCCGCGGGCCGTCGGCCGGTTCCGGCGGCGAGACCACCAGCATCCGGACGGTCGTGCCGTCCCCTGAGGTGAAGGTGACCTGTTCGGTGCGCACCTCCGGCACGTCGATGTCGCCGGGGGCCCGCTCCCACAGTTCCACGGCGCCGGTGTGGGCGTCGTAGTGGTAGACGGACGAGGGGTGGGTGTTGTCGGTGTAGCCGAACCAGGCCTCGTGACCGCCCTCCGGGCGGGAGGTGAGACCGACGAGACTGCCCAGGCCGGGCATGGCCACGGAGCCCAGAAGCGCACCGGTGGCCGGGTCGTGCCTGGTGATCTCGCTGATCGCGTGCCGACTCCAGGCGACGAGGAGTTCGGGGGAGTCCGCCCCGTCGAGCAGGGTGAAGCCCCCCAGGACCGCCTCCGGGTCCTCGGCGACCAGCGTGGTCCACCGGTCGTACACCGGGTTCGCGGGGTCCACGACGCACAGACGCCCCCGGGGAGCGTCGCGGTCGGTGAGCAGGTACAGGCGCCCGTCCCGCCCCACGGAGGCGTCGGTGTCGGCGTCCACGTCCTCCTGGACCACGACCAGGCGCGGGTTCTCGGCAGCGCCCTCGTGCACGTCGGCGACCCACACGTCGGTGGCCGAGGAGGTGCCCCGTGCCGCCGTCAGGACCAGCCACCGTCCGTCCCGGCTGAGGGAGACACCGAAGTACTCGGTCTTGTCCCGCCCCTCGCCGAAGACGATGGGGTCCTCCTCCACCGGGGTGCCCAGCCGGTGCAGGTGGACACGGCGGTGGTAGGACTCCTCCCCTTCGGGGACCTGTTCCTCGGGCAGGCGGCGCACGTAGTAGAACGCCGAGCCGTCCGGCAGCCACGCCACCGGGCTGTAGCGGGTCCGGGGGATGGGGGCGTCGACGATCTCACCGGTGTCCACGTCCATCACCCGCAGCAGCGACTCCTCGTCGCCGCCCTCGGAGAGCTGGTAGGTGAGCAGTCGGCCGTCGGGAGAGGGCCGCCAGGAGTCCAGGGTGGTCAGGCCCGACGCGTCCAGGGCGCCGGGGTCGATGAGCACGCGTTCGGGGCCCTCGCCGTCGCGTACGTACAGCACGGCGTGTTCCTGGTCGGGGCCGCGTCGGGTGACGAAACGGCGCTCGCCGCGCCACAGGGGGATCTGGACCCCGCCCGCGCCCATGAGCGAGCGCAGTCGTTCCGCGAACACCTCACGGGTGTCGTGGTCGACGCCGACCTGTTGGTACAGGGCGTCCTGCGCCGAGGCCCACTCCTTGGTCGGGGTGGCGTCGGCGTCCTCCAACCATCGGTACGGGTCGTGCACTGTGCGGCCGTGCAGGTTTTCTTCGATGTCCAGCCGTGTGGCCGGGGGATAGCGGAGTTCGCGCATGCTTTGCACCCTATCCACCCATATCTCACTCAGCGTGTTCGGCGCGGCGTCACCATCGAACCGATCGGTTCGGACGCACAATGAGTTACAGAAAGCGACAACGGACGTTTTCCGGGCACCCCAACGTAAATTGGGGTGGCGCCGGAGTGCTTCGACCAAGCAGACTGAATGCGGGACGCAACTCGGCGGGAACCACCGGGAGGTCCGTGTGGCAAGGCGTAAGAAGACACCGATCCTCGGGTCGGTGCACAGGGAGGTCTCCTGGCTGGCCGAACGGCTGGCCGGGGAGGAGACACGGCGGTCGCGTGCGACGGCCGAGGTGACGCGATGAGCGCCCGACGCGGCCGGGAGGGTGGTCCAGCGACCGCTCGCCGCCACGTGCTGCTGCTCAACGCCAGTTTTGAACCGCTGACGACACTGCCGCTCCGCAGGGCGATTCTCCTCGTCCTTCGCGAGAAGGCGGTGGTCGTTCACGAGGACGGTGCGGGAGCGCTGTTGCATTCTGCGACGCGCTCCTACGAAGTACCGTCCGTGATCAGGTTGCGGCGTTACATCAGTGTCCCGTACAGCCGCAGAGTGCCGCTCACCCGAGTGGCGCTCATGCGCAGGGACCGGCACACCTGTGGTTACTGCGGCAAGAAGGCCGAGACGATCGACCACGTCATTCCCCGCAGCCGCGGAGGCGCGCACGTGTGGGAGAACGTAGTGGCGGCCTGCAAGCCCTGTAACCACCGCAAGGCGGACAAGTTCCTGGACGAGATCGGTTGGGAGCTGCACATCACCCCCAAGGTGCCCAAGGGCCCTCACTGGCGTCTGATCAACGGTGATCTGCACGGTGATCCCCAGTGGGAGCCGTACATGGCCCATCTGGCCGCCTGACGGATTCTGTGAGGGCCGGACACGTTCCGGGCGTCCCAGCCGGCCCCTCCAGCGCCCCCGGGAACCGAACCCCCTTCGGTCCCGGGGGCGAGGCCCGTCCGCGCACGTGATCCTCGAAGCCGGTGCGCGTTCGGGGAACGGACGGGCGGGTGACCCTCGGCGACGGCGGGCGCCGTTCTATTCTGAGGGCATGCCCAGATACGACTTCCGCTGCCGCGAGTGCGGCGACACCTTCGAACTCTCCCGCCCCATGGCCGAGTCCGACGCCCCCGCCGACTGCCCGCAGGGGCACGACGACACCGTCCGGTTGCTGTCCACCGTCGCGGTGGGCGGACGCGCCGCCGCACCCGCGCCCTCCGGTGGCGGGGGATGCTGCGGAGGCGGTTGCTGCGGCTGATCGATCCACATGTCGACATGACGCGCGGGGCGACCCCGGTGGGGTCGCCCCGCGCGTGCCGAACGCGTCCTCGGCGGAGCGTGTGCCCCGCCCGGCCGGAGCCGGTCCCGACCGGGGGACCGGCTCCGGTGACGCCGTCTACTTCTCGATCTGGGTGACGTCGCGGGCCGCTCCGGTGGAGGCGGAGGTCGCCATCGCCGCGTAGGCGCGCAGAGCCGCCGTCACCGGACGCTGCCGCTCTCGGGGCTGGAACCGGCCCAGCTCCTTCAACAGCCGCTCGCGCCGGGTGTTCAGCTCCTCCTCGGGCACGTCCAACACGATGCCCCGGTTCGGGATGTCGATGTTGATCGTGTCGCCGTCCTCGACCAGGGCGATGTCGCCGCCGGCCGCGGCCTCGGGGGAGGCGTGGCCGATGGACAGCCCCGACGTTCCGCCCGAGAACCGGCCGTCGGTGATGAGCGCGCACGCCTTGCCCAGGCCACGACCCTTGAGGAAGCTCGTCGGGTACAGCATCTCCTGCATACCGGGGCCGCCCTTGGGACCCTCGTAGCGGATGACGACCACGTCACCGGGCTCGATCCTCTTGTTGAGGATGCCGTCGACCGCGTCCTCCTGGGACTCGAAGACCTTCGCGGGCCCGGAGAAGGTCCACAGCTCCTCCTCCACCCCGGCGGTCTTGACGATCGCGCCGTCGGGGGCGAGGTTGCCGAACAGCACGGCCAGGCCGCCGTCCTTGGTGTAGGCGTGCTCCACCGAGCGGATGCAGCCCTTCTCGCGGTCGGTGTCCAGCGTGTCCCAGCGGGTGCTCTGGGAGTAGGCCTTGGTGGTCCGGCGGCCGCCGGGCGCGGCGTGGAAGAGTTCCACGGCCACGTCGCTCGCGGTCTCGGAGGTGATGTCCCACTCGGCGACGAACTCACCGATGGTCTTGCCGTGCACGGTCGGCAGGGACGTGTCGAGCAGCCCGCCGCGGGCCAGCGAGCCCAGGATGGCGGGGATGCCGCCGGCCCGGTGCACGTCCTCGATGTGGTACTTCTCGGTGTTCGGCGCGACCTTGCACAGGCACGGGACCCGGCGGGAGACCGCGTCGATCTCGTTGAGCCCGAAGTCCACACCGGCCTCGGTGGCGGTCGCCAACAGGTGCAGGATCGTGTTGGTGGAACCGCCCATGGCCACGTCCAGCGCCATGGCGTTGCCGAAGGCGGCGGGGGTGGCGATCGACAGCGGCAGGACCGAGTCGTCGTCGTCCTCGTAGTAACGCTTGGCCGCCTCCACGACCAGGCGTCCGGCGTCCTCGTACAGAGCGCGCCGTGCGGTGTGGGTGGCCAGGACGGTGCCGTTGCCGGGCAGCGCCAGGCCCATCGCCTCGGTGAGGCAGTTCATCGAGTTGGCGGTGAACATGCCCGAGCACGAACCACAGGTCGGGCAGGCGTTCTCCTCCATCTCGTCGAGCTCCTCCTGGGAGACGCTCTCGTCCGCGGCCGCGATCATGGGGTTGATCAGGTCGAGCTTGCGCACGGTGGTGGCGGTGCCGTCGACCACCGTGACCTTGCCGGCCTCCATGGGGCCACCGGAGACGAACACGGTGGGGATGTTCAGGCGCATCGCGGCGAGCAGCATGCCCGGCGTGATCTTGTCGCAGTTGGACACGCACACCAGTGCGTCGGCACAGTGCGCGTTGACCATGTACTCCAGGGAGTCGGCGATGAGCTCACGGCTGGGCAGCGAGTACAGCATGCCACCGTGACCCATGGCGATGCCGTCGTCGACGGCGATGGAGTTGAACTCACGGGGAACGCCACCGGCCTCGCGGATGGCGTTGGCGACGACCTCGGCGACCTCGCGCAGGTGCACGTGGCCGGGCACGAACTCGGTGAAGCTGTTGGCCACGGCCACGATGGGCTTGCCGAAGTCCTCGCGCTCCACACCGGTGGCGCGCATGAGCGCACGCGCTCCCGCCATGTTCCTGCCGTGGGTGACCGTGCGTGAGCGTAGGGGCGGCATGAATGGACTCCCAACGTTACGGGTGTTTCCCCTCGATGGTAGCCCCCTTCAGGAGCCGTTTCGGTCTCGCCCCGGAAGACGCGCGTTCCGTATAATGAGACAACCGGGTGGATTCGCCCCGGTCACGCACCCGAAGTCCCTCTGTGGTCGCCCCGGAACCGTCCCGTTCCGTGGACGAACGTCAGGCCCGGAACCACGGCGGTGTGGTGTTCTCCGGGCCTGGTGCGGGCGGGGGGACTTCACCGGGGTCAGTAGCGGGGTGGCAGCGCCTTCTCGGCCGCCTTGTGGATCTCCTCGATCTCGGTCTCGCTGAGTCGGTCGCGCCCGGTGCGCAACCACTTGCGGACCTTGGTTCCGGTGATGATGTCGACGCCGCGCAGCCGATGGCTGTCCCAGGGCATGCCGGGGCCGTAGATGGCCAGCGAGGCACGGACCTTGATGTCCCGTCCGAGCTCCTCGCTGATGAGTTCCGCTGCGCGTTCGGCCTCCTCAAGGGCCTCGTCGATCCGTTCGTTCTTGCTGAACCGCCCGTGGTACAGCTTCTCCAGCTTGTTGCGCAGGGGCAGTCGCTTGTCCCAGGACTCCGAGTCGATGGCGAAGGCGCCACGACGACCGACGATGAAGTGGTCGATCTGGCCGTTGCCGCCGGGCACGGCGCGCGCGTGCAGGACGCGGTAGCCGAGCTGCTTCATGACCTTGAGCTGGGCCTCGGTACGACGCTGTGCCGCCGAGGGTTTGCGCCAGCGCGGGATCTCGGACTCGCGGCGTGAGCTCCACACCATGACCGAGACCAGCGCGATCAGACCGAACGAGACACCGACGCGCCACTCGCCGGTGAGCATGCCGATGCCGCCGGCGACGATCCCGGCGACCAGGCTCCGGACGATCCACCTGCGGAGGGCGTCGTTGGATTTGAGGGCCCCGTAGAGGGCCTTGCCGTCGATCCCATCGGTCTTGCGCTGATTGGGGAAGAAGAGGGCCTCGGGACTCTCGGACCCCGACCCTCCGGACGTCGAGCCACTGCCGTTCACTCTGGTTGCCGATTCCACGACGGACAGATTAGTTCCATCCATATGCAAGTCCTAGTGCATTGCTTCTCACACCGATGTTGCCTGACGTCCCTCTCTCCTCACGTGTTCGGATGCCCGATGCGGGGAATGATTGATTTTTCGTCGTCTCTCTAGAGATGATCGGTCCGTTCGCCGTGGTGCCCGTTGGCCTACCCCGTTAACCTCGGTGGGCATGACTCGGATTCGCGAACTTCCCCTGCACCGGCTTGCGGCGTTGGTCCGTAGTCGTGATCTGTCACCTGTTGAGGTCACTGAGTACTATCTGGCACGGATCCGCAGGCTCGACGACTGTTCCGGTGCCTACATTTCGGTCCTTGAGGAAAGCGCCCTCGAACAGGCCCGTAAATGGGAGAAACGGGTCGTCTCCGACACGCCGGACCCCCTCCCGGCCCTGGCGGGCGTGCCCCTGCCGATCAAGGACCTGGACACCCTCGCCGGGGCGCCCGTCACCTTCGGATCGCGCTTGTACACGGGCCTCGTGGCGCCCGCCGACTCCGTGATGGTGGGGCGACTCCGCGCCGCCGGCGCCGTCTTCCTCGGCAAGACCAACACCCCCGAGTTCGGGTCGACCTGTCACACCGAGAACGCCATCGCCCCGCCCACCCGTAACCCCTGGGACACGCGTCTGTCGGCCGGCGGCTCCAGTGGGGGCGCCGCGGCCGCGGTGGCCGCCGGTCTCGCCCCCGCAGCCCAGGGCAGCGACGGGGGTGGTTCCATCCGCATCCCCGCCTCGGTCTGCGGTCTCTTCGGTCTCAAGCCGACCCGGGGACGGATCTCCGGGGCACCCGACCGCGCCGACCTGTTCGGTCTGTCCACCGCCGGGCCGATCACCCGCACCGTCCTGGACGCGGCCCTGCTCCTGGACGTCATGACGGTCGGCCTGCCCGGTGACGCCTACGCCGCGCCGCCCCCGGAACCCGGCACGACCTTCGCCGACCACGCCCGACGCGAACCCGGTCGGCTGCGCGTCGGCCGCTTCGCCGACACCGGATCCACCGGCATCCCGGTCCACCCGGACGTGCTGGAGGCCTACGAGCGGGCCACCCGGCTCCTCCTCGACCTGGGCCACGAGGTGGAGGAGGTCCGGACCCCCGTCGACGCCCACTTCGGCGGCGCCTACGCCCGCGACTTCCAGTACCTGTGGGAGGCCGTGAGCGCGGCCACGCCCGTGGACCCCGCCCGCGAGCACGAACTCACCCCCATCAACCGGTGGTTGCGTGAACGCGCCCGGGCCACGTCCGCCCCCGACCTCGTCACGGCCTGGGCCCGCCTCCAACGCGGCGTGCGTTCCCTGCTCACCGCCACCGAGCCCTACGACGCCGTCCTCAGCCCCACCCTGGCGCTGCCTCCGGTCCCCGTCGGGCACTTCACCGGGGACGGTCCCGAGACCGAGTTCCGCCGCATGACCGAGTTCACGCCGTTCACCTCCGTGTACAACGTCTCGGGGCAGCCCTCGGTGAACGTTCCGCTGCACTGGTCGCCCGCGGGGGTGCCGATCGGGGTGATGCTCACCGGTCGCACGGGCGGGGAGGGGACCCTGCTGTCCCTGTCCGCCCAGTTGGAGCAGGCCCGGCCCTGGGCCCACCGGGTCCCACCGGGCTGGGAGGACTGAACCGTCAGGGTGCGGGGTGGGGACCGGCCTCCGCACCGGTGCCCGGCGTGGTCACGGCGTCCGTGGCCGGGGCGACCACCGACGTGATCTCCGCGGGTCCGGCCGGTACCTCCTCCGCGGGCAGGGTCCCGTCACCGGACCTGACCGGGCGCAGGAACAGGGTGAGCACGGCGGCCACCGTCACCAGGGCCGCGGCGCCCACCGCGCCGCCCGCGATCCCGTTGCCGTCGACGAGGGCGCCGGTCAGCGGACCGGCCACGGCGGCACCGGTGCTCATGGCGGTGGCCATCCACCCGAACGCCTCGGCCCGCCGTCGCGGCGGGGCGGTGTCGCCCAACCTCCCCATCACCGCGGCCAGGGTCGGGGCCAGCGCCAACCCGGACACGAACAGCAACGGGGTGATGAGCAGGGGTGTGGACAAGTGCGTGAGGGGCGGGAGGAACGGGACCAGGATCGCGATCCCCGCGGCGGCGGCGAACGCTCGCAGGGCAAGACGCGGCGTCCCCTTGAGCGCGCCCGCCACCGCCCCGCCGACCAGTGAGCCCAGCGCCCACACCGACGCCAACGCCATCACGTACTGGGGCGCGTCGAGTTCGTTGGCCCACGCCACGATCACCAGGTCCATGCCCACGATGCCGGAGACGATGAGCATGCACATCGCGAACACCAGGAACAGCGCCGGAGACAGCAGAAGACTCCGGGGCCGACCCGAGGGCGTGCCCGAGGCCCCGTCGGTTCCGGAGGGTGCGGTCGGTCCGCTCTCGATCGGCGCCGGTCCGGTGACCCCCGCGCGGCGCAGCGC
>NZ_QOCZ01000179.1 GCF_018207095.1 Nocardiopsis sp. MG754419 | reverse complement strand
CCCCCGACCTGCTCGGGGTGATGTCGGGGTGGGTGGGCCGGGCCGCTGTTCGCCGAATCGGCCGATCCCGGTCGATGTGGGCCCGCGCGCCGACCCTTCATGGCTTAGCGCGGGTTTTCGTTCCGCTGTTCCTCAACCCCCGGCACGGCGCCGGGACCCTGCTCGGGAACACGGCACAGGACGGCGCCGCGAGGAAGGACGAACACACCGTCGGGGTGCTCGCTCCAGCGCTTCCACCCCCGGGAGATCTCCTCCAGTTCGGCGCGGTCGGCGAACCCCTCGTCCACCGCCTGACGGGCCAGGTCCGACTCCAGGATCCGCCGCGACCACATACCGCCCCACCAGGTGCGACGTTCGGGGTCGGAGTGGTTCCACACCTCGGCCACGTAGGTGACGTCCTCGAACCCGGCGGCGCGAGCCCAGGCGGGCAGGCGGCGCCCGGCCTCCGGTTCGCCCCCGTTGGCGCGGGCCACCCGCAGGTACAGGTCCCTCCAGGCGTCCAGCTCCGGCAGCGGCGGATGCCAGTACATCGCTGGGTAGTCGCTATCGCATACGGCCACGACCCCGCCGGGGCGGGCCACCCGCCCCATCTCGGCCAAGGCCCGTACCGGATCGCCCACGTGCTGGAGGACCTGGTGGGCGTGGACCACGTCGAAGGTGTCGTCGGGCAGGTCCAGGTCGTGGACGTCCGCGACCCGGAATTCGATGTCCTTCAGGCCCTTCTCCACGGCCAGGGCGCGGGCCTGCTCGACGGCCTCGGGGGATGCGTCCACCGCGGTGACCGGACCGGGGGCGACCCTGCGGGCCAGGTCGACGGTGATACTACCGGGGCCGCACCCCACGTCGAGGAGGGACCGCCCCGGGAGCATCTCCGGCAGGGCGTAGGCCGCGGAGTTCTCGGCGTCGCGCCACAGGTAGGAACCGGTGACCGTGGGGTGCTGGCCGTGGGTGTAGCGGGCCATCGCGAACCGTCCTTCCGTCCGGGTGTCGGGCGGCTCGACCCTACACCGAACGTCTCTTTCCCTGAGATGAACCGTTCACTAGGTAAGACGCTCGGGTCTTTCGTCCTCACCGAGCAAGGCGCGGACGAACTCCAACATCCGCGTCGTCTCCTCCAACCCTCCGACGAGGACCACCCGCAGCCGACCCCGTTCGGTGTCGTACACGACCTGGGACTGGGCGGGCGCGCCGCCGGCGGACACCCCCGTGGTGGCGGCGGTGATCAGTGTGCTCAGGCGATCGGCGGTGGTGGGGTCCACGTCGTCGACCTGCAGCACGGTGGAGGCCTCCGCGTGCGGGCGCCCGCTCGGCGCGTGGTCGTGCGCGGGATCCCCACCGGTGAACTCGGCCAGATCCCTGCGGTGGATCCGGTACTGCTTGCCGATCCGGGTGGCCGTCAGGCGCCCCTCGCGCACGTAGGCGCGTACGGTCTTCACGTGCAGGCCCAACAGGTCCGCGACCTGATCGACCGAATAGTACTGCTGGGCCACGCCCACCTCCCGGAACATCCCTGAACCACCCCGACGTTACCGAAAACGGAGCAGCCAGGGGCGGCATGGGGAGGTCCGGGACCTCAGGCGGCCTCGGAAGGGGAGACCCGGCGCATGCGCACGCGGCCGGTCAGCCGCAGCCACACCACCAGGAAGGCCCACAGCACGGTCGGGATCTGGGTCCAGTCGGTGTAGCCCAGCGAACCCGGTCGGTAGACCATGCCCAGCACCACCCCCACCACGAGACTGACCAGTGCCACGCGCCAGGGGGAGCCTTCTCCCAGGAAGCGCAGGAGTCGGCTGTAGCCCCACAGTAGAAGGAACGCGATGGCCGTCACCGCGAGCGCCAACGGCCACACCTCGCCCAGGCCTCGGCTCACACCGGCGAAGGCGAACAGGGCCGGCACCATCAGCAGACACAGGGCCAGCACGGGTGCCAGTACGGCGGCCGCCACCGCGCAGGCCAGGGGTCCCCACAGGTTGTCGCGGTTGGGCCCGGGGCGGGGGGAGTCGCCGGGGCCACCGTTCTCAGAGGTCACCCCCTGTTGATGCCCACACCGAACGGTCTCAGCCCTCGGCGCGGCAGGCGACGTCGACGCACCCGGTCAGGGTCGCAGGGCGCAGTCCCCGCACAGTCCGCCCCCGGGGATCCGGTGGTACAGGCAACACGTGGTGCGGCGGAAGGTGGCGCTTCCGTGGGCGTCCGTTCCGACGAGTGCGCCGGTCCCCACCAGTGCGGGGCGTTCCAGGAGTACACGCACCACCTCTTCGGCGCGGCGCCGATGGTCGGGTCGGGCCCCTCCCAGGGAACGGGCCGCCCCGGCCAGGGCGGAGGCGGTGTTGCCGCGCAACAGGCCCGGAGCGACGCGACCCAGGTCCACCAGCGCCTCGGAGACCACACCCAACCCGTCCACCGCCCGCTCGACCGGCCCCACCGCGGCCTCCTCTTCGCCGGTCGGATCCAGGGGGCGGGCCTCGGTGTCGAGGGTGCGCACCGCCGTCGGGCCGTCGAGGGGAACGAACAGGTTCCCGGGTTCGAGGTGCACCCCGTGGCACACGGCCGCGGCCAGGACGGGGGAGAGGACCCGCGAGGCCAGCCCCTGCTGGTACAGGGACGCGCCCACACGCCACTCCACGTCACCGGGGCGGCCACCGAAGAGCGCGGCGAGCCGGGCGCGGACCCCCTCCACCCGGGCCGCCAACGGTGCACCGGTGAGGCCGCCGCGGACCACCGCCTCCCACCCCGGTGCGGGCCCGTGCGGTTCCAGGGCGAAGAACATGTTGATCCCGCCGATGTCCCGCAGGACCGGAGCCAACGGTGGATGATGGTCGGCCCGGTGGGCGCACAGGCGGTACTCCAGGCCCGGGTGCGGGGTGAACCCGACCAGGCGCGCGGCGCGTTCCAACGCGGACCCCACGAGGTCGTGGCTCCGCAGCGGTTCGTCGTCGGCCGTGGTATCGAGTGGTTCTGCCAGAGCGCAGGCGACCGTGGCGGAGACCGAATGGCGCCGTTCCACCCGCCGCGGACCGTGCCCCTCGATGACCCACTCGACGTCTCCCACGAACACCGCTCCCTTCTCCCGCCGCTCCGTCCCGGCCCCAGTATGCTCCCCGGGCCGGCGGGGTGGTGCTGGCACCACCGGCCGGTCTCGTGCTGATGACCTCGTGCCCCAGGGGCCCGCGAACCTAGATTGGACCCCGTGAGCGGAACACGAGAAGCGCCGACGGGCACGGGTATCGCGGGGCGGTGGGGCACCCCGGTCTCCGTCCCCTTCCTCGACGAGGCCCGGAGCACCACCTGGCGCGTGCGTCTGGTCGAGGTCCTGCACCTGATGACCTCCCTGGCGCTGTCGGTGTTCTACCTGGTCCCCGCCGTGTTGCTGGTCACGTCGGCGACCTGGGTCGGGGTGGGACTGTACCTGCCCATCAGCGATCTGCGGCTGGACCGTCCCCTCCCGCTCCTCGCCGTCGACGTCCTGGTGTTCGTGGCGCTGCTCCCGGTCGCCGCCACCCTGGTGGCGCGCCTGGCCTGTTACACCCAGCGCGCACGTCTGGCCAACGTGTTCGGGATCGTGGAGACCCGCCCCCTCGACCCGTTGGCCCGGTCCGGTGCCTGGACGCGCGGCTGGAGCTTCGTGTTCGGGCGCGAGTCCTGGTCGATGGTGGTCTACAGCACCGCCGCCGGACTCCACGGCCTGCTGGCCGGCGGGCTGGTGGTGGCGCTGGTGGTCTGTGGGGGAGCCGCCGCGCTGGGGTCCCTGTTCGGGCTGGTGTACGTCCTGGCCCAGGGGGCCACCCCGGTCGACCTGCTGGGCCCGCTCGGCCTGGTGTTGCTGGGTCCGGTGGTCGTCCTGGTGGGCCTGCGCGCCGCACCCACGGTGGTCTCCTCCGAAGTGCTGTTGCTGCGCTCCCTGCTGTTCGACGCACCCGAGGTGCGTATGCGCCGCAGGCTCCTGCACGTCCAGGACAGCCGCCAGCGCATGGTGGACGCCGCCGAGGCCGAACGTCGACGCATCGAGCGCGACCTCCACGACGGCGCGCAACAGCGACTTCTGGCCCTGACGTTGACCCTGACCCGGGCCCGCGCACGCCTGGCCCACGACCCCGAGGGGGCGCGCGCACTCATCACCGAGGCACAGCGCGAGTCCAAGGAGGTCATGACCGAACTTCGCCAGGTGGCCCGCGGCCTGCACCCTCGTGTCCTGACCGACCACGGTCTGGGCGCCGCGCTGCCGGTGGCGGCGGGCCGCTCACCCGTGCCGGTCCGCCTGGAGCTGGACCTGGACGAACGCCCGTCCTCCCGCGCCGAGGGCGTCGCCTACTACGTGGTCAGCGAGGCGCTGACCAACGTCGCCAAGCACGCCGGGGCCACCGAGGTCCGTGTGGCGACCGACCGCGCCCCGGGTTCACGCGGTGACCTATTGCGCGTCATCGTCACCGACGACGGTGTCGGCGGAGCCGACCCCGAGGCGGGCAGCGGCCTCTACGGTCTGTGGGACCGGGTGGACGCCGTCGACGGCGTCCTCACCGTCCACAGCCCCGAGGGCGGCGGGACCGTACTGACAGCGGAGATTCCATGGGAGGCCTGACCGTGAGCACCGAGGACCCGACGCCCCGGAGGACGCGCGTCATCATCGCCGAGGATTCGGTGTTGCTGCGCAGCGGCATGGCCCGACTCCTGGAGGACGCCGGGGTGGAGGTCGTGGCGTCGGTGGGCGACGCCGACGCGCTCATCACCGAGGTGGACGCGCACCCGGACGTGGACCTGTGTCTGGTGGACATCCGCATGCCGCCCACCTACTCGGAGGAGGGCATCCAGGCGGCGGTGAAGATCCGCGAGACCCACCCCGAGGTGGCCGTGCTGCTGTTGTCCCAGCACGTGGTCGACCGTTACGCCGCCGACCTGCTCGGCGCCGGAGCGTTCAAGGTCGGCTACCTGCTCAAGGACCGGGTGGCCGACATCGAGGAGTTCATGACCGTCCTGCGCCGGGTGGCCGACGGCGGGGCCGCGATCGACCCCGAGGTCGTCACCCAACTGCTGAGCCGCAACCGTGACCGTTCCCTGGAACGGCTCACCCCCCGCGAGACCGAGGTCCTGGAGGTGATGGCGGAGGGGCTGAACAACGCGGGCATCGCCGACCGGCTCACCATCACCGAACGGGCCGTGGAGAAACACATCAGGTCGATCTTCCTCAAGCTCGACCTGGGTCAGGACGACCACGACCACCGTCGTGTCCTGGCGGTACTGCGCTACCTGCGCGGTTCGACCAGGAACTGACGACATCGACACCGAGGAGGGCCAGTCCTTCCGAAAGGAGAACGACGTGACTTTCAGGGCGCGCGGGTTGTACGCCTCGTCCAGCAAGGAGCCGGGCCGCTTCCGATGGGGCCTGTGGATGGTCCTGGGCGGAGTGCTCGTGGTGATCCTCGTGGTCATCACCGCGGTCTCCGTGCTGGGCAACATCGTGGCCCACCAGAGCGATCGGGCCGACTCCTTCGGTGGGGCGACCGAGCTGCACGTCGACAACCGCACCGGCGGGCGGATCGAGGTCGACTCCACCGACGGCGACGAGATCGTCGTCGAACGCACCCTGCGAGGCGGGCCCCTGTCCGAACCCGAGGAACGGATCGACGAGGGCGGTGACCGGTTGGGCATCGACAGCGACTGCACCGGTCTGGCGCTCTTCTCCAACTGCGCCATCGACTACACGATCCTGGTCCCGGCGGACGTCACCGTCACCCTGGCCACGGTCAGCGGTTCCGTGGCGGTGGAGAACCTGTCCACCGAACTGTCGGTGGGCACCACCAGCGGAGCGGTCGAGGTCTCCGATCACACGGGACCCGTCGTGGCCGAGACCGTCTCGGGGGCGATCGAGCTGTCCGACATCACCGGTTCGGCCGACGTGAGCACCACCAGCGGCGGCATCGAGGTCTCGGGGGAGGGCGACCGCCTGGAGGTCTCCACCACCTCGGGTCGTGTCGAGGTCGACGACTTCACGGCCGATGAGGTCGTGGCGTCGTCGGTGAGCGGGTCCCTGGAACTGGGCGGTGGGTTCACCACCCTGGAGGCCTCCACCACCTCCGGCAGCGTCGAGATCGCCACCGACAGTCCCTTCGAGCTCATGACGGTGGAGACCGTCAGCGGCAGCGTCGAGGCCGAGGTGGCGCGGGGGACCTACGACGTCGGTGGGGAGTCGACCTCGGGCAGCCGTGACATCGACGTGGAGACCTCGTCCGACGCCGACAGCCGGATCGAGGTCGACACCACCAGCGGGTCGGTGCGCATCCGCTAGGTGGCCCGGGCCCGCGGCCCGGCCCACCTCAGGTGGACGGTCCCCTCTCGAAGCGCAACGCCGCCCAGTCCGAGTCGATCGGTTCCTGGGCGGCGGGGCGCCATCCGGCGTCGATGAGGGTGTCCCACCCCTTCTCCGAGGTGAGGTCGGTGATGATCGTGCCGCCGCGTTGGGGGAAGCACACCCACAGCAGGGTGGCGGGTCCCATGACCGCCAGCACCGCGGGTCCCTCACGGTCCACCGTTCCCCGGTCGAGCGCGAACAGGTGCACGTGGTCGTACACCGCGCCCTCGATGGGCCCCAGATCGATGTGAAGGTCGGGCGGGGGGTTCAACAGGCGAAGATAGCGGTCGGGGGCGTTGAGAACGAGCAGCCTGTCCCCGGACCCCACCCCCAACCTCTGGGCGAGTGTGGACGCCATTCCTCCTCCGTTCACGTACCTGCCCGGCCACCGTACGTTTTCCGGCGGCCGAAACCGAGGACCTTCTCCGTCTGGCCCCGGAGATGACCGTGTTTTTAGGATGCCCTCATGACACAAGAGAACGGTGGACCGCGCTGGGGCGTGGTCGGTACCGGCGGCATCGCCCACTCCTTCCTCGAAGGCCTGCGGGCCGTCCCCTCCGCCCGGGTGGTGGCCGTGGGTTCCCGGACGGCGGAGCGCTCCGAGGAGTTCGGGGCCGCCTGGGACATCCCCCACCGTCACGCCGACTACGCGGCGTTGGCGGGCGACCCCGACGTCGACGTGGTCTACGTGGCCACGCCCCACCCCTGGCACCACCCGGTCACGCTCCTGATGCTGGGCGCCGGCAAGCACGTGCTGGTGGAAAAGCCCATGGCCATGAACGCCCTCCAGGTCACCGAGATGGTGGCGGCGGCCCGGGCCAACGATCGTTTCCTGATGGAGGCGCTGTGGACGCGGTACCTGCCCGTGCACGAGGTGGCCCGTGGCCTGGTCGCCGACGGAGCCATCGGCGAGCTGACCGCGGTCTCCGCGGACTTCGGCATCAACGTTCCGTACGACCCGGACCACCGACTGTTCAACGCCGACCTGGGCGGTGGAGCACTGTTGGACCTGGGCATCTACCCGTTGGCGTTGGCCTCCCAGTACCTGGGCGAGCTGACCGTGGTCGGGGCGACCCGTCGCCTGTCACCGGACCACATGGTGGACGTCCACACGACCATGTTGGTGCGCGGCGAGAACGGGGTGAGCGCCACGCTGGACTGTTCCTCGCGCACGTCCCTGCCGGGGCGCGCCGTCCTGGCCGGGACGGGCGGTCGGATCGAGATCGAACGGTTCTGGGCCGCCACCGACCTGGTCCTGCACCGGGACGGTCGTGAACCCGAACGGTTCCATCGGCCCTTCCGCGCCAACGGTTACGAGTACGAGGCCGAGGAGGTGGCGCGACGCCTGGCCGTGGGCGAGCGGGAGAGCCCACGGATGCCGTGGTCGGAGAGCGTGCGCCTGGCCGGGGTCATGGACCGGATCCGGGACATGGGGTCCCTGGTCTACAGCAGGCCCACCGTCAAGGCCGTGCCCCTGGGATGAGTCCGGTGGCGCGTGCTCTGGTGGGGGTGGCCCTCGCGGTCGACTCCCTCGGGGCCGCGCCCCGCCGTTCCTCGGCGGACGTCGACGACGGGCCGCCCCACAACCGGCCCAGGAGGATCCTGGACAGGGGCAGGGCACCCATGCGGACCACCATCAGGACCGCGTCCTTGGGGCCGACCTGCTCCGCGAAGTAGGCGTCCAGTTCGGCGTCGCCGCTGCGCGGCGGCACACCGTAGACGCGTCCCTCGAACATGCGGTAGGCGTCCCGGACCAGCAGGGTGCGCGGGTCCAGGCGCGGGCCGTCCCCGAGCCACTCGGCCGCGTCCGCGGCGATGCGCGCGATGGTCGCGGGCACGGGGCGGTCCTGCCGGGGGTGCACGCGGGCCGGGCCCAGTCCCTTGTGCCAGCCCGAGTAGACGGCCGGGTGGCGGGTGCGCAGGACGACGTAGGTGTTGCTCCAAGGGCGCGTGAGGATCTCCCGGGCCAGGAAGTGGATCATCAGGGCGCTGGAGAGACCGAACCTCCGGTGAGCGGGCACCACTCCGGCGGCGTCCAGGTAGAGGGCGCGGCGGGAGGCGAAACGGCGACGGTGGTAGCCGCCCCAGCCCACGGGGATCCCGTCGGGGTCCAGGATGAGCGCCAGGCACGAGATCCGGTCGAAGAAACCGGCCTCGTCACGGTTGTGCCAGTAGTCGGAGTGGTCGGCGCCGAAGGAACGCGCCGCCAGGTCGCGCAGGATGGTCAGCATGCGGGTACGGCAGGGTTCGGTGAGTGAGGCCGGAGAGTCCCAGCGGGCGACCCGGTAGCCGTGGGCGAGCGGGCGCACGGTCGGTGGGGTGTTGAGTTCGCGCAGGTCAGGGCTGAGAGTTCGGGTCTGTTCGGGCACGCGGAAGCCCACTTTCATCACTCTAAGGAAGTAAACGACTCCTTAACGTAGCCTCTTTGGGGTGGGTACGTGGGTCGGTTCGCCCATTCGAGGAGGCGAACCGTCACCGCGACAGAGTGTTCTTCCGCTGCGCCGCGCGGGCGCGATAGAGCTTCCAGGCGAGGGCGGCGTAGGAGAGCGCGACGATGCCCGCGATGACGAACCGCGAGGTCATCAGCTGGTCCTCGGGATAGATCACCCCGGTCAGGTGATAGTCGATGAACCCGTGGGGCATCACCTCCCGGCCGGTGGCCACCCGCGACCAGTTCTCGATGTCGGTCAGGAAGCACGGCCAGCCGATCGTGACGATGCCCAAGGCGTAGGCGGCCACGCCCAGGTGCGGCCAGAACATGCGCGGCCACCGCAGCGCCGCGAACCCACCGAAGACGACGTAGGCGAAGAAGAGGTAGTGCGCGACCATGGCCGTGTTGCCGATGAGGAGGACGCCGAAGTGGTTCATGGGACGAACCTAGGGATGGACGGTGGGTTCCTACATCGGTTCTCCTACCCGGTGCGGGTGAGTACGAGTACTCAGGCGCTCAGGCCGCGCGGTCCTCGGTCAGGAGCAGGAACGCCCGTTCCCTGACACCGGTCGCGTCCACGTCCAGACGCCGCAGCATTTCGTGGGCCACACCGCCGCCGACCGAGGTCAGCCCCAGGACCAGGTGGTGGACACCGACGTGCGGGTGCCCGCACCGCGTCGCCTCCGCCCTTGCGGTGCGCAGGACCGCGCGCACCCGCCGGGTCGGGATCGGGGGTTGTTCGAGCGGATCCCGACCCGGGGGGATGATGCGCACCGCCTCCCTGCGCAGCAGGTGCGGAGCCGGGTCCAGGGCCGTGTGCCGCCCGTCCTCCTCCGCCTGCCGGGCCACACCGATCACCAGGTGCTCGGTGCCCAGAAAGGAGTGGTACAGGGCGCGGGCCTCGTCACCGGCCAATTCCATGGCCCGTAGGGCCGCGGTGGTGAGCTCGGGTTCGGCAGGGGGGTGTTGGGGCACGACCGCCTCCACGTTCGGGGGTGAACCTTCATCGATAACACGCCGGCCCCGGCTCTAGACGTGCCGTACGAGACGACGGACGCCGGACCGGTGGGCGATCGGGGTCAGGTGGGTGGGGTGGTGCCGGTGTGCAACAGCCGTGCGCCCAGGCGTGCCATCACGTCGCGCAGCTCCGCGGGTTCCTCGACCTCCAGGTCCATGTCCAGCATCGCCAGGTGGCAGGCCATCCCCACCAGGTCGTCGCCGGCGCACAGCAGAACGCAGGAGTGGTCGTCCACCGCCTCGATCGGACCGAAGTGCGCGGCCGGTCCCCGCAACGCCTCGTGCGCGGGCAGCGCCAACCGCACGCGGGCCTTGATCGGCCACATGTGCAGGTTGAGCCGTTCGGCCAGGTAAGTGGCCACCCCGTTCTCGGGTGGGTCGCGCGGGTGCACGCGGGGGCCGGCCGCGCACTTCGGTCCGATCGAGGCGGTGGACGAC
>NZ_QOCZ01000178.1 GCF_018207095.1 Nocardiopsis sp. MG754419 | reverse complement strand
CGTGACCGGACCGGAACGGCCCGCCACGCCCCGGGCCGTTCCGGTCCGGTCACGTCCGCGCGCACCCCGAACCGGGGGTGCGTGATGACCCCCACCCAGCTCAGAGCGTTCTCCGCCGTGGTCCGCCTCGGATCGGTCAAACGCGCGGCCCTGGAGTTGCACGTCTCCGAGGCCGCCGTCTCCCTGCACATTGGCAAGCTCCGCAGGCTCTTCGACGACCGTCTGTTCTCCCGTACCGGAGCGGGACTGGCGCTCACACCCGGCGGTGTGCGTCTGGCCGGACGCGCCGCCGAGCTCATCGGGTTGCAGGACCGCACCCTGCACGAGGTCGGCCGGGCCCGGGACGGCACCCGGCTGTTGCGGATCGCGGTCACCGCACTGTTCGCCGAACACGCCGCGCCGGGCCTGATCGAACAGTTCGTGGGCCGCGCCGACGACCTCGACGTCGAGGTGAGCGTGCACGCCCCCGAACGGTTCGGCGCGTTGTTGTGCGACCGCGCCGTCGACGTCGCGCTCGGGCCGGTCCCGCCCGAGTCCGGGGCACCCGCCGGACGTCTGGTCTCCCGGTGCGTCCTGAAGTACCGGCTGCTCACCGTGGTGGCCCCCGAGCACCCCCTCGCCCGGGGGCGGGCGGAACCGGAGCGGTTACGCGACCACCCCTGGCTTCTGGGACCCTCGGCGCTCGACCGCACCGGTCTGGTCCCCGCGGCGCTGCGCCGCTTCGACGTCCCCGAGTCCCACCAGCGCGTGTTCCCCAGCCACGCGGCGGCCCTGGAGGAGGTCAAGCGCGGCGCCGGTGTCGGCCTGGCCGTGGGGTTCGCGGTCGGTCCCGACCTGGCCGCCCGGAGGCTGGTCACCCCTGTCGGACCGCCGGTGCGCACCTCCGGGGCGTGGGGCGCCCTGACCCTGGCCGACCCCGAGGAGGGCGTGGCGGGGGAGTTCGTCCGTTTCGCGACCACGCCCCGCGCCACCCAGGCCATGCTGCGCGGGTCCGGTGTGCATCGCGGGCGCTTCCGCCCGACCACCCACGTCACCCTCTGGAACCACGCCGAGGTCCCGGCCGGGGCCGACTGAGCGGGGCCGTGCTCCCCTCGGGTCCACCGGCGGACCCGAGGGGAGGGCGTCGCCCGGCGGGGTCGCGCGGGCGGCCGGGCGCGTCCGTGCCACGGACGTCGGTGTCAGGGAGTGCGGTGGCGCCTCGGGATGGGCCGCGTGGACGACCGGGCCGCGTCGGTCAGCGCCTCGACCACCTCCCGCAGGGCGGCGAAGCTGTGCGCGGGCACCACGACGTCGCAGTACGGCAGCGCCGCGGACATCCCGCCCGTGGACGGGGCGAACCCCGGTGCCGCCGCCCGGGGGTTGGCCCACACCACCCGGTGGGACCGCCGGCGCAGACGGGCCATCGCCGCCGCCATCGCCTCGGGCGGGTCGCCGTCCCACCCATCGGAGAACACCACCACGACCGCGCCGCGCAGCAGCGTGCCGTGCCGGGAGGCGAGCAGTTCCCGCAGGCCGGCGGAGATCCGGGTACCGCCGAACCGGTCCGCCACCGCCTCGGTCGCCCGGGACACCGCCTCGTCCACGGTGCCTCGGCGGAGCAGCGGGGTCAGCCGGGTCGGGCGTGTGCCGATGGTGAAGACCTCGGCCCGCGCCGTGGACGCCAACGACCCGGCCAGATGCAGGTACGCGGCGCTCTGGGCGCGCATCGAACCGCTCACGTCGCAGACCACCACCACACGACGGGCCCGTCGGACCGGGCGTTCCCGCACCAGCTCCAGCGGCTCCCACCCGGTACGCCTGGCCCGCGCCAGGGTGGGGCCCAGGGCCACCCGGCCTCCCGACCCGCGCGGCCGCCGACGTCGGCCGCGCCGACGGGGCGGGCGGCGCGCCGCGTCGGTCGCCCAGGCCGCGAGCGCGGCGCACTCCGCCTCGCTCAACCGTTCGAAGGGCTCCTCGGAGCGGGCCTCCAGTTCACTGGGGGAGAGGTCGGGTGACTCCTGTGTCGCCTCGTCGCGCTCCTGTGTCGGGGGAAGGGTCGCCCACGGCAGACCTTCCGGCGCCCCACCGGCGGGTCCCTCGGCGTCGTCGCGGGACCCGCGGGAGGCGTCGCGCACGCGCGTGGTGGAGGTGACCTCCGAACGCGATTCCGCCCCCGGAACCCCTCCGTCGAAGGCGGTGGCGAAGACCGTGTCGAAGACCGCCAGGTCCTCCGCACGGCGCACCAGGCACACCCGGGCCGTCCAGTACAGGCGACCCGCGGTCTCGGGAAGACCGACGGCGAGCGCCCGCGCCCAGGTGCCCGCGGCGTCCAGGTCCACGCGCGCGCCACGGGCGCGCAGGCGTTCGACGAACGCGACGACGAAGGCGGCACGGTCCACACCGGGCAGCGGTGAGGCGCCGGGTTCAGCCGAGGACGGCATAGCCGACGAGGAACCCCAGTGCGAAGGCCACGACCACGGCGATCGTGGGCCACAGGAATCGGTTGCCGCCGGAGACCGCCATGAGGTCCACCGGCTCGGCCGCGGGGCCGTCGATGGTCCGTCTGGTCGAGGCCGCCCGCGCGGTCTCGTTCCGGTTGCCGTCCCGGGGCTCCGGGACCGTCGGCGCCCTCTCCGCCGGCACGGGGCCGGGGTCGGCGGGGGCGGGATCACCGTCGTCACCTCCCGCGTCACCGTCCTCCCTCTCCCCGGACAGCGGGCCGTCGCCGGCCATGTGGTCGCCGCCCGACATGTGCGCGCCGCCGCCCATGTGGGAACCCCCGGACATGTGCGTGCCCCCGCCCATGTGGGAGTTCGCGCTCCGCCGACCGTCGCCCCGGCCCTCGTCGTCCGCCATACCGTCCGCCTCCTCGTGGTCGGGGGAGGCGAGTCTCGCCTCCACCCTCTCCACGAACTGCCCCAGCAGACGCTCCGAAACATCCTTGATCATCCCGCCGCCCAACTGGGCGAGCTTGCCGGTGATCCGCAGGTCGGTCACGACCGTGGCGGTGGTCCCTCCGTCGGTCTCCCGCAGCCGCACGGTGACCGTCGCGGAGGCGTTGCCCGCGCCCCGGTCCGCCCGGCCGGAGGCGTCCACCACCGCCCGGTGGGCCTGGGGGTCCTGTTCCACGAACCGTGCGGTCCCTCGGTAGGCGGCGACCACCGGCCCGACCTTCACCTTGACCCGTCCCGAGTAGACGTCCCCGTCCACTTCGGTGAGCTCCGCCCCCGGCAGACACGGGGCCAACTCCTCTACGTCGGTGAACAGGTCCCACACCCGGTCCAGGGGCGCGGCGACGGTGAACTCGTTGTCGATCCTCATGGTGATGTCTCCGCTCGGGCCCTGGAGGGGTGCGGCGACCCCGACGGGCCGAGGTCGGGGTCGTCCAGTGCCGCGACCACCGTGTCGTGGTCGTCGGGGGTCTTGATCAGCGCGGACAGTGTGCGCACGACGTCGTCGCGGACCAGATCGGTGACGCCCAGGGCGCCCAGGGCCGAGACCCAGTCGATGGTCTCGGCCATGCCGGGCGCCTTGTCCAACTCCAGCGCGCGGACCCGGCCCACGAACGCGGTCGCCGAGGCCACCAGCGCCTCACCCGCCTCGGGGACCCGCCGACGCAGGATGGCCACGGCCCGCTCCGGTTCGGGGTAGGTGATCCAGTGGTAGAGGCAGCGCCGACGCAGGGCGTCGTGCAGGTCGCGACTGCGGTTGGAGGTGAGCACCACCAGGGGCGGCCGCCGCGCGGTGAAGGTGCCCAGTTCGGGCACGGTCACCGACGCCTCGCCCAGGAACTCCAGCAACAACGCCTCGAACTCGTCGTCGGCGCGGTCCACCTCGTCGATGAGCAGCACCGGCGCCACCGGTCCCCGGTGCCGCACCGCCCGCAGGATCGGTCGGTCCAACAGGAAGCGTGCGGAGAACAGGTCGCCGTCGTCCAACCGCTCGCCGCGCGACTCGGCCAGCCGCACCGCGAGCAGTTGCCGCTGGTGGTTCCACTCGTACAGGGCCTCGGCGGCGGTCAGCCCCTCGTAGCACTGCAGTCGGATCAGCGGGGCGTCCAGGACCAGCGCGAGGGCCTTGGCCACGGCGGTCTTGCCCACCCCGGGCTCGCCCTCCAACAGCAGGGGTCGGCCCAGCGTCATCGCCAGGGACAGGGCGGTGGCGGTGCCCTCGTCCACCAGGTGGTCCCGGGCGTCCAGCCGCCGTCGGACCTCGTCGGCGTCGAGCCTCACCCTCGTGCCGCCTCACGGTCCCGGCATCCCGTGCAGCAGAACCACCGGGTCTTCCCGCCCACCTCCAGGTGCGGTGTGGTCGGGCCGACGGTGACGGTCATCCCGCACACCGGGTCGACGGCGGTCGCCACCGGCGGGTTCCCGCCGCCGATCGCTCCGCCACCGGGTACACCTCCGGCGGGCGCGTCTTCGCCCGGCGCGCCCACGCCGGGCCCTGCGACCACGGCCATCGCCTCATCCGGCCTGGGTGCGCCGGTCACGTCCGGTCGCGCCCGGACCGGCGCGGTCAGCCCGTTCACCCTCATCTCGCGGGTGAGCTGGGCCAGGATCGACAGCGCGATCTCCGCGGCGTTGCCGGCCCCGATGTCCAACCCGACGGGGGTGTGCACCCGGCCGCGTTCGCGGTGCCCCAGGTCCAGCGAGTCCAGGACCGCCGCGCCGCGTCGGCGCGAGGCCACCAGACCCACGAAACCCACGCCGGCGTCCAGGGCGGTGCGGATCACCGCCGCCTCGTCACCACCGTGGCTGGCCACGACCACGGCGGTCGCGTCCGCCACCACCGCGGCGGGGCCCGACTCCACCACGAACCCCAGCGGCGGGGCCATCTCGCGCAGCGCCGCCACGATGGGGGAGTCGCCCACCACCGCCACCACCGGTTCGGGCAGCCGGGGCCGGAGGAAGATCTCCAGGGCGCCCCCGGACAGGCAGGGGTTCACCACCACGTGCGCTCCGGGGGTCTCCGGGAACGGCTCCTCCTCGCCCGGCAGCACCCGGAGCAGCACACTGTGCCCGTCCCGGATGGCCTCCAGGGCGGCGGCGCGCACCGACCCCTGGGCGCACTGGCCGCCCACGAAACCCTCGATGGAACCGTCCGGGAGGACGATCGCCCCGTCTCCCGGTCGCGCCGAGGCGGGCACCTGCGCCCGCACCACGGTCGCCTCGACGAACGGCACCCTGCCGGCGAGCAGCTCACGGCCGCGGCCGGACAGGTCTACGGCGGCCATCGCGTGGCCCACCCCTTCCTCGATCCTGCTGTCATCGGTACGCGGTGGTGTCCTCCGGGCTCCGGCGGACACCACCCTGGTCGGGTCCGTGCGCTGGTCAGAACGGGGGTCGGGCCCGGCCGCGCATGGCGTCCCACACCCGCGACGGGGTGAGCGGCATGTCGGCGTGGCGCACCCCGAACGGCTTCAGCGCGTCCACCACGGCGTTGACCACGGCCGGCGGTGAACCCACCGTCGCCGACTCGCCCACGCCCTTCGCGCCGATCGGGTGGTGCGGTGACGGCGTCACCGTGTACCCGGTCTCCCAGTCGGGGACCTCCAACGCCGTGGGCAGCAGGTAGTCCATGAAGGAACCGCCCAGACAGTTGCCGTCCTCGTCGAAGGAGATCATCTCCATCAACGCCATCCCGACCCCGTCGGCCAGCCCGCCGTGCACCTGGCCCTCGATGATCATGGGGTTGATGCGGGTGCCGCAGTCGTCCACCGCCACGAACCGGCGTACCTTGACCTGCGCCGTTCCCGGGTCGACGTCCACGACGCACACGTACGCGCCGTGCGGGTAGGTGAGGTTCTCCGGGTTGTAGCAGACCTGCGCCTCCAGGCCGCCCTCGATGCCGTCGGGCAGGTCGCCCGCGCCGTGGGCGCGCAGGGCGACCTCCTGGATGGTCACCGACCGCTCCGGGTCGCCCTTGACCGCGAACGCTCCCTTGGTCCACTCCAGGTCCGCGACCGAGGCCTCCAACATGCCGGAGGCGATGATCCTGGCCTTGTCCCGGACCTTGCGCGCCACCATGACGGCGGCCGCGCCCGACACCGGCGTGGAACGGCTGCCGTAGGTGCCGAGTCCGAACGGGGTGTTGTCGGTGTCGCCGTGCACGACGTCGATGTCGTCCGGCGGGATACCGATCTCCTCGGCGACGATCTGCGCGAAGGTCGTCTCGTGCCCCTGGCCCTGGGACTGCACCGACAGCCGCACCACGGCCTTGCCGGTGGGGTGCACCCGCAGTTCGCACCCGTCGGCCATGCCCAGACCCAGGATGTCCATGTTCTTGCGCGGGCCCGCGCCGACCGCCTCGGTGAAGAACGACACCCCGATGCCCATCAGTTCGCCCCGGGCGCGCTTCTCGGCCTGCTCCTCGCGCAGCGCGTCGTAGCCCGCTATGCGCATCGCCTCACGCAGCGTCGGCTCGTAGTCCCCCGAGTCGTACACCCACCCGGTCTTGGTGGTGTACGGGAACTGCTCCGGCCGGATGAGGTTCCTGGACCGCAGCTCCACCGGGTCCATCTCCAGTTCGTGGGCCAGACAGTCCACGATCCGCTCGACCAGGTACACGGCCTCGGTGATGCGGAAGGAACAGGCGTAGGCCACCCCGCCCGGCGCCTTGTTGGTGTACACCGCCGTCATCCTGGCGTGCGCGGCCTCGATGTCGTAGCTGCCGGTGAACACCCCGAAGAAGCCGGCCGGGTACTTGCTCGGCGCCGCCTGGGCGTTGAACGCCCCGTGGTCGGCGAGCACGTTGGTGCGGATGCCCAGGATGCGGCCGTCCCGTGTGGCCGCGATCTCCCCGCGCATGACGTAGTCGCGGGCGAAGCCGGTGCTGATGAGGTTCTCGGAGCGGTCCTCCATCCACTTCACCGGTTTTCCCACCACCAGGGACGCCACGATCGCGCACACGTACCCGGGGTAGATCGGCACCTTGTTGCCGAACCCGCCGCCGATGTCGGGGGAGATCACCCTGATCTTGTGCTCGGGCAGCCCCGCCACCATCGCGTACAGGGTGCGGTGGGCGTGCGGTGCCTGGGTGGTGGACCACAGCGTCAGCCGACCCTCCACCGGGTCGAAGTCGGCGACCGCGCCGCACGTCTCCATGGGGGAGGGGTGCACCCGCGGGTACACGATGTCCTCGGTGACCACCACGTCGGCCCGGGCGAACACCGCCTCCGTCGCGGCCTCGTCGCCGGTCTCCCAGTCGAAGACGTGGTTGTCCGACTTGCCCTCCAGATCGTCGCGGATGACCGGGGCGCCCTCAGCCAGGGCGGTGCGGGCGTCCACGACCGGGTCGAGCACGTCGTACTCGACGTCGATGAGTTCCAGGGCGTCGCGCGCAGCGTAGTGGTCCTCGGCCACCACGAAGGCGACCTCCTGACCCTGGAAACGGACCTTGTCCGTGGCCAGGACCGCCTGTACGTCGTTGGACAGGGTCGGCATCCACGCCAGTCCCTGCTCGGCGAGCCCGGCGCCGGTCACCACGGCCCGGACCTTCGGGTGGGCCTCGGCGGCGGCGGTGTCCACCGACACGATGCGGGCGTGCGCCACCGGTGAGCGCAGGATCGCCAGGTGCAGCATGCCGGGGAGCCGGACGTCGTCCACGTACCGGCCACGCCCGCGCACGAAACGGGGGTCCTCCTTGCGGAGCATCCGTCCGTGCCCGAGGGGTTTGTCGTCGTGCACGGCGGTCATCGGACCTCCTCCCGGGTCGGGGCCTCGGCGGCGTCGGTCCCACCGGGGTGGGCGGGACATCCGTTCGCCTCGTGTTCGGCCGCCCAGCGCACCGACCGCACGATCGTGGCGTAGCCGGTGCAGCGACAGATCTGTCCGGAGATCGCCTCGCGGATCTCCTCCTCGGACGGGTCGGGGTTGCGGTCCAGCAGGGCTCGGGAGGTCATCATCATCCCCGGGGTGCAGAACCCGCACTGGAGGCCGTGGCACTCGATGAACCCCCGCTGCACCGGGTCGAGCTCGTCGCCCTCGGCGAGCCCCTCGACGGTGCGGACCTCCCGGCCCCCGGCCATCGCCGCCAGCACGGTGCAGGACTTGACGGGCTCGCCGTCCAGCCACACCGCGCACGTGCCGCAGTTGCTGGTGTCGCACCCCCAGTGGGTGCCGGTCAGTTCCAGGTGGTCCCGCAGGAAGTGCACGAGCAGCAGCCGGCTCTCGATCTCCCTGGTGACCTCCGCACCGTTGACGGTCATGGTGACGCGCATGATCAGGGCCTCCCGGTCCGGACGAAGGCGCGCCGCAGCGCGCGTCGGGTGAGTTCCTCGACGAGGTGACGTTTGTACTCGGCGCCGCCCCGACCGTCGGTGGTGGGATCACAGGCCGCTGCGGCGATCGCGCCCGCCCGTGCGTACAGGTCCTCCGAGGGCTCCCGGCCGCGCAGCGCCTCCGCGATCCCGTCGACCCGCACGGTGTGCGGGCCCACGGCGGTCAGCCCCAGCCCGGCGTCGGTGCACCGGCCGTCCTCCAGCCACACGGCGGCGGCCACGGCGGCCACCGCCCAGTCGCCGGCGCGGCGCTCGACCTTCTCGAAGGCGCTCGACCCCCCGGGGCGCACGGGCAGGCGCACCTCCACGAGCATCTCGCCGGGGCCGAGCGCCGTCTCGTAGGGGCCGAGGTGGAACGCGGTCATGGGGACCGTGCGCCCTCCTCCCGGCCCTCGCAGGACACAGACCGCGTCCAGTGCCCCGCACACCGCGGACAGGTCCTCGGAGGGATCGGCCTGGCACAGCGAACCGCCCAGCGTTCCGCGGTTGCGCACCAAGGGGTCGGCGATGACCCTCTCCGCCTCGGCGAAGACCGGGAAGACCTCCGCCAGCTCGGCCGACTCCAGCAGCTCCCGGTGCCGGGTCATGGCACCGATCCGGACCTCGTCGGAGGTGACCCGGATGTACCCGAGCTCGTCGTGGAGCCCGTTGATGTCGATCAGGTACTCCAGATCGGTGAGCCGGAGCTTCATCATCGGGAGCAGACTGTGGCCGCCCGCCACCAACCGTGCCGACTCGCCCAACCGGTCCAACAGGCCGATCGCGTGGTCCACGCTGGTCGCGCGTTCGTATTCGAACGGTGCCGGGACCTGCATGCGCACTCCTTCGCCTTGTGTGTGAGGTAGTGCACACCCGAGGGTCGCGCCGGTCAACGCCGACCTAAGGTCTCGCTTAATCTCCGAGGCGGTGGGGGTGTGTGGGGCATGGGAGGCCTCCGTCGCACGGAACCCCGTTGCGGGGAGGGAGCGGATCGGCGACCGTGGCCGGTGTGTACTCCGACGAGGATCTCGCCGCGCTCTGCGACGTGCTCGACCCCCGGGTCGCCGGTGACGACCCCTGCCTCCCTCACGTCATGGCCGCCGACTCCGTTCTGGACGTGGGCCGCGGCACCGGTGCACTGCTGCACCGGGCCCGGCGGGAGGGGCACACCGGGCGTCTGTGCGGGGTGGACCCCGACGTCACCGCGCTCGGCCGGGCCCGGACCCGGCGGGACGTGGAGTGGTGCCAGGGCCGGGCCGAGGACATGGGCTTCCGCGGGGAGTTCGCTCTGGCCTCGATGGCGGGCAACGTGTTCCAGCAGTTCGTCACCGATGCCGCGCAGCACGCGGCGCTCACCGCGGTCCGCACCGCCCTGCGCGAGGACGGCCGCCTCGTGTTCGGTACCCGCGACCCGCGGGCGCGGGCCTGGGAGCGGTGGACCCCGGACCACGCGACCGAGGTGGTCGATCACCACGGCCGTGCGCTGCGGGTGGAACACCGGGTGGAGTCGGTGGAGGGAGGGGTCGTCACCTTGACCGAGACCATCGCGGATCGTGACGGCGCTCCCGTGCGGGTGGACCGGGGTGTCCTGCGGTTCACCGGGGTCGAGGAGATCGACCGTCTCCTGACGGCGACCGGGTTCAGGGTGCACGCGCGTTTCGGGGACGGTGGGCGGGGGCCGCTCACCGACGCGAGCCGGGAGATCGTCACGGTCGCCCGCCCCGTATGAACGGTGCCCCCTGGGCGTCGCGCGCGAGCGGCGCCCCACCCGAGTGGTGCGACGCTCGCGCGCCCGACGACTCCGGCGGTGCTACCGCACGGGCAGGCCGGTGATGGTGCGACCGATGATGAGCCTCTGGATCTCGCTGGCACCCTCGAAGATCGTGTAGATGGTGGCGTCGCGGTGCCAGCGCTCCACCGGGTAGTCGCGGGTGTAGCCGTTGCCGCCGAGGATGCGTAGCGCGTTCTGGGTGACGAACGTGGCGGCTTCGGAGGCGTAGAGCTTGCTCATGGAGCCCTCCGCCTGGGTG
>NZ_QOCZ01000177.1 GCF_018207095.1 Nocardiopsis sp. MG754419 | reverse complement strand
GCGTGGTGCGTGCGGGGCGGGCGGGCAGCGGCGCCCGGTGGTATCGGCCCAGGTGGACGAGGTCGCCGCGGATCAGCGACGTGAGGGGGACGGCGGACGCAGGTGCCGCATCAAGGCCTTGAAACGCGTCCACCCGTCCGGTTCCGCCCCGTCACCGATCCGGTACCAGACCACCGGGGTCATCGGCGGACCGAACGCCCTGCCCTTGACCGGGGCGGCCAACGCCGTCGCCTTGCCCACCGCGTTCACGCCCTCGGCGCCCACCGCCAGTCCGACCGGGACCGGAACCCCCGCCCAACGTGGCGGCTGGGTCAGGTCGGCACGGCCCATCGCACGCCGCACGGTCATGGAGCGCAACCCGTCCTGCTCGGCCAACGCGCGCACCAACGGCTCCAAAGCGTCCAGGTCCGGTTGCCCCTCCGACCCGACGGTGAACCGCACGTGCTCGCGCACACCCGAAGCGGTCCGCGCGGCCCGCCATCGTCCGCTGAAGGTCGGCTCCGCACCGTGCGGCCCGTGGAAGAGCACCGTGGTCTCCCCCGGCGCCCGGCCGCGTGCCAACGCGGTGAGCCGCCCCGTGTCCCACTCCTGGGCGAGCGGTTCGGCCACACCCCACACCGATGGCGGCGCACCGGCCAACCGGGTGGAGAGGAGTTCCACCACCTCGCCGAGCTCCAACTCGTCGAAGGCCGGGTGGTCCACCTGAAGGTCCACGTGGAGCAGGGAGCCGGTGACATATTCCTCACGTGCGCGGAAGTCCGCGTGCGGTCCCTCCTCGGTACGCGCCCGCGGGTCCGCGACGTACCCCACGTTCTCCCGCCACACCAGCGGCAGCCCGTTGAACCCGTCGTAGTGGTGACCACCGGCGGTCCGCACCACCCACGTCGCGTTCGGCTCGGCCAGTAGTCCGCGCAGCGCGTGGGTGATGGTGGAGCTCGACGGGGTGACCATCTGCAGCCCCAGGCCCTCGCGGCCGTACCTGGCCAGGGCGTCCACCACCCAGTTGGACAACGGCACCACCGGACGGTCCTGCACCAGGACCGCGTTCTTCTCGGTCACCGCGCTCACCGCCGGGTGGTCGGTGGCCCCGAGCAGAGGCGCGTCCCGCGTCAATCGGGGTTCCGCCTCCCACACCACGCCGCCGTGCCGCTCGACCAGTGCCTCGGCGAACCGCCGGGCCAGATCTCGGGTGGCCACGTCCTCGACCTCGGCTCCACGCGCTTCCACCCACAGGGGTTGCGCGGGCAGGTCGTCGGTCAGGTCCTCCCCCAGCAGCCGGTCGACCTCGGAGGCGGTGGCCAGCCGTTGTCCGGACTGCACGGCGAGCAGCAGCCGCCCGTCGTCGTCGCGCAACTCCACCAGAGTCCCCTCGGCGACCAGCCGGATGCGCAGTGCCGGATCGGCCGCGGCCAGGGCTTCCAGAAGCGAACGGCGCCCCGGGTTCTCCGGCAACAGGGCGATGACGTCACGGCTCAACCGGGGACTCCTCGGCGAAGGGGGCGTTGCAGACCCTGGCCACGCTAGCGGGCCCACCCGTCAAAGCCGGCCCCGCCCACACGGACTCGCAGGAGGGGATCACCTCGCAGACTCCTCGTACACGTCACAGAGCCTGACGATCTGCCTCGGAACGGCTCGACGACTTCCGGGAAGAGGAGTCACCGCAGCCTTCGATCTATCTCATCGAGCTTCTCTTGCAGCCACTCTGGAGTGAACTCAGGACTCCGCGGAAAGAGTTGCACTTCGCGACGATATTCACCCATCCCAGGCTCGATCGAGAAGGGGGGGGAGGGTTATCGTAGTCAAATGACGATCTGAACCTTCCATCTGCCCACAGCTTCAGTTCCCATGTGAACCAGGCACCCTGCTCGATCTTGAACATACCCGATCGAAGTGTCTGCGAGTGCATAATGATCGCCGTGGGCAGGCTGACATTATGGACATCTCCGGTTTCATTCTCCACCTCAAGCTGTGCAATGGAATAAGCACCGACCGCCATAATGAAGAACTCTGCGGACCTCCAACCGATTGGCAATTATCCCGCCAAGATCGAGGCGATTTCCGCAATCGCCTCTTGCTCTTCAATGGGACCCATCCAGCCTTTTCTGAAACCCAGCAAGTCCACTCCAAAGGAAGACCGAATCCTAGCCCAGGGAGCTCAGTTGCATAGAAGGTCACTTCTCCAGTTCCATATACTTGTCACAGAGCCTGATAATCTCCCTGAGCACGTCGCGCCAGTTGTCATATCCCCCGTGCTCTGGCTCGTAACCAGAAGTCCAATCACCAAGGAAAAGTTGAGCCAGTTCCCTGTCGCTGCAATCAGAATCTATCAACTCCTGAGATCCTCGCCGGAGGCCCTCTTTCAGACTTCCCAAACCGTCATTATTATCAAACACCTCCTCAAGCGTACTTCCATCAATATCCCAATCTTGATGAAGATAATTATTAAAGAAGAGACGAGCCTCACTCAGATTGGTCGATTCAAAGTTCACACTGACCCTAGATTCGGAATTCTCGATCCATCGCTCTCTGGTATTTCATATTTACTTTGCCGAGGACCTAAAATTAGGCACACCAGGAAAGCGAAATACAGGACTCTCAAAAACACTCACAAACAACTTCCAGATCAATCGCCATCATCGATCCACCTGAGGGCCTATTCGGAAGTATCGAGCAGCGGTTTTAGTTGGGCATACCCTTCCAGTTTACCCTTCGGCATAAGCGTCCGCCCGACTTCGATGAATCCTGGGGTGATGTAGTTGATAGAGTCACCTCTTTCGTAAACTCGAATCAGCGGCTCATACGGATCCGGAAGATCATATTGGATACTCTTCTCATCTTGGAGGTAAGCAAAATGTAGCGACCACTCCAAAGTTTTGCCACTATAGTAGGTTCCCCCATGAGAAATTCCCACAAGAATTCGGTCAAGCTCCTCATCTGGAACTCTGACGCCTGGGTCGATAAACCAAGCGACGTCACTAAATGGCCAATTTTTTCTGCCGAATTCCTGCATCCAGATCGCCGTACGCCTCAGGTACTCCTGAACAAGTCTGACTTGCGACTTCTCCTTTAAGCAGTCAGCCTCCCAGGTAATACTCTGAATACGTCGTGCAAGAATCTCGAACTTGCTCGCCATTCTTACCTTCTTTCGATAATATGCGGAACATCTGGACTGTTGATCAGCTTAAGGACAACGGTTAATTTTCTCCGTTCATCTCCTCCCGCTGGAGCCACAAGGAATCAGAGAAGCATGTACAAATAAAAGTTCGATGGTCGTACTTACCCTGGGCGCCTCTCGCCAGTAGATTGCGGGCGGTTGAACGGAAAGGTGCAAAGGAGCGCTTCTCCTGGCAGATGAAATCAACGGGGCCGAGGCAAGTCATTCCTGTCTGAGAGAGCCAGATCATGCTCGATCGCCCGACCTCCCGTGCCACTCTCCATGAAAACCGGGAAGGCCCGGAGATCGTGCGCGAAGGTGGCGACGCTCCTCAGCATCGACGCACGAACCCAAACCTGGTCCGACCCGACCATCCAGGCCCTGGTAGACGCAGCTTTGCCATGCAGAGACCACAGCCAAGGGGCGGGGCGTTGCTCACCTGTTCGCGCGTCGGTCAGAAGTGCAGCGGGCTCGAAGTGCTCTTGCCGGATGATGTTCTGGTCTTCATCGAGTTCGCGGTGAATGATCCTGTTGCCCAGCGCGTCGTAGATGGTTTCCCGAAGCAGGCGACCCTGCTCGTCCCATTCGTGCCAAGGTCCCACCGGCCCATGAGGGGAGCGCCGGACCCCCAGCATGATGATCTTCTTGCTCACAGAGCACACAGTGAAGGGGTCGTCCTCCACCCCTTCCAGGAAGGTTCGCACCACTAAACGACCCTCTGCATCCCACGTTAAGGACTCCCCGCTATAGGGGACACCGTGAAAATGAAGAACGCCTTGGCCGCCAGGGGCCAATTGGGGGAGCTCCTTGGCTTGCCACCAGGCCACACCGTCGGGTGCTTCCCCCGGCGCTGAGGGTAGGGGTATCACGCGCCATGCCCAAGAATCCTCTTCGTTCCATATTTTCCCAGTGAAACCGCGAACTTCCAAAACGGCCGACGCCTCGTCCACGTGATCCATGACGTCGGAATCGATCTCACCCACTTGACTTCCATTGGGGCAATTATCCTGCGAAATCATCCGAGGAATCGGATTATCTCACAATGGCGGGAAACCTGAACGTCGAATTATTATTATAAAACTAACGCCCTTCTAGCGCATCATATTTATCGCAAAGCCTGATGATTTCCTCGAGCGCGGATCTCCAATTTCCAAAATCCTCGACTTCTGGCTCATAACCAGAACCCCATTGGCCGAAAATAATCTCATCCAGCTGCTGGTCAGTGAGTTCTGACTCCACTAACGCCCGAGCACCTTGCCTTATTCCTCCTCTCATTTCTTGAAAACCTTCGATGCTCTCAAACACCTCTTCGAGAGTCTCTCCGGAAATTGTCCAATCTTGATGCATGAAGGTTTTGAAGAATTTACAGATCACACCGAGCTGTTCATCAGTGGGGATGCTTATTGAAGATCTCCTAAATTCTTCCTATATGCCGCGATATAGTTAATTTGGATTACCCACGGGCAGCTCACTGATCTTTGGCGCCGGGAATGAGACGCGTACGTCATAATGATACCGGAACACACAGGGGGCGTACTTCAATTCTACCGTGACGCTCGATTCGGTGGACCGATACCATCCTTGTACTCCGTTATTCAAAACTCGCACCAGAGCCCATCTCAAAAGCACTTCGAAGTATCCCCGTTGAGCATGATCAGACTTTGTGAGTGATACGTCGTTCGATGGGCTCTGGGCAATCGTCCGGCCCCTACTGCCACCGGCCCCGAAGACCGGCCGCCCCGAGCCGACCAGAGAGCCGTACCGGGCACCATGCTGTTCGTCCAGGCCCCCGGCTGTTCCTAGTAACAACCCGACGGTCTGTTCAAGCCTCAACCGCGACACTGTGGGATCCCAGTCGATCCGCGCCAAGACAGGGGAGAGCACGGGGCACAATCCCACCGATGGGGCAAGGGCGGCTCCAGGCTCCAACTGCTGTGCGACAACCAGGGCCTGCCGCTGAGCTACGCGATCTCCGCGGCCAATGTCAACGACGGCGCCGCGCTCAAAGCCCTGATAAGGACAGTCCCTGCGGTGTGACCGCGACGAGGCCCCGGCGGCGGCATCCGTCCAAACTCCACGGTGGCAAGTCCTACCACTCCCGGGCGCGGCACAACTGGCCGCACGAACGCGGCATCGGGGTGCGCTTGGCTCGCAGCTGGATCGAGTCCTCCCAACGCCTGGGGCTTCACCGGTACATGGCCGAGCGCTCGATCACCTGGTCTGGCTCCTCCCGCAGGTGGAACGTACGTTGGGGCACAAAGAGAAGCCATATGCCCCAAAATCAACCATCCTCAAGCGCAAATTATTGTGCTCGATTCCTAACTTTTCTCCCCACCTTGAAAGCTCACGTACTACCAGGAAGAGGAGTCACCGCAGCCTTCGATCTATCTCATCGAGCTTCTCTTGCAGCCATTCGGGAATAAACTCAGGGCTACGCGGAAAGAGCTGCACTTCTCTACGATATTCACCCAATCCCGGCTGAATCAAGAAAGGCGGAGGATTATCGTAGTCGAACGATGACCTGAATTTTCCCTCCGCCCAAAGTTTCAAGCTCCAAGTGAACCAGGTGCCTTCATTCGATTTGTACATGCCGGAGCGAAGAGTTTTGACATTCACGAGAATTGCAGCGGGCAGACTCACGTGAATAGTCTCACCATTGACATCCTCCATCCTGAGCTGGGACACCGAGTATGCACCAACGGCCATAATCAGATAATCCGCAGACTTCCACTCTTCCGGCAGTAGCGAAGCCAAGGATGAGGCGATTTCCGAGATGGATTCTTGCTCTTCAACCGGACCCATCCAGCCTTTTTTATATCCGTACATTAATTCCTCTATTTCATGTCTGGCAAGTTGGCTAGTTCGATACTTTGCTGGACTACTCCATTGATAGAGTACTCGACATAGATCGCACTAGGAGGGGCGTCAAGTATCTTCACCGGCATCCCGTTTTTCCCCTTGATCTCAAAATCCGGGAGACTGGGATCGTAGATTTGACTCACTTTAGCTCGAATCACGGGTGGCGGTGGACCTTGACTGTAAGCGTACTCCCAAGCGTCCAATTGATTTCGATAAAATGAATCGTCACTTCTTTTAGAGATGGCTTCGAAATCACCCTCAAGAACATCAAACATAGACATCTCGAAGTTTCGGTAAGAATTTCCCAGGGCCCAGTCATTCTTTGAATGAGTATTCACATGGTCAATCATGGCAACTTGATTCAGCCGTTCAGGAATTCCCCCGAATTCCCCGATTCCAACGACATGCCCGCCGTGCCAGGTGGTGGCCTCGAACTGCGGAGCCCTATCCAGTCCGGAATATTTCTCGGGATTGTTAAGGAAATCCTCTTGGAGAATTTTATTGTAAGCTTTATAGTAATCTTTCGCCGCATCTGTGACGGCCCTCTCTTCCTTGCTTATCCGTGGCGACGAGTCACGAGTGAACTGCCCTTCCGAAGTGAGATTTCTTCCGTTTGAGTTCGTCTCATAGACATGGAGCGAATTTTTGGTTTTAACGTGATACTCGGCGTTCGGCCGTGGATTCATGAACTCCGGGTGTCGATCTTTAGAATAGTGGGCATCGACATGGATCTTCCTGATGTCTCCGTTTTCGTCGGTGACATATTTTCCCCTATACTTCCCTTCGGTGTCGTATACCGAGTAACTCGTGTTCGGAGAAAGATCCTTCCCGTCACCGAATCTCTCCTTCGGCTTCGGTGCTTGTTCCCCCTTCACCGTCTCTGTTTTCAGCTCATGCTCAGGTCGAGTCGGCTTTGCTCCTTCGTTGACCCCTGGACCGATGGGGCCTCTCTCTTCCACCACCCTGGTTTTACTCCACTCGGCGGTCACAGGTTGCTGATGATGTGTGTTCGGTCCGCCAGAGCCACCCTGACCACCGTTGCCGGTCTGTGCACCACCACCGGATGTGGAATCAGCATTCGACCCTTGACCACCACTCCAGGTGCCGTTCGCCTGACCAGGGGCCGAGGAGTCGTGGTCCCTGGGAGACGATGTGCCGGGGTCCTGGTTGGTGGCGGTGGGGTTGCGGTCGGCGAGGTCCGCGCCGCGATCATCGCGAGCGCCGGCGACCTCGTTGCCCGGGGAACGGCCACCGCCGCCGATGTCGGTGGCGTTCGCGGTGACCGGAGGCGGGGCCGGGGTGACGCTCGCCGACGCGGAATCCCCGTCACGACCACCGGACCCCACCGGCACGGGGGAACGCGCGCCGTCGGGCCCGTCGAACAATTCGTTCGCGGTCCAGGTGCCCTCGTCCGAGGCCGGGGCGCGCGACGTGCCGGCCTTCGCCGCCTGGTCCCCGTCCGCCATACCGCGCTGGTTCTCCGCGCGAACCCGGTCCGCCAGGGCCACGTTCTCCGGGTGTCCCGCGATGTCGTCGAAGGCCCTCGTCTCGCGCACCGTGGGGTCCTGGGGCGTCCCGGAACCTCCGTCGCCTCCGGAGGCCGAGCCCTGCTCGTCCATGACCCGGCGCAGGTCGGCCTCGATCTCGGCGATCTGCGCCGGGCTCAGCCCCATGGCCTCCAGGTCCTTGGCGTCCAGACGGACGACCGGGGCACCCTGTCCGACGGACTCGGGAAGGTTCGGCAGCGGGGGCAGATCCACATCGGCCCCGGAGCCACCTCGGCCCGTGTTGCCCATGCCGTCCAGCATGGACATGCCACGCCAGGCGAGCAGTGGCACCCCCACCGCCGCGCCCACGCCCGTCGCCGTCAGGGCCACTCCCACCGCGGTGACGCCGATGTTGAGCACGGCGGTACCGATCACGTACCCCGGACGGTCGTCCCACTCGGTCCAGGGCACGATCGAGTGGGCCAGCTCCTTCCACGCCTCCCCGATGGTCTCCTTGCCCGCCCACCCCAGCGAGTCCGTCTCGGCGTCGTACATCCCCACCAGGGAGGCCGCCGCCGTGAGGTTGTCCCAGTGGTACTCCTTGAGCGAGTCACCCCAGGACTGGGCCAGCCATCCCTCGGAGGAGTACGCGCCCACCATCCCACCGGCGCCCTCGACGACTCCGGTCCCGAAGTCCCACGTGGCGTCCCAGGCGTCCTGGTACCAGAACTGGTCGGCGGAGGCGTCCGCACCCCACTGTGAGGGGATGTCGGTGTGTGCGTGGACCGTGTCGAAGACGAAGGCGTTGGGACCCAGGTTGCCCACGGCCTCGGCCTCGAACGAGCTGAAGAACCTGGTGCGACCGGAGATCCCCGCGTTGATGGCGTTGGCACAGTCCCGTTGGGCCTTCTCGTACCTGCGGACCAGCCGCTCGGCTTCGGCCTTGAGCTCGTTGCTCTTCTCTACGTTGCTGCTCTTGTTGGTGAGCAGGTGGTCCGCCTTGTCCCACTCCGGGTCGTCGATGACGCTCTCACGGAAGGTCTCGGCACGCAGCTTGAGTTCATGCCAGTCCCCCTTGATCAGACGGAGTTCCTCGGCGAAGTCCGCCAGGGCGTCGGCGGCCTGGGCCGCGCCGGACTCGACGTCCTCCCCGTCCCCCGCGATCGGGTCCAGCGCGCCGAGGAGCACCTCGCTCTCGGGCGCGGTGTAGCAACCGGCGAGTCCGCCCCAGGAGGCGATGGTGTCCTCACCGGTCTGCGCCATCGCCGCCCCCGCCTGGCGCAGGTCCAACGCCAGGTCCGCGAGGTGGACGTGGTCGGCGGTCGGGATGGGGAACACCGACGGGTCGATGATGCCGTCACAGTCCTGGAGGTCGGCAGGGCTGCCGGAGAGCACGGTGGACAGGTCAGGCACGGGGGACCCCTGACTGTGGTGTGGCGGTCGGGTGGGAGAGGCGGAGGGGCTCTACATCAGGGAGACGTTGTCGTCGTGGTACTCGGTGGGGACCTTCCCGGCCTCGGACTGCGCCTCGGCGGCCATCTCCAGGTCGCCGTTGACGTAGGCGGTGGTGGCGTCGGAGGCGCCCGTGAGACCGCTGGACGTCTTGGCGACCATCCCGCCCATGACGTCGAAGTAGTGTCCGCAGAACTCGCCCAGCGCGATGCTGATGGGGAGGCTGTCGGCGGTGTCACTGAGCGACTCGACCGTGGTCGAGATCGTGTTCATGTGCCCGAGCATGCCGCCGGATCCGCCCTCCTCACCGAGGTGCTCGGCGGTCTCGGCGAGCACGCCGTTCACCCGGTCGGGGTCGATGGACCACTCACTCATCGCTCTCCTCCTGGGAGGGGCCGCCGAACGCGGCGGGGCGGAACGTCTCCAGCCCCGATTCCGGCTCGGCGTCCTGGAAGGACGCGGCGACCGGGGCACTCGTGGAGCGGGCGGTCTCCACCGCGTGCCGCAACCGGTTCAGGCCGGCGTGGGCCCTCAGCACGTCGAGGCCGGCGCGGGTGTGCAGGCGCTCACCGGCCGCGGTGATCCGCTCCGAGGGCGACAGGGGTACGGGACCCGCCTCGACCCGCGCCGGTTGTGGTGTCCGCTCCGGGGACGGGTCCGAAGGCTCGGTGTGGACGATCGCGAACCTCATGTGCCTCCCTCGCCGATGTTCGAATGACCGCGTGTGAGGTGGGTTGCTCGCAGCGCGAACCTGATTCCGACCCCTGTGGATTTCTATCGGCCGGCAACGACATGTGTCACCGAGATAGCGCCCACGACACACGCGAACACCTTGATCACTCCAGGTCATGAACCCGGCCGCGCCGAGCCGGTGGCCGGAAGCGGCCACACCCGACAAGGCGGAAGGGGGTGATGGGACGACCCGACGTGCCCCGCGACCTCACCCGACCTTGATCCGCCCGAAGCTGACCCGGAACAACGCCCTGCCGACCAGGGAGGTGGGGACCGCCCGCACGTTCACGATGCGTTCCTCGAAGCCACCGACCATCGGCGGGGTCTGCTCGACGGCGTCGGTCCACGCCTCCACGCCCCTGGCGAGGGGGGTCGGGTCGAAGGTGCTCGACGGGAAGGGCTCCGCCGCGCCGGGCGGCGCGGCGACGGCCTGCGGACCGGGACGCGCCTCGGGCGACCGCGCCGGGGCCGCGGCCCCGTGCTCTGCGGGGGGCTCGGGTGGGCGGCTCCACGGGGAGACGACCGACCGCTCCGGTTCCGGTGCCGGGGGCGTGGCCGGAGCCGGGGGCGTCACAGGAGCAGGGGTCGGTGTGGGCGTGGGCGACGTTGTCGGTGCGGGGGCAGAG
>NZ_QOCZ01000176.1 GCF_018207095.1 Nocardiopsis sp. MG754419 | reverse complement strand
CCGGGTGGTTGCACCACTACAATCACCACCGGTTCCACACCGCGAACAGCGGCCCTCCCGCCTCCCGCGTACCTAACCTCTCAGGTCAGTACACCTAGGTCGCCTGCTCCTCGGGCGCCGGGCGGCACGGCGGGAACCTTCGGGACCCGCCGTGCGCGGGCTCCTTCCTCGCGGGCCCACGTCCGGACCCTCCCCGGGTTCCGGAGGGCACGGTCCGACGGCGCCCTAACGGAACACCCCCGTGGATCGATCCACGGGCCTCGGGATCGCGGTCCGCCCGCACCCGGGCACACGTGACGCCCCTTCCGGATATCCGGAAGGGGCGTCCGCTGTTCTAGGGTGGCGACCAGTCGCGCACGGGAGAGGCAACGCCCGAGCGCGCACCGGTACCCACATCCGAACCGAAACGGGGCGACACCATGCTGGACCTGACCTCGGACGTGGCGGACCTGACCGCCGCCCTCGTGGACACCCGTTCCGAGAGCGGCGACGAGAAGGCCCTCGCTGACGCGGTCGAGAGCGCCCTGTCCGCCCTGCCCCACCTCACCGTCGACCGTGACGGCGACGCGGTGGTCGCCCGCACCGACCTGGGCCGCGAGCGCCGCGTCGTGATCGCCGGTCACCTCGACACCGTGCCCATCGTCGACAACGTCCCCTCGCACGTGGACGGTGACCTTCTCTACGGCTGCGGCACCACCGACATGAAGGCGGGTGTGGCCGTCCAGCTGAAGCTGGCCGCCCTCGTGGCCGCACCGGTCCACGACGTCACCTACGTCTTCTACGACAACGAGGAGGTCGACGCCGCGCGCAACGGCCTGCTGCGGATCAGCCGCAACCACCCCGAGTGGCTGCACGGCGACTTCGCCATCCTCATGGAGCCCACCGACGGGGTCATCGAGGGGGGCTGCCAGGGCACCATGCGGGTCGACGTCAAGGCCACCGGCAAGCGCGCCCACAGCGCCCGGTCCTGGATGGGGGAGAACGCCGTCCACAAGGCCGGCGAGATCCTGGACGTGCTGCGCGCCTACACCCCCCGGCGGCCCGAGGTGGAGGGTCTGACCTTCCACGAGGGCCTCAACGCGGTGTTCATCGAGGGCGGTGTGGCCGGCAACGTCATCCCCGACGCGTGCGTGGTCCGGGTCAACTACCGTTACGCCCCCGACCTGACCCCGGCCGACGCCGAGGCGCACCTGCGCGAGGTGTTCGCGGACTTCGAGGTGACCGTGACCGACTCGGCGGCCCCGGCCCGCCCCGGTCTGGACGACCCCTCCGCCGCCGCCTTCGTCACCGCCGTCGGCGAGGGCGAGGCGCGCGCCAAGTTCGGTTGGACGGACGTCTCCCGCTTCTCCGAGCTGGGCGTGCCGGCGGTCAACTACGGTCCGGGCGACCCGATGCTGGCGCACACCCGCGACGAGTACGTGAGCATCCCCCGGATCCGTGAGGCCGAGGAGCGGATGGTGGCCTGGCTCACCGGCCGTCGCTGAAGCCCCCCGGGGAGCGCGTTCTCGCAGGCCCGCACCGGGGTGCCCACCGGTCTCCACCGTTCGGTCACGCGTGGTTCAGGTGTGAGCCCGCCGCATCCGGATAGCTTTACGGGCATGACCCAAGAAGAACACGTGAGGCGCGCCGGACCGCTCACCTATCGCGGCCGCGCGATCCCCGACACCACGACCGACCAGCGCCTGCTCGACCGGAGGGGCCCCTCCGACTGGGTGCACACCGACCCCTGGCGGGTCCTGCGCATCCAGTCGGAGTTCGTCGAGGGTTTCGGGCTCCTGTCCGAACTGCCCTCCGCCGTGAGTGTCTTCGGGTCGGCCCGGATCAAGCCGGACACCGAGTTCTACGACCTGGGCGTCGAGGTCGGCGCCAAGCTCGCCCAGGCCGGCTACGCCACGATCACCGGTGGCGGCCCCGGGATGATGGAGGCCGCCAACAAGGGGGCCCAGCAGGCGGGTGGACTGTCCGTCGGGCTCGGCATCGAGCTGCCGTTCGAGCAGTCGCTCAACGACTACGTCGACATGGGCGTCACCTTCCGGTACTTCTTCGTCCGCAAGACGATGTTCGTGAAGTACTCGCAGGCCTTCGTGGTGCTCCCCGGCGGGTTCGGCACCCTGGACGAGCTGTTCGAGGCCATCACCCTGGTCCAGACCAAGAAGGTGACGCGCTTCCCCGTGGTGCTGGTCGGCACCGACTTCTGGGGCGGTATGCGCGACTGGGTGGAGTCCTCCCTGCTCAAGCACAACCTCATCTCTCCGCAGGACATGGACCTGCTGCACGTGACCGACGATCCCGACGACGTGGTCGCCACGATCCAGCGGTCCCACGTGCACATCGAGAACAAGTTCGAGCGCGAGGAGCCCGGCCCCTCCGCGTGAGAACGGCCCCCTCCGCTTCGGAAGGCCCTCGTGACCGGCGGGGGCCTTCCCGCGTGAGGAGGGTCAGACCAGGCCGCGACGCACCGCGGCGGGCGGGCGTTCGCCCCGGATCGACGCGACCATGTCCAGCGCCCGGCGGACCCGCTCGGGGTGCCGTGTGACGAACACACGCGCCCCGGCCCAGGCGTAGACCGCGGCCAGGGCCACTTCCGTGGCGGCGTCCGCCGGCACCGTCCCCGCGAGTGGGGCCGCGGGCGAACCGGCGTCGCCGTCGCGCCCCCGACGGTCCGCGTCGGGTCCCGTGGGATCGGGGTCGCAGCGCACCAGGACCGTGCGGTCGGCCTCGACCAGTGCCTCGACCCGCGCCGTCGACGGTCGGTGGCCGGCGTCGATCGCGGCGGCCACGACGGGGTCGGCGGCGGTCCCGCTCCCACCGAGGGCGTCGGGCGTCAGGACGTGGAAAGGCTCGTTCGACACCCGGCGAGTCTCCCACGCACCGCGGCTCCCTGGGGCGCCGAAGGGTGTGGCACGATCGGATCCGTGCCCTACTTCATCATGGTTCTGGTCGCCGTCGCCGCGCTCGCCGTCCTCGTCGGCGTGGTCTACGTCGTGCTCGGCAAGGGCGGTCAGCTCGCCCGGTTCGAGGCCGACTTCCCCCCGCTGGACCTCCCGGAGGGGCGCCCGGTGGGCTCTCGCGATCTCGGCGGGCTGCTCCTGCCGTTGTCGCTGTGGGGGTACCACGTGCGCGCGGTCGACGGGCTGCTGTTGCGCCTGACCGCCACGTTGCGCGAGCGCGAGGAGCGGATCGAGGACCTGGAGTGGCGCCTGGCCCGTCTGGACCCGTCGTACGTGCCCCAGGGCACCGGTCCGGGCCCGGACGCCTACCTGCCCGGTGACGCCCCGATCGAGGAGTCGGCGGAGCCGGCGGAGTGGATGCCGGACGACGCACCGCAGGGCCCGACAGAGACCTCGGACGCCGACACGTGGGTGTCCGAGGAGGACGGGGACACCGCGGACACCGCCCCGGAGGGCACCGACACGAACCCGGTGAGCACCGACACGCCCCCGGATCCGGCCGAGTACGCGCCCCGGGACGACGACGTCACCATCGGCGGCGGCAAGCGCGACGAACAGGACTGAACCGGCTCCGTAGGGCCCCGAAAGCGGGAGAGGCACACCAGCGCCGGGGCCTGGCCGCCCTCGTGGCGTGACCCGACCCCTATGCCCTGCATCACATCCGATCCGCCCCGCGCGGTCCTTTGGGGGTGGTTCGTGTGCTCTATTCTCTTTCGCTGTACATGCGTACCCCCGTTCCGACGGAACGGGTGGACCATCGTGAGGATGGCGAGGATGGACACAACAGCCGAACTCAGGGCGGGCACCGAGGACGAGCCCGGGGATTCCTCCACCCCGGTGCGTGAACTCTCCCTGTGGCCGCCGCCCCGCTCGACCCGGCACTCCGGCAGGCGCCGTCGCCTGCTGGCCCGCCTGGGCGCCGCGGCCTTCGTGCTCCTGTTGGCGGGTGGCGGCGCGGCCGCCGCCTGGTTCTACCTGGACGACTCCGACCAGGCGCCGGTCACGGCCACCTCCGAACCGGGCGAGTTCGAGGGGGCCTGGTCGGGCCGGATGCACCAGGTGAACACCGAGGGCGATCCGGTCGCCGAGTGGGACGCCGAGGTGCGGATCGACGAAGGCGCCGAGCGCGGCAGCACCGCCTGGACCACCTTCACCTGCTCGGGGACCCTGGAACTGTCGGCCCGCGACGGGGACCGGCTGGTGTACACCTACACCGAGACCTCCGACCCCGAGGATCGGTGTGTCGACGAGGCGGAACTGACCCTGTGGCCGGCCTCCGGTGCGGGGCTCAACGCCGAGTGGGCCTCGATCACCCGGGAGGGAACCCGCATGGTCTCCACCGGGACCCTCGACTGAGTCCCCGATCGACGCGAGACCGCAGGTGATACCCGGTCACGGGCACCCGATCGACGGCGGATTCGACCCGTCGGTCCGGGGCAGGAGACGAGCGGGACGTTCGCGCTTCGAGCGGGTTTCGGCCGGGATCGATATAACCTTAGTGATCAAAGCTTCCTCGTGATCGGACGCCCATGTCGGTGATCCGGCCCTCGCCCGACGCACACAGCGGGGTCGACCTCCGAGATAATGGGTGAAGAGTGATTCACGTCCCTTAAGCCACATGGGCGCGAGTCACCCGGAACCGGCCCACGGTTGCGGAGCCCGGACCCACGCGTGGATCGGCGCCGGTGCCGTGTGTCGGCTCCGGCTGCGAGGAACACCTAGAAAGGGGAATGGCATGGCGGCGATGAAGCCGAGGACCAGTGACGGGCCGATGGAGGTCACCAAGGAGGGTCGCGGCATCATCATGCGGGTCCCGCTCGAGGGCGGAGGCCGTCTGGTCGTCGAGCTGACGCCCGATGAGGCGACCGAACTCCGGGAGGCACTGCAGGGCGTCGTCGGATAGGTCCGACACCCGACTCGTCCCCCACCTGGGCCGGAACGCCCTGATGACCCCCGAGGTTCCACACCTCCCATGATGAGCGAACGATTGTGAGCGGCCTGTGCCCTTCGCCACGGAGATCCACCCCCTGACGGGGACCCTCGCCGAATCCACCGCGGACCTGCTGGTCCTGCCCGTTCTCGCGGGTGAGGAAGGTCCGGAGGTCGTCGAGGGGGTCGCCGACAGCGGACTCGCGGCGGCCCTTCCGGCCGCGCTCACCGACCTGTTCGCTCATTACGCGCTCACCGGCACGGCCGGTGAGTTCTCCCAGTTCCCGGTGACCCGGGACGGGGGCCTGGTCCGCCTGGCCCTTCTCGGAGTCGGATCGGGTACCCCCGCCGAGCTCCGGAAGGCCGGCGCCGCCCTCGCCCGGGCCGCCCGGGGCCGGGAACGTGTCGCCCTGGCCTGGTCGGGCGGTGAGGCGGAGGCCGCCACGGCCCTGGCCGAGGGCGCGCTTCTCGCCTCCTACACGTTCACCCTGAAGTCCTCCGAGCCCACCGAGGACCGACGCCCGCCCGCGCGGATCGACGTGGTCGGCGACACCGACGGCATCGCCGACGCCCTCGCCCTGGGCTCCCACCTGGCGGCCGCCACCGCCTTGGCCCGGGACCTGATCAACACCCCGTCCCTGGTCAAGGACCCCGAGTGGATGGCCACCCGCGCTCGGGAGACCTCCGACGACCGTGGGCTCGCCCTCCGCGTCTGGGACGAGACCGACCTGCGCGACGAGGGGTTCGGCGCGATCCTCGCCGTCGGCCAGGGTTCGTCCAGGCCGCCCCGCCTGGTCCAACTGACCTACACCCCCGAGGACCCCACCGGTCACGTGGTCCTGGTCGGCAAGGGCATCACCTTCGACACCGGTGGCCTCTCGCTCAAGCCCAACGACAACATGTCGCTGATGAAGACCGACATGAGCGGTTCGGCCATCGTCCTGGCGGTGCTGTCCGCCCTGGCGTCCGTCGGCGCGCGGATGAAGGTCACCGGCCTGCTGCCGCTCGCCGAGAACGCCTTCTCCGGTGACGCCACCCGGATCGGTGACGTGCTCACCACCTACTCCGGCACGACCGTCGAGGTGCTCAACTCCGACGCCGAGGGCCGCCTGGTCCTGGCTGACGCCATGGGGTACGCCGTCTCCGAGCTGGAGCCGGACCTCATCGTGGACGTGGCCACCCTGACCGGCGCCGCCAAGGTGGCCCTGGGCACCGGCATGGGTGCGCTCTACAGCACCGACGACGCGGTCGCCGCCGAGCTCATCGACGCCGGTGAGGCCTCCGGGGAGCCGCTGTGGCGGATGCCCCTCACCGAGGAGTACGTGCCGACCACGCGCTCCCGGGTGGCCGACCTCGCCAACATCGGCACCCGCAAGGAGTTCGGCCCGGCGGGCGCCACGGACGCCGCGCTGTTCCTGCGCGAGTTCACCGGCGGTCTGCCCTGGGCCCACCTGGACATCGCCGGCCCGGGCCGGTCCATGAAGGAGAGCGGCCTGCTCAGCAAGGGCGGGACGGCCTTCGCCACCCGCACCCTGTTGCGCTGGCTCGCCCACAGGTAGTCACGCGCTTTTCGACGGGCCCGGGGTGGACGTGTTCCGCCCCGGGCCCGTCGCGTGCTCGTGCTCCGTCGCCGTTCCGGCGCGGTGCGTCCCGCAGGCGCCGTGCGCCCCGGTGGTCACGGGGCTCCTCGGGCCACGCCGGGGTGACCGCCCCGACCGTCGGCGTCGGCCGCACCGAACCGATCCCGTCGCGCGGTCCGTCAGGGACGGATGGCGGTGAGCAGACCCTCGCCGACCGGGACCAGCAGCGGAATGAACTCCTCGTCCTCGCGCATGCGTCGCATCACCTCGCGCACCGCGACCTCCGCCTGGTCCGGTACCCGCAGCGGCCCGTCCGGCTCCTTGGAGGTGACCATCACGTTGTTGAAGGCGACCACACCGCCCGGACGCAGCAGCCGCAGCGCCTCGTCCAGGTAGGCGGGGTAGGAGGCCTGGTCGGCGTCGATGGACACCATGTCGTAGCCGCCGTCGGTGAGCCGGGGCAGGACGTCGAGGGCGGCTCCGCGGATCAGTCGGGCGCGGCCGGCCCCGAACCCGGCACGGGCGAACGCCGCGCGCGCGTAGTCCTGGTAGGCGGCGTTGACGTCCACCGTGGTGAGGATCGCGTCCGGCACCATCCCCCGGAGCAACCAGATGCCCGAGGTCCCACAGCCCGTGCCGATCTCCACCACCGAGCGCGCACCGATGGCGGCGGTGAGGAACCGCAGGGCGGCCCCGGTCGCGGCGTCCACCGGAGGGGCCGCGGAGCGCAGCCCCGCGTCGTAGGCGTCGGCCAGCGGGCCGTCGCCCATGGCGTCCTCCTCGAACCGCGCCTGCTCGGTCCGCACCCACGCGGTCCGTGCGACGCTCTCTTCAGCGCTGATGACGGCCTCCCAAGCCTGGTTTCCCTCATACGCGCCCCTGCGCGTGCGCCCTGTCCGGGAGCGTCACCCACCGTAGAATGGTGGTCGCGGTCAGGTGGTCTCCCTGGTCAAAAGACTAGCCTGAACAGGTCCGACTTTCCGCGCGTGGCCACGGGAACTTAATCGGCGTCTCCCGACGTTGAATCCGGATGAACGTACGTTGATCGTCACGAAGCGAAACTCCCCCCGACCAACGCTTGCTTGGTGGATCAACGGGATGAAGGGAGCAGCGGTGCCAGAGACCGGCCCTGCCGTCGATTTCGAGGCATGGGAACCCCCGAGCTGGGAAGAGGTCGTCCGCGTGCATTCGCCGCGCGTGTACCGCCTGGCGTACCGGCTCACCGGCAACAAGCACGACGCCGAGGACCTCACCCAGGAGGTCTTCATCAGGGTGTTCCGCTCCCTCGCCAACTACACCCCCGGCACCTTCGAGGGATGGCTCCACCGGATCACCACCAACCTCTTCCTGGACATGGCCCGGCGCAAGGCCCGGATCCGCTTCGAGGGTCTGGCCGACAACGCCGACGAACGCCTGGAGGGCCGCGAGCCCTCACCCGCCCAGCGCTACGACGATCGGCACTTCGACGCCGACATCCAGGGCGCGCTGGACGCCCTGCCCGCGGAGTTCCGGGCCCCCGTGGTCCTGTGCGACATCGAGGGGCTCTCCTACGAGGAGATCGCCGCGACGCTCGACGTCAAGCTCGGTACCGTCCGCAGTCGGATCCACCGAGGCCGCGCGCAGCTGCGCCGCGCCCTCGAACATCGGCGTTCTCTGGCGGCGCAGGCGGGCGACCACGGTGACCGGGCCAACGTGATCAAGGAGGCGGAGTGAGCATGGACCACCTCGGGGAGCGCCTGTCGGCGCTCATCGACGGGGAGTTGGGCGCCGCCGAACACGAACGCGCCCTCATCCACCTGGCCAAGTGCGAGTCGTGCCGGTTCGAGGCCGACATGATGCGCCGGCTCAAACGCCGCCTCACCGGGCTCGGCGAGCCCGAACCCGATCTCGACTTCATGGGCCGGCTCATGGCCAGCCCGGGACCGGCAGGCCCCTGGGACCGCCCCACCGGTGGTGGCCGCGGACCCGGCGGTCCCTCGGGCGGCAGCCCTTTCGGATCCAGCCCACCGCTGGGTTCCTCCCGTCCCCTCGGGGGGTTCCCCGGGGGCGGACCGACGATGCCGGGCCTGGACCCCGGTCACTCGGCCCAGGCCCCGACCGAACCCGGAACGGACACGGTGGAGGCCGCCCGGACCGAACGGGAGCGCCGAGGTCCGCGCACCGGCCCCGAACGCCACGTCCCCTCGCTGCAGGGAGAGGACTCCTCCGTCCGGCCGCCCTACTTCTCCGGCGGGCGCTACGCCGTGGCGGGTCTGGCGGTGGCCACCGCACTGCTGGGCAGCGCTTTCGTGGCGGGTGGTGAGGGCGCCGAAAACACCCCCGTCGTCGAACCCCGGCTGTCGGACTACGCGGTCGAACACGCCGTGACCAGCCGGCAGATCCCCGTGGTCGACCCCGGCGGGCCGTCGGTCGCCGCGTGGCCGATCGGCGCGCCCACGCCGCCCCTGGTGGCCGAGCCGCCCTCGGACCCGACCGAAACGACACGGTGAGGCCCGGAGGAACCCCCTCCGGCACCGGTTCGGGCCCCGTCGCCATCACCCTCATCGTGGTGTTGTGCGTTCTGCTGCTCACGGCGGCGACCCACCCCGAGGCGTCCGCGGTCCCCGCCGAGGGAACGGACGACGGCATGGCGGTGCTGCGCGGCGCGGCCGAGGCCGACACCGCGGTGGCCTACACCGCGGTGCGCGCCCTGCGGGGGCCGGAGGGCGGGGAGTCGGACGGGCTCGACGTGCGGGTGGTCAACCGCCCGGGGACGGGACTGGCCATGGCGCCCGTGGGGGCCGAGGAGCCCGCCTTCGTGGTGCGCTCCTCCTCGGCGCTGGAGACCCTCGACGAACGCCTCCTGGCGATGCTGGAGCACACCTATCGGGTCGTGGAGGTCGACCCCCGGGAGCTCGACGGTCGGCGGGCCCGGGTGGTGGAGGCCCGTAGGGCCGACGGCACCGTCGCCGGACGCTTCTGGGTGGACGACGCCACCGACCTGCTCCTGGGACGCGACGTCCTCGACCACGCGGGCGGAACGGCCTTCAGCAGCCGACTCACCGACCTGACCCTGGGGGACCGGGACTGGCCCGAGGGCGCCCTGGGCGACGCACCGTGGGGCGACGTGCTCGACCACGCCGAACGCGAGGGGCTCCGCGCCGAGGGCTGGAAACTGTCCGAGCACCTGGCGTGGAACCTTCGTCTGGTCGACGCGAGGTCCACCCACCACGAAGGTCGACGGGTCGTGCACACCGTCTACTCCGACGGGCTCTCCCAGATCTCGGTCTTCGTGCAACGTGGGAAGCTGGGGGAAGAACATCTCTCAACAGATCAGAGCGGATACGTCGGAACCGGTCCGGGGGGATCAGGCGTCACAACAGGGCACGAGACGATCTTCGGTGGAGACGTGGGTCAGTACCAGAGCATGTGGCAGGCGAACGGTTTCGTCTACACGGTCCTGGCGGACGCTCCAGCCGACCTGGCCTCCTCGGCGGTGTCGGCGCTACCGGGACCGGAGGGTTCCTCCGAGTTCTGGGCACGGGTCCAGCGAGGTCTGTCTCGGCTGGGGTTGGTGTAAGGCCCCGGACCGGTCGGTGCGCCGTGTGCCGAGCCGAACGCCTAGCGACTAACGGAGCAGGTCTTGAGCCAGGAGAACGACCGTTCGGAACCCGCTCAGGGACGGGATCAGTCCTCCTCACGCCCGGACGGCGGACCGCCCGGACCGGGGCCGTCCGAGCCCCCGAGGCCCGCGCCCGGGCCGGGTACTCCGCAGAGCGCGCCCTCCGGTGGGAGACCCGTCCCGCCTCCGGGCCCCGGCAACCCCGGTGGCCCCGGCAACCCGGTCGGTCCCGGCGGTACCGCGCACCCCACACCTCCGCCGGGACCGACCGGGTTGCCGGGGCCACCGGGGTTGCCGGGGCCCGGAGGC
>NZ_QOCZ01000175.1 GCF_018207095.1 Nocardiopsis sp. MG754419 | reverse complement strand
CCCCCGAGGAGCCCACCCGATGAGCGCCGGACTCGTCATCCTGGGGATCGTCGTGCTGCTGGCACTGCGCGTGCCGATCGCCTTCGCCATTCTCGCGCCCTGCCTGGTCTACATGGCCTCCAGCGGGCAGTCCAGCGGGTTGGCCCTGCGCACCGCGGCCCAGGAGATCAACAGCTTCCCCCTGCTCGCCATCCCTCTGTTCATCATGGTCGGCGTCGCCGCCAACCACACCGGTATCGCCGACCGCATCTTCGCTTTCGCCCAGGTCCTCCTCGGGCGGGTGCGCGCCGGACTCGGCTACGTCAACATCGGCGTCAGCGTCGGCTTCTCCTGGGTCAGCGGCACCGCGCTGGCCGACGTCGCCGGCATGGGCAAGATGCAGGTGCCCGCGATGACCGACCGCGGCTACCCACGCCGCTTCGCCCTCGGGCTCACCGCGGCCTCCAGCCTCATCAGCCCGATCATGCCGCCGAGCATCCCGGCGATCGTCTACGCCTCGGTCGCGGCGGTCTCCACGGCCGCGCTGTTCGCGGCCGCCGTCGTCCCCGCGTTCCTCGTCGCGACGGGGCTGGCCATCGCCGTCTACCTGTGGGGTCGCAAGCGCCCCGAACTGGTGGAGGAACGGCCCACCCTCGCCCAGGCGCGCACCGCCACCCTGCGGGTCCTGGGTCCGCTCGGCGCCCCCGTGATCCTCATCGGCGGCATCCTGGGCGGCTTCTTCACCCCGACCGAGGCCGCCGCGGTCGGCGCCGCCTACGTGCTCGCCCTCGGTTTCCTCTACCGCAGGCTCAACCCGCGTTCGCTGTGGCGGATCACCGTGGAGACCGCCACGACCACCGCGTCGATCGCGATCGTGCTGGCCGCCTCCGGGCTCCTCGGCTGGATCCTGGCGCGCGAACGCGTGCCGCAGGACATCGCGTCCTTCCTGCTCGACTTCACCGAGAACCCGATCGTCTTCCTGATCCTGGTCAACCTGGTGCTCATCCTCATCGGCACCGTGCTGGAGCCCATCGCCGCGCTGATGATCACCGTGCCCGTGCTGCTGCCCATCGCGGTGCAGTTCGGCGTCGACCCCGTCCACTTCGGGGTGATCGTCATCGTCAACCTCATGATCGGCCTGCTCACGCCACCGATCGGCGGGGTCCTGTTCGTCCTTGGCTCGGCCACCCGCACACCCATGCACGAGGTCTTCCGGGGCACCGCGCCGTTCCTCATCCCGCTGCTGGTGGTGCTGGGCCTGCTCACCGTGGCACCGGACCTCGTCCTCTTCCTGCCCCGGTATCTGGGCCTGTGACCCGGTTCCCGCCCGCGCGCCCCTACCCGTTCACCACCCCGCCTTCCCACCGCATCGACCCACCCAGGGAGCTCCCCATGTCTCACCCCTACCGCTGGACGGCCCTCGCCTCCGTTCTGGTCCTCGGCCTGACCGCCTGTGGCGACGCCGGCGGTTCCGACGCCGACGTCACCCTGTCGTTCGCCAACAGCTACACCACCGACCACCCGCACACCCGCTGCGGGATCGACCTGGTCGCCGAACGCGTCGATGAGGCCGGTGTCGGCCTGGCCGTCGACACCTTCCCCAACAGCCAACTCGGCGACAACACCGAGACCTTCGCGTCGGTGATGTCCGGCGACATCGACATGGACGTTCAGGGCTCGGCCGCGCTCGGTTCGGCCCACGAGGCGATCGGTGTCCTCGACGCGGCCTACGCCTTCGACGACGTCGACCAGATGTTCGCCTACTTCGACTCCGAGGACTCCGCGGCGTTGAAGGCCGACTTCGAGGAGGCCACGGGGGTGCGGATCCTCGACGTCTGGTACTTCGGCGACCGCCACTTCACGGCCAACCAGCCGATCCGGACCCCCGAGGACCTCGCGGGACTGCGCATGCGGTTCCCCGACTCGCCGATCTACCTCGCCAACGCCGAGGCCATGGGCGCCACCCCCACCACCGTCGCCTTCGAGGAGGTCTACCTCGCCCTGCAGCAGGGCACCGCGGACGGCCAGGAGAACCCGATCCCCACCGTGTCCGCGGACAGCTTCGACGAGGTGCAGAGCCACATCAGCCTCTCCGGCCACCAGGTCGGGTCACAGATGATCGTCATCTCCGGCGCGAGCTGGGACGGGCTCGACGAGGCGCAGCAGGAGGCCCTGCAGACGTCGGTCAGCGACGTCCGTGAGGAGAACCGCGCCTGCATCGAGGAGGCGGAGGCGGAGATCCTCCAGGAGTGGGCCGACAGCGGCGCCCTGGAGGTCGTCGACGACGTCGACGTCGACACCTTCCGCGACCGGTCCCGCGCGTACTTCAGCGACCACCTGGACACCGAGCAGCGGGAGCTCTACGAGTCCCTGCACGCCGGGTCCTGACGCACACGCCGCGTACGCACGCACGAGAAGGAAGACGGGGGACCACCATGCGTCGTTCCATCGCCACGGTGTCGTTGAGCGGAACCCTGGAGGAGAAGCTCAGGGCCGCCGCCGACGCCGGGTTCGACGGCGTCGAGATCTTCGAGAACGACCTGATCGCCTCGCCCCTGCGACCACGCCGGGTCCGTGATCTGGCGGGGTCGCTGGGGCTGGGGATCGACCTGTACCAACCGTTCCGGGACTTCGAGGGGGTGGACGAGGCCCGACTGGAGCGGAACCTGCGCCGTGCCGAGGCCAAGTTCGCGCTCATGGTCGAACTGGGCGCGGACACCATCCTGGTCTGCTCCAACGCCGCGCCGGACGCGGTGGACGACGACGCCCGGTCCGCGGCCCAGCTGCGGCGCCTGGCGGAGACGGCCGAACGCTTCGGGGTCCGCGTCGCCTACGAGGCACTGGCGTGGGGTGGGGCGGTCAACAGGTACGCGCACTCCTGGCGCATCGTCGAGATGGCCGACCACCCCTCGCTCGGGGTGTGCCTGGACAGCTTCCACATCCTGTCCCGGGACGACGACCCGGCCGGGATCCGGGACATCCCCGGCGAGAAGATCTTCTTCCTGCAACTGGCCGACGCGCCCCGCATGGCCATGGACGTGCTCCAGTGGAGCCGGCACTACCGGTGCTTCCCCGGTCAGGGCGGGTTCGACCTGACCGGGTTCACCGACCACGTCCTGGCCGCCGGGTACACCGGCCCGCTGTCGCTGGAGGTCTTCAACGACGTGTTCCGCGCCTCGGACGCGCGGCGCACGGCGGCCGACGCCATGCGTTCCCTGACCCTGTTGGAGGACTCCCTGGGCCGGGCCCCCGAGGGCCCGCGGCCGACGGTGGAATTGCGTCGGCTCCCCGCGCCCACGCGTCCCTCCGGCTACGCGTTCGTGGAGGTCGCCGCGGAGGTCGAGTCGGCGCGGAGGGTGCGCACGATCCTGTCCGCGCTGGGTTTCGCGCACACCCACGACCACCGCTCCAAGCCCGTGCAGCTGTGGCGTCACGGCGACGCGCGCCTCCTGCTCAACTCCACCGACCCCCGGCTGGGGCACACCTGGGACGGGCCCGCGTCCGTGACCGCGCTGGGCGTGGCCGTTCCCGACCCCGAGGGCGCGGTGGACAGGGCCGGGCGCCTGCTCGCACCGGCGCTGCCCCGTCGCCGTGACCCGGCCGAGTCGGACCTGCACGCGGTGGCCGCGCCCGACGGCACCGCGGTGTTCTTCTGCGCCGAGGGGGAGGGGTCGCCCGACTGGACGGCGGACTTCTCCACGCCCGTGGGTCGGGACCGGGTCGAGGGTGTCGCCGCCGGCCCGGTCACCATCGACCACGTCGGCCTGTTCCAGCCCTTCGACCACTTCGACGAGGCCTCGCTCTTCTACCGTTCCCTGTTCGGGCTCACCCCGGACGAGAACGTGGAGATGGCCGCGCCGGACGGGCTGGTCCGCAGCCGCGCCCTGGCCGGTCGGGACGGTGGGCCGCGCGTGGTGCTCAACGTGTCCGTCCTGAGCCGCGGCGCCCGCGCCGACGCCGAAGGCGGTGCCCAGCACATCGCGCTCTCCTGCGACGACGTCTTCGCCGCCGCGGAGGCGATGCGGGCCGCCGGGGTGGACCCCCTGCCGATCCCGGACAACTACTACGACGACCTCGCCTGCCGCACCGACCTGCGTCCCGACACACGCGAGCGCATGCGGGAGAACGGCGTGCTCTACGACCGGGACGACGACGGCGAGTTCTGGCACTTCTACACCGCCACCGTCGACGGGCGGCTGTTCTTCGAGGTGGTCCAGCGCAGCGGCGGCTACGACGGATACGGGGCCGCCAACAGCGCCGTGCGCATGGCCGCGCAGCGGGCGGAGGCCGCGCGATGACGAGGACGTACGAGGGTGGGACGGGGACGACGGTGAACGTCGACGCACGAGAACGGTCCTACCTGGTCGGGTTGATCGGCGCGGGGATCGGCCCCTCGCTCACCCCTTCCATGCACGAACGGGAGGCGGCCCGACTCGGACGGCGCCTGGTCTACCGGACGATCGACATCGACCGCCTGCGGCTGGCGCCGGACGCGGTGGGGGAGCTGGTGGAGTCGGCGCGCCGACTGGGCTATGACGGGCTCAACATCACCCACCCGTGCAAGCGCCTGGTGATGCCCGCCCTGGACGGGTTCTCGGCGGACGCCGCCGCCTTGGGCGCGGTGAACACCGTGGTCTTCGGAGCGGAGGGGGCCATCGGCCACAACACGGACTGGTCGGGCTTCGCGGAGGCGCTGCGGCGCGGGCTCCCCGAGGCGCGCCGCGAGCGGGTCGTGCTCCTCGGGGCCGGGGGAGCGGGCGCGGCCGTGGCCTACGCGCTGCTGCGCACCGGCACCCGGGAGGTGACGGTGGTGGACGTGTCCCCGGACAGCGCGGTGACCCTGGTCGACCGGTTGTCGGGGGTGTTCCCCGACGCCGACCTGCGCGCCGGCGACCATGGGGACCTCACGCGGTACCTGGAGGCGGCGGACGGGTTGGTGCACGCCACCCCCACCGGGATGGCCGACCACCCGGGACTGCCCCTGGAACCGGAGTCCCTGCATCCGGGGGTGTGGGTCGCCGACGTGGTCTACCGTCCCCTGCGCACCGCCCTGCTCACCGTGGCAGCCGAGCGCGGTTGCGCGGTGCTCGACGGTGGGGGGATGGCCGTCCACCAGGCCAGTGACGCCTTCGCGCTGATCACCGGGCTGACACCCGATCCGGCGTACCTGACCGCCCACTTCCGGCGGGGCCGATCGGCCCCGCCCCGCGTCCGTGTTCCCGTGTCCGGGTCAGGGCTCCACCGCGTGGTAGCGGCCGGCCCAGCGCACCATCGCGGGCGCCCGGCGATCCGCCGCCGGTTCGGGCAGGCCCACCACGTCGGCGAAGAACACCACGTGGTCACCGACCTCCACCTTCTGACGCACCGTGCACTCCAGCGCGGCCAGTGCCTCGTCCAGGACGAGCGCGCCGGTGTGCGCGCCCCGATGGTGCGGGTGCCCCGACACCAACAGACGTGCGCTGGGGCGGCCCTCGGCCGCGAACCGTCCGGCCATGGCGCGCTGGTCGGCGGAGAGCACGCTCACCGCGAAGGCGCCGACCTCCTCGACCACCTCCGCCACGTACCCCTCGGCGTCGACGCTCAGCATCACCACCGGGGGACGCGCCGACACCGACACCAGCGCGCTCACCGTGGCACCGATGTCGTCGCGCCCGTCGGCGATGGTCACCACCGTCACCCCGGTGGGCAACATCGTCATGGCGTTCAGGTAGGCGTCACCGTCGACACTCAACGGATCTCCCACGTCCCCGGCATGCTCAACGGACCGGCGGCGGGCAGGCCCAGCCGGGCGGCCATGTGCTCCAGCGGACCCCACGCGCTCAGGACTGTCTGTGGTTCGGCGGCCAGGTCCTCGCTGGACTCGTGCTGGCGGAGCCGGTCCAGCGGGTGCGTGCGCGGGAACGAACGCACCGGCAGCGCCCCCGCGCCGACCCGGTCGCGGGCCAGTCGGACCGCCGTCGCCACGCCGCCCAGTTCGTCGACCAGGCCGCGCTCCTCGGCGTCCGCGCCGGTCCAGATCCGGCCCTTGGCCACCGCGTGGATCTCGTCCCAGGTGCGACCGCGCGCCGCCGCCACCTTGCCGACGAAGTCCTCGTAGATGGTGTCCAGCAGCGTGTTGAGCCGCTCCCACTCGGACGTGCTGAACCCCTCCTCGGAGTCGAACATCGCGGCGTGCGCGCCCTGGCGCACCGAGTCCGAGGTGATGCCGAAACGTTCCTTGAGCGCGCCCAGCACCGGCTTGCCGGTGAGCACGCCGATGGACCCGGTGATGGTGGCGGGCTGGGCCACGATCGCGTCCGACCCCAGGGCCACGTAGTAGCCGCCGGAGCCGGCGATGTCGCCCATCGTGGTGATGACCGGCTTGCCCGCCTCACGGGTCAGCTGGCTCTCCCGACGGATGAGGTCCGAGGCGATCGCCGAGCCGCCTCCGCTGTCCACACGGAACACCACGGCCTTGACTCGTGGGTCCTGACGGGCGGCGCGGAACGCGGCGCAGACCGTGTCCGACCCCATCACGGCGCCGCCCAGCGGAGAACGACGGCTCCGGCCGAGGGTGATGCCGCCCGACGCGGAGATCAGCGCGATGTGGTCCCCGTCGTCGACGAACTTCGGCTTGGGCGGCGCGGTGTGCCTGCGGTGGTAGCGCACGACGAACTGCAGCGCGGGCTCGGGGGACTTCTCCTCCTCGCCGCGCACCTGCGCGAAGAGGTCGGCGTAGACCTCGTCCCGGTAGGCGAGCCGGTCCACCAGACCGGCCTCCAGTGCCTCCCGCGCCAGGATCGGGGCGGTGTCGATGAGCTCGCGCACCCGCTCGGTGGTGAGTCCGCGGGTCGTGGCGACGGCCTCGACGACCTGGTCGTTCATGGACTCGATGATCCGACCGATCGCCTCGCGGTGCGCGTCGGTGTAGGCCGTCTGGGTGTAGGGGTTGATCGCGTTCTTGTACTCGTGGCGCGCCCCGCCCTCGAATCTCACGTCGAGTTTGTCCAGCGCACCCTTGTAGAACGTGGCGCGGGACATCAGGCCGCTCAGGCCCACCAGGCCGGTCGGGGACAGGGCGATCCGGGAGAAGGCGGTGGCCAGGTAGTAGGACAGGTTGCCGTCGCCGACCTCGCCGAAGGTGTCCGCCCAGGCGACCGCGGGCTTACCGGTGGCGCGGAAGTCGGCGATCGTGTCGCGCAGCTCCTGCACCTTGCCCGGGCCCAGGTGCCGTGCGTCCACCCGTACGATGAGGGCGGCCACACCGGGGTCGCGTGCGCCCCGGCGGATCCCTTCCAGGACCTCCAGGTACTGCTGTTTGCGCCGGTTCATGAGCTGGCTCAGGGGGTCGCCCGGCGACTCGTCGACCACCCCTTCCGTCAGGTCCAGCTCCAGCACCAACGGGCCGTGGGAGCGCGGGCCGAAACGGTTGAGGGACAAGGGCTCAGTGATCTTCGCGAGGTCCACCATGGACCCAGCGTAGTCGCGACGGTTCCCCTGTGCGGTGAGCGTGCGGGGGACGCTAAGGTCGACTGTGCTCCGAACCGTCGAGGAACCGCGGTGACGGAGACCGTAGAGAAGGGCGGGACGGACGATGGCGGGCGCGACGGACCAGGTGCGGCGACGTGTGCGAAGGGGCGGCCGGGCGGCCGCGGTCGCGACGATGGCCCTGTTGACCCTCGGCGCCTGCGGCTCCGGGTCTCCCGAGGAGGTCGAACTGGAGCGTGGCGAGAGCGGCATGATGCCCGCGATCGACCCGCCCGGTCCGGAGGGCTACGAGGCCGTCGAGGTCGCCGGGGTGTCGATCGAGGCCCCCGAGGACTGGGAGATCCAGAACGAGGGCGGGCGGGCGTGTCTGACCCCGCCCGGGCAGAGCGCCTGCGCCTACGGTTCGGTCGAACTGGTCCCCAGACAGGCCGCCGGCCACCCGGACGGCTGGCCGAAGAAGGACGACGCCTTCCACGACGACAACGGCTGGGCGGACGACACCGACGGCTGCCGCAGCCTCAACACCGCGGCCTCCGGGAACATCGGTGTGGAGAGCGCGGATCTCGCCAGCGAGACGGGCAACGTCTTCGAGCACGCCGACGGACTCAAGTCCCACCACTCGATCTGGGACGTCACCTGCGCCAACGGCGACTCCTTCGAGGTGCGCATGTGGTTCCTGCCCGAGAGCGACGTGCTCCTCTACGTGTGGTCGGTCGACGCCCAGTACGACGCCCTTTACGACGAGATCGCCGCGTCGATGGACACCACCGAGTACCGCTCCGGCTCCTGAGCGCGACGCGCCCCGGAGATCCCGGCGGCGACGCCTCACCGATGCGGGCACCGGACCTCCGGGCGCGGTGACCCCTCGGTACCCCGACCGTCGTCCGGGCCGCCGACACCCCTATCGACACCCCACCGACACCCGACCCCTCACGCGCGGGCGGCCACCGGCGTCGCGGCCCTCCCGTCACGGCCTCCCGAGGTCGGTGAAAACCCCCACGGATTACCCGAACCTCGTGTCCCCACAGTGCCCCGAGGCCATACAGTCGTACTCGGTGAAGCAGTCAACGCAACTTGATGGGGTGCATGCGCAGGTGACCACCATGGAAACGTCGGGACGGGTCGAGCAGTACACGCTGGACAACGGGTTGCGTCTGGTGACCGCGCCGGCCTCCACCGGACAGGTCGCCGCGGTCAACCTCTGGTACGGCGTGGGCTCGCGTCACGAGGTGCCCGGGCGCACCGGGTTCGCCCACCTCTTCGAGCACCTGATGTTCCAGGGCACCGGCAACACCGACAAGGGCGACCACTTCGACGCGGTCGAGCGGCTCGGCGGTGACATCAACGCCTCCACCTCCACCGACCGCACCAACTACTTCGAGACGGTCCCCACCCACGCCCTGGACCTCATCCTCTGGCTGGAGGCCGACCGCCTGGCCACCCTGCGCGAGGGCATGACCCAGGAGGTCCTCGACAACCAGCGCGACGTGGTCAAGAACGAGCGTCGCCAGCGTTACGAGAACCAGCCCTACGGCACGGCCCTGGAGCGCATCCTGCGCCTGGCCTTCCCGGAGGGGCACCCCTACCACCACCCGACCATCGGCTCCATGGCCGACCTGGACGCCGCCGACCTGGACTACGTCAAGTCCTTCCACAAGCTGCACTACGGTCCGGACAACTGCGTCCTCACCGTCGTCAGCGACCTGGAGTCCGCCGACGTCCTGGCCCGGGTGGAGAAGTACTTCGGTCCGATCCCGGCGCGCGACGAGGTCCCCGAGGTCCCCGACCCCTCCCTGGGCTCCCCGCTGGGCGGCCCGGTGCGCGACGCCGTCACCGAGACCGTCCCGGCCGCCGGCGTGTTCATCGGCTTCCGCGTCCCCGCCTACGGCGATCGCGAGCACGACGCCGCCCAGCTCGCCTCCGCGGTGCTCGGTCAGGGCCAGGGCAGCCGCCTGTACCGGTCGCTGGTCGTGGAGCGGCCCATCGCCGCCGATGACGGCGGCGGCGCCGCGGACATCCTGCCGTTCCGCTACACCGACAGCCTGCTGCTGGTGAACATGCTCGCCCGCGAGAACGTGGACGGCGACGTCCTGGAGAAGGCCATCCGCGAGGAGATCGCCAAGCTCGCCGACGGTGTCTCCGAGGAGGAGCTCGACCGTGCCCGCGCCGTCCTGGAGCGCGAGCACCTGCACCACATCGCCGGCCCCGCCGGACTGGCCGACACCATCGGCAGCTGCACCCAGCTGTTCGACGACCCCGAGCTCGCCTACACGTGGCCCCGTCGCTGGGCGGACATCTCCGCCGAAGAGGTCCGTGCCGCCGCCGAGCGCCTGCTGGTGGACGGGAACATGCTGGTCGTGCGGTTCGACCCCGAACCCGAGGCCGAGGCGGAGGCGTCCGAGGTGGAGGCCGAGGCCGACACCGTCGCCAACGCCCCCCGTTCGTGACCGCAGGTCCCGTCGAACCCAGCCACAGAAAGAGCCGCAGCATGCAGCAGACCCGTCCGGACCTCGGCGCCGTCGCGTCCTACACCTTTCCCAAGCCTCAGCGCGTCCGTGTCGGCAATGGCACCGTCGTCGCCGTCGACCTGCCCGGCCAGCAACTGATCTCGCTCCGCCTCATCCTTCCCGGCGGCGGTGCCGTCGAGCCCCTCGACGCCCTGGGTGTCAGCGCCCTGACCAGTGAGGTCCTGGAGGACGGCCCCGACGGCAACAGCTCGCTGGCCCCGGCCCTGGAGCGGTACGGCGCCGAGTGGATCTCCCGCGTCACCTGGGACGGTTTCATCACCGGCCTGGACGCACCGACCAGCCGCCTCGACGAGGCCGTGCTTCTGTTCAACGACGCGGTGCGTCGCCCGGCGTTGAACCCCGACGACATCATCCGCCGCCGCGAGCAGCTCCTGGAGCGCTTCTGGCTGGAGGCGGCCTCCGCCTCCACCCTGGCCATGCGCAGCCTGGGCGGCCAGCTGTTCACGGGCCGCTACGCCACCCCGCTGGCGGGTGGTCCGATCAAGCTCGCCGACATCACCCCCGAGCGGGTGGCCGCCTTCCACGCCGACTCCCTCGCCTCGGTCGCCGGCACCCTGGTGGTCGTCGGCGACCTCGCCGGGGTCGACCTGGAGGAGCTGGGTCGCGGTGTCTTCGGTGACGCCGCCGCCGTCCCCGAGCGCCGGAGCACCGAGCCGGGGCCGCCCCCCGGCGAGCTGCCCCGCGTGCTCATCGTGGACCGCCCGGGTTCGGTGCAGTCCGCCCTGGTCATCGCCCACCGGGCGCCCTCCCGCTCGCAGGTGGACCTGCCGCGTGCCGAGGGCATCAGCGAGGTCCTGGGCGGCATGTTCACCTCGCGCCTCAACATGGAGCTGCGCGAGCGTCTGGGCTACACCTACGGCGCCGGGAGCCGCTTCGACCTGCGTCGGGACAGCGGCGTGTTCTTCACGAGCACCCAGGTGGAGGCCAGTACCACGGCCCACTCGGTCACGTCCTCCTTCGAGCAGATCGCCAAGCTGCGCGAGGACGGTGTCACCGAGGACGAGTTGGCCACCGTCCGCGAGTCCAACACCGTCGGCCTGCCGGTCAGCTACTCCACGGCCCGTTCGGTCGCCGGGGCCCTGGTGGACATCGTCATGCACGACCTGCCCGACGACAACGTCGACCGGGTCCGGGCCGGCTACGAGAAGCTCACCGCGGAGGACCTGAACTCGGCCGCCGTCGAGTACCTGCGTCCCGAGGAAGCGGTCGTGGTGGTGGTCGGTGACGCCGACAGCCTCCGTGAGCCGCTCACCCAGGCCGGGGTCGGACCCGTCGAGGTGCGCTCTCCCGAGTCCCTCTGGAGCTGAGGCACCGGGTCTCGTGCACGCGCTTCGGCGCGTGCACGAAACCCACGTCCGAGTCAAGGGTCGGCAAGGGAGATCCTCCTCACGGAATGCGTCGCCCCTGCTCGGACATAACGAAAACGAACCTATGTGTCACCCATCGGTCAACCGGCGGCGTGCTGCCGACGTCATGCTGGTATAACGAGTGATCCGTGCACCTACGTGGTGACAGCGACCGCAATGCTCCGCAGGAGGCCACCATGGCCGGTGAATGGACCCGTGGATAACCGTGTCCTCCCTAGAAAACCCCCACACGCAGCGGCCCGAGCCGTCGCTCGACTCGGCGCGTCCGGACGCCGCTGTGGTTGAGCCCGTCGGTCGGCTGCTCAAAGGGCGTTACCAGCTGACCTCGGAGATCGCCCGGGGCGGTGTGGGTACGGTCTGGCGCGCCACCGACCTGGTCATCAAGCGTGAGGTGGCGGTCAAGGAGCTGCGCCTGCCCGCGGACCTGAGCCGATCCGAGCGCGACACCCTCCTGCAGCGCACGACCCGCGAGGCGAGGGTGGCCGGTCGTCTCACCCACCCCAGCCTGGTCACCGTCCTGGACGTCGTGGACGAGGACGAGCGGCCGTGGATCGTCATGGAGCTGGTGGAGGCCTCCACCCTGGAGGAGATCATCCAGGTGGGCGGGCCCCTGCCCTACCAGCGGGTCGCCGAGATCGGTCTCCACCTCATCGACGCCCTTCAGGTGGCGCACGGCGAGGGCATCGTCCACCGCGACGTCAAACCCGAGAACGTCATGATCAGCGCCGCCGGACGCGTGGTGCTCACCGACTTCGGGCTGGCCGCCTGGAACGGCGAGTCCGCGCTGAGCGCCTCGGGCCGCATCATCGGATCGCCCGCCTACATCCCGCCGGAGCGGGCCAAGGCCGGCCCGGTGGGGCCCGAGTCCGACCTCTGGTCCCTGGGGGCGACCCTGTACGCCGCGGTCGAGGGCTACCCGCCCTACGACCGCAAGGGCTACATCAAGATCCTGCGTCAGGAGCCCCTGCACGAGCCCAAAGAGGCCACCAACGCCGGGCCCCTGGCCCCGGTGCTGGCCGGGTTGCTCAAGGTGGAGCCGGCCGAGCGGCTGACCGCGGAGAACGCGGCCAAGATGCTGCGGATCGCCGCGCTGGCGCCCTGGTCGCGGGAGGAGCCCGCGCAGGGGACCACGGGGTTGCCGACCGCCACCGCCGCCGCCCGCGCGGTCACCGCCGACGCCGGTGAGGGGCACCCTCAGGACGACTCGGAGGAGAGTCCCGAGGAACGCGAGTCCGCTCGGGAGCACTTCCGCGCCGGAGCGCAGGTACTGGCGGAGTCCATCAGCGAGCGGTTGCGGCACAGCCCCGAGGCGATGAACTCGATCATGATGTCGATCCGCGAGTCCGCCGACACCCTGGGGTTGACCAGCCCCGGTAAGCACGCGGAGAAGAGCCGCCTTCCCGTGGTCGCGGGTGTGGGCCTGGGCGTGATCGCCCTGCTCGCGCTGGTCATGTGGGCCCTGCTGGGCCTGTAGGGCCCCTGTCCCGCGAGAGACCGGTCCCGCCGAGTCCGGGGGCCTGGCGCACGAACGCCCCTGACCGTGGAACACGGATCAGGGGCGTCGACCGCCTGCGTCGAAGTGGGGCCGGCGGGATTCGAACCCGCACTGTACAGCACCTAAAGCTGCCGTCTCCTGCCGGTTGGACTACGGCCCCGACGGGGTCACTCTACCGGGATCACGAGGTCGGGGGAGCCCGGGGGCACCGGCCGTCCGGCCCTGTGGCGACCGGACGACCGACTCCGGATCACACGCCCAGTTCGCGCTTGATCCGGTCGACGTGGCCCGTGGCCTTCACGTTGTAGAAGGCCTTGAGCACCTTGCCGTCCGTGCCGACGATGATGGTCGAGCGGATGACGCCCTGGACGACGCGGCCGTAGTTCTTCTTCTCCCCGAAGGCGCCGTAGGCCCGCAGGGTGTCCTTCTCGGGGTCGCCGACCAGGGTGAAGGTCAGGCTCTCCTTGTCCCGGAACTTCGCCAGCTTGTCGGACGTGTCGGGGGACACGCCCAGGACGGTGAAGCCCGCGTCGGCGAACTCGGTGAGGTTGTCCCGGAAGTCGCAGGCCTCGGTGGTGCACCCCGGGGTCATCGCGGCCGGGTAGAAGTACAGCACGACGCTCTTGCCGGTGTCGGCCAGGACCTTGCTCAGGGTGACGGATGCGCCGTCGGCGTCGCTGAGGGTGAAGTCGGGGGCCTGGTCCCCGGGCTCCAGTCGAATGGTCTCGCTCACGTGGTGTCTTCCTTCTGCCGCCGGTGGACCGGGCGTCGCCGGTCCGTGTTCTGCACGCCTCACAGTACGAGATGCCGCGGTCACTCGGGCAAGCGGACGCGGACGCATCGGTGGCGGTGGCCGGGGGTGATGAGGGTGCTTCGGTTGCGATTCCGGTTCGGTTCATCCGCTTTGGGAGGTGCCCCACGGTCTGATCACCTATTGTTGACCGAACGCTCTCGGTTGGCCTGTTCTCGCCCTCATGCCGTAGCGTGCGCGGGTCGCCGGTGACCCGACGGCATGCCCGGCCTCACCGCCGGGCCGGAGCACATCCGTTTCTCTTGGGGAGTAGTTCGCGCCGATGTCCGGATTCACACTCGACGAGGTCAGGGCCCGCACCCTCAAGGAGCGCGACTCCTGGTGGACCGTCTACCTGGTGGATCCGATCGCGGTCCGGCTGGTCCGGTCGATCGCCGGTCGCACCTCCATCACACCCAACCAGTTGACGGTCGTCGCGCTCTTCCTCGGGTTGGGCGCGGCCGTGTGCTTCGCGTTCGGGTACTGGCAACTGCTCCTCCTGGGCGCCGCCCTGTACTACGTGTGCTTCCTCGTGGACTGCGTCGACGGCAAGCTCGCCCGGCTCACCGGCACGGAGACGATCTTCGGCGCCTGGATGGACTATGTGTCCGACCGGTTCCGCGTCCTGGTGTGCGTGGTGGCCCTCATGGGGGGCCAGTACCGCGAGACCGGGCACGTGGCGTTCGTGTGGTTGGCCCTGGTCGTGGTCTTCCTGGACATGCTCCGCTACCTGAACGCGCTCCAGGTGTACAAGGTGCGCCGGGAGATGCGCTCGCACCTGGCGGCGGCGCTGGAGCGGGCCCGGGCCACCCTGTCGATGCTGGAGCCCGGGGGCGACGACACGGGCGAGGCGACCGGTCGCGGTGGTCGAACGATGAGCGACGGCGGCGAACAGGCGGTCCTGCGACACGGCATCGGCGTGTTGGAACAGATCCTGCGCAGCCAGAACGAGCGCGAGGCGCGCAACCAGCGCACCGCCGGAAAACAGCCGGACCTGACCCTGCCCAAGGTCGACCTGCACCAGGAGTTCCGGAGCCGTTTCCCCTGGTACCAGCGGTTCTGGGCGGCCCTGAACGCGCGACGGATCCGCACCCACCTGGTGGGCGGGATCGAGTTCCAGGTGGCCGTCTTCATGCTCGCTCCGGTGGCGGCCGTCCTGTTCGGACCGCCCGTGATCGGCTGGATCACCGCGTTCGTCGGTGTTTTGCTCCTCGCCTTCGAGATCGCCATCATCTATAAACTGTGGTTGTCCACGCGGGACTTCTTCCGCGTGGTCGACGGAATCGATGGCGCGCTGAGATTCTCCGGTCCGTCCGACGGCGCGGAGGAACAGGGTCGGGACACCGGCTCGGACTCGGACTCTCAGACAATCGTGCGCTAGTGGAGAGAGGCACCCTATGACGGGACGCGACACCGAACCGCGCCAGACCGCTGCCGAGATCCAGGCCGAGATCGACCGTGAACAGCGCCGGTTGGCCGAGACCCTGGACGAGCTCAGCGTCCAGGCCCATCCCACCAACATCGCCAAGCGACAGGTCGCCAAGGTCAAGGAGCGCGGCACCCGGATCCTCGACGAGGCGCGCGCGTTGGTCGTCGGTGGCGGCGCGGTCCGTGTGGAGAGCCGCCTGGTGCAGCCCGAGGAGGGCAGCATCGTGCTCAAGGGCGACGACAAGGTGGTGACCACCTACCAGTCGCGGGGGCAGTTGCCTCCCGAGGCGCTGATCCTGGTGGCCGGGGTGGGCGCGGTCATCGCCGTCGGCGTGGTCGCCTGGGCGGTCCGCCGTAAGCGGAAGTAGACCCCCGCACCCCTGGGAACGACGGAACGGGGCCCGCGCCACCACGGCGCGGGCCCCGTCGTCGCGTTCGGGGCCCGATCCGGGGCACCGGCCGGCGACGCCCCCCGGAGAACGGG
>NZ_QOCZ01000174.1 GCF_018207095.1 Nocardiopsis sp. MG754419 | reverse complement strand
CCCGGAGACGGGCCACCCCCGAAGGAGCCCCGTCATGTCGACCGACCGGGACCGGCCGCTCAGCGGCGGCATGATGAACACCGTGACGCGCCGCGGCGACCGTGTCGTGCGCACCGCGCCCGACCACGCCCCCGCTCTCCATTCCTTCCTGACCCGCCTGTCCCGCACCGGGTTCACCGGAGCCCCCAGACCACTGGCATTGCATTCCGACGGTCACGAGGAACTCACCTTCGTCGAAGGCGACGTGGCCCTGCCGCCGTTTCCCGCGTGGGCCCTGCGGGACAAAACCCTCATCGAGGTCGCCGGACTCCTGCGCCGCTACCACGAGGCCGCCGCCACGGTGCCCTTCTCCTCCGACGCCTCGTGGCCGACCGCGCTCGGCGACCCCGGGGGCGGCACGGTGTTGTGCCACAACGACCCCTGCCTGGAGAACGTCGTCTTCCGCGACGGCCACGCCGTGGCACTCATCGACTTCGACCTGGCCGCCCCGGGCCGGCCGGTGTGGGACCTGGCCGCACTGGCCTTCTACCTCGGACCCACCCTCGACCCCGCGTCGGCGGCGGAGTCCGGGTTCGAGGGCCTCGACGCCCCGCGCCGACTACGGCTCCTCGCCGACGCCTACGACATGTCCGCGGCCGACCGCGAGATCCTGCCGGCCACCGTGCGCGAGTACAACGAGATCTCACGCGCCTTCGTGCGCGGCATGGTCGAACGCGGCGACCCCCTGTTCGTCCGCGCCCTGGAGCGCCTCGGCGGGTGGGCGCGCTGGGACCGGCGCCGCGCATGGCTCTGCGCCCAGGAACCCGTGTTCCTGCGCGCCCTGCTGGACTGATCGGACCCCACTCGTCCACAGGACCGGCCAGGGAGCGTGTTCTCGTCACCCCCGCCGGGCATCCTGGGGTCATGGACAACTCCGCTTCCGACCCCAGCGCACCGACCCCGTCCCCGGGCCGGCCCAACGCCGAGCACCTCGTGGCGGTCCTGACGCGTCACCGCGCCGACCTGGCCGGTGCCACCGGGGTCACCATCGGTTCCGGCGAGATCGTGCACGCCCTGACCACCCACATGTGGGCGGGGGTCTCGGTACCGGCCACCGGCTGTCACGCCGCCGTCGATCCCCTGCGTCTGCGCGCCGCACCGGGTGGGGTGAACTGCCGCCGTTGTCTGTCCCGGACCGACCGCGCCGACACCGCCATCCCCGGCCAGACCCTGTTGGATCTGTCGCCCTCCCGTCCGTGAGGTACCGGGTGCGCCGGTCCCGGAGCCATCCCTCCCGCCCCGGGGTTCGAGGCCCGGACCCGGGCCGCGTGCGTCCCGGACGGTGTCAGGTGCGTCGGGCCAGGGCGACCAGGTAACGGCATGCCTGCGGCGTGGGGTTGTGGTAGGCGCACGCCGTGGGCTCTCCCAGTCGTAGGCAGTCGCCGGGTCCCAACCGGTGCTCCACCTCGCCCTCGGTGAAGGCCAGGGTGCCCTCCAGCACCCAGATGAGGTGGTGGGTGAAGGTGTAGCTCTCCCGGGGGTAGGCCACACGCGCGCCCGCGGGCAACTCCACCTCGACCAGCTCCATCGGCCCACCCGGGGTGGGCGAGACCGCGCGTCGCCGATAACCGGTCTCCGGGTCGGTCCAGGTGGGTTGTTCGTCCCGGCGCATCAGGCGCCGCCCGTCCTGCTCGGCGTGGGCGATCAGTTGGGACAGGGTGATGCCCAGCGCGCCCGAGAGGCGCCCCAGCAGGGAGGCGGTGGGCTGGGCGTCACCGTTCTCGATCCGGCTGATCATCGCCCGTGAGACGCCCGATCGTTCGGCCAGGGTGCCACCGCTCAGGCCCCGCTCGTGGCGCAGTGTGCGTAGGGTCTGGGCCAGCGCGGGCCCCAGGTCGTCACTCATGCGTTCACCATAGTGCACACCTTCGTCTACCATCATCGACATGAGCTCCCTGCTGCACCGCGCCCTGATCCGCGACGCCACGACCGGCGACGCCTCCGTCTGCGCCGCGATCTACACGCCCTACGTCACCGACACCTCCATCACCTTCGAACTCACCCCGCCCTCGGCCGAGGAGATGGCCGCGCGCATCGCCACCGCCCAGCGCGACCACGCGTGGATCGTGCTGGAGGACGCCGGCACCGTGATCGGTTACGCCTACGGCGGCACCTTCCGCACACGGGAGGCCTACCGCTGGACCTGTGAGGTCAGCGTGTACCTGGACCGCCGACGCCGCGGTTCGGGCGCCGGACGAACGCTGTACTCCGCGTTGCTGCCCCGACTGGCCGCCCGCGGCATGCGCACCGCCGTGGCCTGCATGACCCTGCCCAACGACGCCAGCCTGGGTCTGCACCGCGCCCTGGGCTTCACCGACGTGGGCGTCATGCACGGGGTGGGGCACAAGTTCGGGGCCTGGCACGACGTCGCCTGGGCCCAGAAGGACCTCGTCCCCACCGGCTGACCCCCGCGGGCCACGGGCCGAACAACGCGCGACGGAGGCGCTCCTCTAAGCTCGGTGTGCCCACGGATCCACCTCCGAAGATCCCTTCATCACACCTCATGACCGGAGCGCCCGCGTGTCCGCCCACCCCACCCGCCACCGCCCCTCGGGGCTGGCCTTCGCCCTCGCCTCGGCCCTGGCCTTCGGCGGTTCGGGGGTCTTCGCCCGACCGCTCCTGGACGCCGGCATGGACTCGCTCCACGTCACCTGGTTGCGGGTGGCGGGCGCCGCCCTCATCCTCCTGCCGGTGGCCGTACGCCACTGGCGCCTGGTCGGACGCCGCCCCCTGCTGCTGTTGGCCTACGGGGTCTTCCCCATGGCCGGGGTCCAGGCACTGTACTTCGCCGCCATCGCCCGCATCCCGGTCGGCATCGCCCTGCTGTTGGAGTTCCTGGGCCCCGTCCTCGTGCTGTTGTGGGTCCGTGTGGTGCGCCGCCACCGGGTCTCCCCCGCCGCCGTCATCGGGGTGGTGCTGGCGGTGGCCGGGCTCGGACTGCTGTTGGAGGTCTGGGCGGGCATGCGCCTGGACGCCATCGGAGTGGGCCTGGCCCTGGGGGCCGCCGCGGCGCAGGCGGCGTTCTTCCTGCTGGGCGACGCCATGGGAGAGGACACCGACCCCCTGGCCGTCATCGCCTTCGGCGCGCTGATCGCCACGGTGCTGTTGGGGGCGCTGGCCCGCCCCTGGACCCTGCCCTGGGATCTGCTCGGCGGACCGCTCCCCCTGGGCGGGGTCGCACTGCCCGGTTGGGCCCTCGCCCTCTGGTTGGCGCTGGTGTGCACCGCCCTCGCCTACTTCACCGGGGTCTCGGCGATCAAGCGTCTGTCGCCCCAGGTCGCCGGAGGGGTGGCCTACCTGGAGGTCGTCACCGCCATCGTGCTGGCCTGGATCCTGCTGGGCGAGGCCCTCAACCCCATGCAGCTCCTGGGCGCGGTGGTGATCGTGACCGGTGCGTTCATCACCCAGACCGCGGTACCGAGCGCCCCGACGACCACCTCGGTCACCGGCCCCGACGCACCGGTCGCCGGCCCGGCCACCGCGCACTCCGGCGGCGCGGCACGCCCGGAACCCCCGAGCCCACGATGAACCCGCGCGGGTCGGACGTTCCCCGGCCCGCGCACCCGATCACCGTCGCGCGGGGAGCGCGATCCGGTCCAGGTCGGCCGCCAACACCACCTCGCCGTCGAACTCCTCGCCCGCCTGGGCCACGAAGGCCCCCTCATGCTCCTGTTCGTAGCGCTCCGACAGGTGGGTGAGCACCAACAGACGCACGCCGGCACGCGCGGCGATCCGCCCCGCCTGACGCGCGGTCAGGTGCCCGTAGGCGACGGCCAGATGTTCCTCCGTGTCCAGGTAGGTGGACTCGATCACCAACATGTCCGCCCCCCGGGCCGTCTCCACCGCCTGGTCGCACTCACCGGTGTCCATCACGAACGCGAACACCTGGCCGGGGCGGGTGACCGCGCACTCCTCCAGACGCACCGTGCGACCACCCACGTCCAGAGCGCCCCGGCTCCGCAGCCGGGAGATGTCGGGACCGCGCACCCCGAAGTGCTCCAACCGCTCGGGCAGCATCCGCCAACCGTCCGGCTCGACCAACCGGTAACCGTAGGCCGGCACCGAGTGGCGCAGCGGCAACGCCGTGATCGTGAACGGTTCGTCCCCGCCCAGCACACAGCAGCCCGCGCCGCCCACCGGTTGGGGCACGATCACGTCGGTGTCGTGAAAGGAGGTGGCGTGGCGCAGCCGGTCCCAGTACTCCTGCCCGACGGCCGGGTAGGCGGCCCGTACGGTGTGCTCCACCCGATCGCGCGCGATGTGCTGCACGATGCCCGGCAACCCCAGACTGTGGTCACCGTGGAAGTGCGTGACGCAGATCCGGGTGATGTCGGAGGCCGCGAGCCCGGCCAGGCGCATCTGCCGCTGGGTGCCCTCTCCCGGGTCGAACAACACCCCCTGGTCGGCCCACCGCAGGAAGTACCCGTTGTGGTTGCGTCTGCGGGTGGGCACCGCACTGGAGCTGCCCAGGATCACGAGTTCTCGTACGGACATGGCCGGCATCATCCCACCTCGTGCCACCGCATACATCCCGATACGACACCGCGCCCCGGTCGGGACACCGAACGGTCCCGGGGCCGGCTCAGCGCGCTCCCCGCTCCCGTGCCCGCGCCAGCACCGACCGCACCCCGCCGTTGACGGGCTCCCCGTGCCCGGGCAACAGCACCGTGTCCTCGGGCAGGTGACGCAGACGTTCCAGTGAACGCACCGCCCTCGCACCGTCGTGCGTGGACATCCCGCCCACCACACAAGGTCCCCCGTGGCCGGTGGTGGGGTCGTGGGTGACCAACGCGTCACCGGTGAAGGCCACCTTGCGATCGGCGAAGACCAACGCCGTGCTGCCCGGAGTGTGCCCCGGCATCGACACCACGCGGGGGCTGCCCGGGACCTGATGCAGCACCTCACCGTCGGTGAAGGTCGAGTAGGAGCGCACACGCGGTCCGCTGAACGCCCCGTGGTAGCCCAGATGCATCAGTGTGGTCGCCACCTTCGGGCGCCGCAGCAACGAGGAGAACAACGAACGCTCCGGAGGACAGTGCTCCATCGCGCTCGTGGGACCGTCGTGCAGGATCTGGGCGTCGCCCTCGTGCACCCACACGCTGGCACCACCGGCGTCACGGGCCCGCTCGGCCAGACCGGTGTGGTCGGGGTGGGCGTGGGTGAGCACCACCGAGCGCAGCCGGCCGCCCACCCAGGCCACCGCGTCCAGCAACTGACCGCTGTGCGCGGGCAGCCCGGCGTCCACCATCACCAAGCCGTCCCCGGTCTCCACCAGGTAGAAGTTCACCACCCGGTCTCCGAGCCGGTGCACACCCGGTGCGACCTGGGTGAAGGCGTCGAGCATGATCCCTCCCGGAGAGCCCTGGAACACACGCGCGAACACTCACCAGCATCCACCCAGGAGGGCGACGCGGTCCCGTTCGCCACACCGGACACACCCGTCTCATCCTCGGGCTCGCCGTCCTACCGGCCTCCCGGACCCGCGGCACCTCCGTGGGCACACGCACGCCCCCACGACCACCCACGACACCCGCTCCCGCACACGGCGGACCGTGCTTCACCACCCCTCCTGCACTAGCGTCGAAACCGTGAGCAACATCGAACCCCACCCCACAGAACAGAGGGTGTGCGCCGGCGAGGTCGACCGCCCCGGCCCCGAGCCCGACACCGAACTGTTGGAACCGCGCGAGGTGCCCCTGGGCGGACCACGCGCGATGCTCGTCCGCCGCGCCCTGCCCGGGAAGAACCGGCGTATGGTCGGCGCCTGGTGCTTCGCCGACGTCTACGGACCCACCGACGTGGCCGCGGGTGCGGGCATGCAGGTCCCTCCCCACCCCCACATCGGACTCCAGACGGTCAGCTGGCTGCTCCGGGGCACCGTGCACCACCTGGACGGACTGGGATCGGACCAGAGGGTCCGCCCCGGTCGGCTCAGCCTCATGACCGCCGGATCGGGCATCGCCCACTCCGAACGCACCCCCGAGGACGCCCCGGACCTCCTGCACGGAGCCCAACTGTGGGTGGCCCTGCCCGACGACGCGCGCGACGTGGCTCCGCACTTCGAGCACCACGCCGACCTGCCCGTCTTCTCCCTGCCCGGGGCACAGGTCACGGTGATCGCCGGCCGTGTGCACGGCCACACCTCCCCCGCCCGCACCTACACCCCACTCATGGGGGCCCAGGTACTGCTCGAACCCGGCCGGGACGTGCACCTGCCGGTGGAGCCCGGATTCGAACACGGCCTGCTGCCCCTGGACACCCCGATCCACGCCCATGGTCACCACGCCGAAGCCGGTTCCCTCATCCACCTGGGCACCGGACGCGACACGATCACGGTCCGCTCCGAGAACACCGCCCACCTGCTGCTCATCGGCGGAGAACCCTTCCCCGAGGACCTGGTGATGTGGTGGAACTTCGTGGGCCGCGACCATGACGAGATCGTCGCCGCCCGCACCCGCTGGGAGGCCGAACGCCTCGCCCCCACCACGTCGGCGCGCTTCGCCCCGGTGACCGAGGACCCGGGGCCCGCCCTACCCGCACCGGAGCTGCCCAACGCCCGGCTGCGACCGCGCCCACGCCACCGCTCCTGACCCACGCTCGGCCCCGCGCCCCCGCCGAAGGGGGCGGGGCGGCACCCCCGCGGCCACGATTCCCGGCCGCCGCGCATCAGCACAGGCCACCTCAAGATCCCCGGTAAGCGCCCCTTGCCCCACCACCCTCCCCACAGGTGTTGGACGAACGGACACCGAAAGGCCCCGAAGAAGCGACATCCAGCGCCCGGACCTGCTCCAACGATGCTCAAAGGGCCAAATGCTGCTACCGTGCCGATCGCGAACTACGGGATGATTTAGGAGACCTGAACATGGGGCAACAGCCTCGCGAGCAGTGGGGGACGCGCGCGGGATTCCTGATGGCCGCGATCGGATCGGCCGTCGGACTGGGCAATATCTGGCGATTCCCCTACGTCGCCTATGAGAACGGGGGCGGAGCCTTCCTCCTGCCCTACCTGATCGCGATGCTCTCCGCGGGCATCCCGCTCCTCATCCTCGAGTACAGCATCGGTCACCGCTACCGCTCCTCCGCGCCGCTGTCCTACCGGCGCATCTACCGCCCGGCCGAGGCCATCGGGTGGTGGCAGGTGGCCATCTGCTTCGTCGTGGCCGTCTACTACGCCGTCATCATCGCCTGGGCCGTGCGCTTCGTGGGCTTCTCCGCGACCGAGGCCTGGGGCAACGACACCGAGTCGTTCTTCATGAACGACTTCATCCAGGTCAGCGACACACCCGGCGCGGTCTCCGGGTTCGTCTCCGGGGTCGCCTGGCCGCTCATCGGTGTGTGGGTGGTGGCCCTGGTCATCCTCGTGCTGGGCGTGCGCCGCGGCATCGAGATCACCAACAAGATCGTCCTGCCGCTGCTGTTGGTCCTCTTCGGTCTCCTGGTCATCCAGGCGCTCACCCTGCCCGGCGCTGCCGACGGCCTCAACGCCTTCTTCACCCCCGACTGGGAGGCCATGCTCACCGGCAAGGTGTGGATCGCCGCCTACGGGCACGTGTTCTTCTCACTGTCGGTCGGCTTCGGCATCATGGTCACCTACTCGTCCTACCTGCGCCGCAAGGCGGACCTGACCGGCTCGGCCATGGTCACCAGCTTCTCCAACAGCTCCTTCGAACTGCTCGCCGGCATCGGCGTCTTCGCGTGCCTGGGCTTCATGGCCGCCAACGCGGGCGTGGGGGTCAACGAGGTCGCCACCTCCGGCATCGGGCTGGCGTTCGTCGCCTTCCCCGAGATCATCTCCAGCCTGCCCTTCGGCGGTCCCGTCTTCGGCATGCTCTTCTTCGGCTGCCTGGTCATCGCCGGCATCACGTCGCTCATCAGCATCGTCCAGGTGATCATCGCCGCGGTGCAGGAGCGCACCAACCTGGGGCGCGTCCAGAGCGTGCTCCTGGTCGGTGGCGCCACCGCGCTGGCCTCGATCCTGCTGTTCCCCACGCCCGAGGGGCTGCACTTCCTCGATGTCTTCGACCACTTCATCAACCAGTACGGCATCGCGCTGGCCGGCCTGGTCCTGGTCATCTTCATCTCCTGGATCGCGCGCCGCCTACGGGTGCTCGAGAAGCACGTCAACTCCGTCTCCAGCGTCTCCCTGGGACTGTGGTGGCGGGCCGCGCTGGGCGTTGTCACCCCGATCCTGCTCGGACTGGTGATGTGGGACAGCCTGCGCGCCGAACTCATGAGCAACTACGAGGACTACCCGACCGGGTTCCTGCTGGCCGCCGGTTGGGGCGTGGCCATCGGCGCCATCGTCTTCGGCATCGTCGTCTCCTGCTTCCCCTGGAAGCGAGCCGACGCCATCGCCCGCGCCGACGCCCGCCAGGCCACCGACCAGGACGGCGACGAGCCCGCTCCGCTGGCCGAACCCACCGAGATCACCGAGACCGACGCCGCCCGTAAGGAGGACCGCTGATGTCCACCAGCGCCATCGTCATGATGATCATCTCGATCGCCGTGCTCTGGGGCGGCCTGGTCGCCGCACTGATCAACCTGCGCCGCCACCCCGACAACGGGGAGTAGGCCACACCGTCGCGCCGGGGTCGTCCGACATCGTCGGGCGGCCCCGGCGGCCGTTCGTCCGCCCCACGCTCCGCCACGTGCGAGAATCCTCCGATGACCACGTACATGAGCGCCGAACAACGGGCCGCCCGCACCGACCACGCCATCCGAACGGCCGTGGAGGCCGCGCGCGACCTCGGGCTCACGGTGACCGATCCCCGGGTGCTCCATGACGTGTTCTCGGTCGTCGTCCACCTGGCCCCCGCACCGGTCGTGGCGCGGGTACCGACCATCCTGCCGCAGAGCACCGACCCCGACACGCTCGCCGAGCGCCAACGGGCCGAACTCGACGTCACCCGCTGGCTCGCCGCCCAGGGTCTCCCCGTCCTGACGCCCAGCCCCCTGGTGCCCACCGCACCCGTCCGCCGCGACGGACTGTCGATGACCTTCTGGACCTACACCGAACAGCGACCGAACAGCGCACCCGACTACATCGCCAACGCCGAGAGCGTCGCCGCGCTGCACGCGGCCCTGAGCACCTACCCGGGACCGCTCTCGTTCCTGTCCTCGGCCGAACCCGACTTCGTCACCGACGCCTTCGCGCGGCTCACGGACCACCCCGACCTCATCACCGCCCAGGACCTGGATCGCGCCCGCGCGCAGTGGGATCTCCTGGAACCCCTGGTGCGTTCACGCGCCGCCTTCGAGGCGCGCTTTCCCGGGATCGAGCTCCGCCCGATCCACGGGGACGCCCCGGCCGCCAACATCCACCACGGTGTCGACGGTGACTTCCACGCCGACTTCGAACTGGTCACACTCGGCCCGGTGGAGTGGGACCTGGCCGCGCTGGGACCCGACTATGAGGCCGCCTACGACCGGGGCGCCCGACGGGCCGGCCTGCGCCCGCTCGACGCCGACGTCATGGCGTTCGTCAACGCCGTCGGCGCGCTCCGGGCCATCGCCTGCCTCATCCTCGTGCCGCAACAGCCCCTCCTGGAGGAGCCGTTGAAGGCAGCGGTCGATCACTGGCGTGGCGGCCCCGCCGTCGACACCCCAACGAGCTGACCTGAAGGAACGGCGGTGGGGCGGGCGCGTCGACGCGCGTGGAGTGCCCACCCCGCGGGAGGCGCTTTCGCCAGGAGCGGGCCCCGACCGGCGCCACGGCGCGCAGGGTGGGCGCGCAGCGGTGCACCCCGTGACCGGACCCCGCGCACATCGATGCCCCGGCGCCGTCGCGCCGGGGCATCCTCCGTTGCACGGGTTCAGGCCGCGAACTCCCGAACGATGCGCGCGCAGAACGCGGGCAGGTCGTCGGGGTTGCGACTGGTGGTGACACCGTGATCGGTGACCACCTCCTCCTCCACCACCGTGCCCCCGGCGTTACGGATGTCGGTGCGGATACTGGGGTAGGAGGTCAGGGTGCGCCCTCGCACCACATCCGCCTCCACCAGGATCCAGGGCCCGTGACAGATCGCCGCCACCGGCTTGCCGGCGGCCACGAAGTCGCGCACGAACGCCACGGCGTCGGCGTCGGAGCGCAGGTTGTCGGGGTTGATGGTGCCACCGGGGACCACCAGGGCGTCATAGTCGCCCACCCCCACCTTGGCGACCTCACGATCCACCTCGAACCGGTCGGCGGGTTCGATGTCCCCGTTCATCGCCTGGATCCGACCATTGCGCAGGGACACCAGATCCACCCGGGCCCCCGCCTCGGTCAGGGCCTTGCGCGGCTCCACCAGCTCCACCTGTTCGACCCCGTCGGCGGCGAGCAGTGCCACCGTACGGCCGTTGAGTTCTCCTGCCATGGTGTCCTCCTGCGAGAGATCACGTGCGATCGACCCCGGACCTCGGTCCGTGCCACGTCGACGCCCCTACCC
>NZ_QOCZ01000173.1 GCF_018207095.1 Nocardiopsis sp. MG754419 | reverse complement strand
AGTCTCTTTGCGCTGATGGTACTGCCCTGTGGTGGGGTGGGAGAGTAGGTCGCTGCCACGGTTTTTTTTGGAAAAGGGGGGGTCCTGTTGGGGCCCCCCCTTTTTTTTGTGCCCGGAACCCGAGGGCGGGGGTCGTGGCTTTGGAGGTCGGCCGTGCCGGCGGGCGGCGAAGGGGCTTTCTCGGCCTGTGCACCGTTCACGATGCTCGGCGGCGCTCGGAGATGGCCTTCAAGCTCTTCGGTGCGAGGGTTTCCGGTTTCGGGCAGCGCGAGGACGGCGGAGGTCGAGACGCCCCCGATATCGAGAAGAACATGGTCGGGCGACTCGATGTCAGAGCAGGCGGACGCTGTGTGGATCACGTGCGCGTCCGGTGCCGTGGGCCGGGAATGGGACAATCGCGTTATGACGAAGACAATCCCGGTGGAGTTGTTGGCGGCCGCGGAAGCGGCGAAGGGCTTCATGCCCACCGACGAGGGCCTGGCCCTGTTCGAGACGGCCGTCGCGTACGCCGAGCGTGGCCCGATCGTGGAGATCGGCACCTACTGCGGTAAGTCCACCGTGTTCCTGGGTGCGGCGGCGAGGGTCGCCGGTGCGAGGGTCATCACCGTCGACCACCACCGGGGGTCGGAGGAGCACCAGGAGGGCTGGGAGTACCACGATCCCACGCTGATCGACCCGGTCACGGGTGTCTTCGACACCCTTCCGCACTTTCGTCGCACCCTCACCCAGGCCGGGTTGGACGACGAGGTCATCGCCATCGCCGGTGCCTCCACCGCCGTCGCCGCGGTCTGGGGCGCCGAACTCGGCATGCTCTTCATCGACGGCGGTCACAGTGAGCGGGCCGCCCGGAACGATTACGAGGGATGGACTCCGCACATCGCGATCGGTGGGGCTCTCGTGATTCACGACGTCTTCCCCGACCCCGCTGACGGTGGGCGCCCGCCCTACGACATCTACTGCCGTGCGCTGGAGACCGGGCGCTTCACGGAGGTCCGTGTGGTCGGCTCCATGCGTGTTCTGGAACGCACTTCCTGAAGACCGGATCCACGGCTCCAGGGGGTCGCTCGCCCACCCCTGGGGCCGATTCCGTCAGCGCTGCTCACACGGTGATCCATCGGACACCATGGAACGCTCCACCGAGGGGTAAGCCCACGGTAAGAAGTCACTGCGTGGTTACGGATTCGACCTTGACACAGTTACGGGCGGGTATCGTGGCGGTGAGGGTGGAGCGATGGTGGTGAATTTCCCCGTGATACCGCTTCAGTCCTGACTCGAACTGAACCGATCCGGGGCACTCGCGCGTCAAACACCAGGACGGCACGGTGCCGGACGTGATTTGCCATGGGGGCGGGGAGCTGAGCGAGAGCACACACGGCGATGGCGGGACGGATGGACGGCGTCCCGACTCGAACACGCCGGAGAAGAACGATGCCTCTGCAGAGGAGCTGTCCAGTCAGACCACGCCCCAGCGTGACGTACCCACGACCGGTGAGGACCAATCCGGGTCGGAGTCCGGCGTAGGCGCGGACACCGAGTCCGGGAACGACGACGGTCCCGAACCGGAGTTCGTCCCCGGGTCCCACGCGTTCAAGACCAGTGGCACCTTCTTCCGGGACCGGGTGGCCCGGACGCTGGCCGAGCAGGGGTACGGCAACGACGAGGTGTCCTCTGATCCGGGCACCGACACCGACACCGACACCGAGACCGACTCCGAGGACCGTGCTGTGTCCCAGTCCGGTACCGGAACCCGGGACACCGCCGGATCGGAGGACGCGACCGGCCCGGAGACGGATACCGACACGAGCTCCGGTACGGACGCGACCCCCGGGACGGACTCGCACTCCGACTCCGGTCGGAGCGAGACCACGAGTGGCGCCGGTTCCTGGTTCACCAGGGACCCCGCACCTTCCACCGACGAGACGACCGAAGCCGGCGCGGACACCGACGGGGACGTCGGCACCGCCCGTGCGACGAACGGCGTCGAGGACGACACCGACCTCTCGGCCGGCCCCGATTCCGACCCCGCCCATGATTCCGCTTCCGGCTCCGCCTCCGCCGCCCCGACGTCGACCGCCCCCTTCGCGGACGAGGACACCGGGGACACGGACGATGTCGGCACCCTCGACCCCGACACCGAGGTGACCGGGGCGTTCCCGATCCCCGTCTTCTCCGACGTGTCCGAAACCCCGGAGAGCCCCGAGAGCGACGCTGAGGGCACGGCGGAGGCTCCGAGCGACTCGGACTCGACGTGGGCCGCCAAGGAGGGTTCCGCGTCGTCTGAGGACGCGGAGAGCGCCATGGCCGCGGGCGGGGTGGAGTCCCCGGCGGACGACGCACCGGCGACGGCCGAGGAGCCCCCCACACGACCCTTCACGCCGGTGCACGACGCACCGGACGACGCGTCCCCGAAGACCGAGGCCATGCCCGCTCCCGCCGCGGACGCGGTCGCCTTCGCCGCGCCTCCCCCCGAGGAGGGGCCGGAGTCCCCGACGGACACGGCTTGGGACGAGGGCGACCGGACCGCCGAGCAGCGGTCGGCCCCCGCCGACGATGACGAGATGTGGCCGCAGCCCCGGCGCATGTCCGACTTCCGTTCGGAGCAGCAGAGCGAGGACGAGGATTCCTCCGGTGCTGCCGGTGTCGCGGCCGGGGCGGGCGCCGTCGCCGGTGCCGCCGCGGCCGGTTCCGCCTCGGCGCAGTCCGCTCCCGGAGGCCCCGGTGGCCCCAGCGGTCCCGGTGGCCCCAAGGGCCCGCCCGGTGGTCCCGGAGGCCCCAAGGGTCCGGGGGACAAGGGCGGCAAGGGCGACAAGAAGAAGGTCAAGAAGCCGCTCTGGTGGCGCGTCCTCCGTACGTTCCTGGTGATCACCGGCCTGTTCATCATCGCGGGCTGCGGTGTGTTCGCGTTCTTCTACGCGACGGTCGAGGTCCCGGACGCCGCGAAGGCCGACGCCGTGGAGCAGGGGTCGACCTTCTATTTCGCCGACGGCGAGACCGAGTTCGCCTATCGCGGCACCGACCGTGAGGTGATCGACTACGACCGGATGATCGCCGGTGGCGACCACGTCGTGGAGGCGGTCATCTCCGCGGAGGACCGTGGTTTTTGGACCGAGCCCGGTGTCTCGGTGAGCGGCACCATGCGTGCGGTGTGGTCCACGATCAGCGGTGAGCAGGTCCAGGGCGGTTCGACCGTCACCCAGCAGATGGTCCGCAACTACTACGAGGGGGTGTCCCTGGACCAGACGGTGGCGCGGAAGGTCCAGGAGATCATCATCGCGATCAAGGTGGACCAGAGCCAGGACAAGGAGTGGGTGATGGAGCAGTACCTCAACACCATCTACTTCGGTCGCATGTCCTACGGCGTCCAGGCCGCCGCCCAGGCCTACTACCACAAGGACGTCGACGAGCTCACGGCCGAGGAGGCCGCCTTCCTGGCCGCCGCGATCCAGCAGCCGACCCACTTCGGCCAGGCCGACGTGGAGACGACGCCGGCGATGGAGAACCGCTGGCAGTACGTCATCGACGGCATGGTCACGACCGAGGCCATCACGCAGGCCGAGGCGGACGAGATGGAGTTCCCGGCCCCCGAACCGGAGAAGTCCCTGGACGGCGCCGACATCAGCGGTTACAAGGGCTACATGCTCCAGGAGGCCATGAGCGAACTGGAGCGCCTGGGCTACACCGAGGACCACATCAACCGTCAGGGCTACACGATCGTCACGACCTTCGACAAGGACATGATGGACGCGGCCTACGAGACGGTCGAGGAGATGGTGCCCCAGGAGAACCTGCCCGAGGGCGTCAACATCGGTCTGTCCACGATCGATCCCGCCACCGGTGAGGTCCTGGCGTTCTACGGCGGGCACGACTACGTCGCCAACCAGTACGACAGCTCCTTCCGCGGCGCCGCGCAGGCGGGTTCGGCGTTCAAGCCGTACGTGCTGGCCACGGCCCTGGAACAGGGGTACGGCCTGAACTCCACGGTGGACGGGCGCGGGCCGCGCGAGATCCAGGGGTCCCGTGTACAGAACGCGGGCAACGACTCGGGCGGGGTCATGACGTTGACCCAGGCCACCCAGGTCTCCAACAACCTGGGCTTCGTGGAGCTGGCCCAGGAGGTCGGGTTCGAGCAGATCCGTGAGACCGCCTATGACGTGGGCCTGCCCAACGGCAGCATCGACGACAACCAGCTGGTGCCGGTCATGCCCCTGGGCGCGACCAGTGTCCGGCCGATCGACCAGGCCAGCGGGTACGCGACCTTCGCCAACGGTGGTGTGCACATCGACGCGCACGTCGTCAAGGAGGTCGTCAACCAGGAGGGCGAGGACGAGCGCCCCGAGGTGGAGGAGCGACGGGCTCTGGAGGAGTCCACCGCCGCCGATGTCACCCACGCGCTGGAGCAGGTCGTCAACGCCGGTACCGGCACGCGGGCCCGACTGTGGGACCACCCCGTGGCGGGCAAGACCGGTACGACCGACGGCAGCGTCGCGGCCTGGTTCGTGGGGTACACCCCGCAACTGTCCACGTCCGTGGGTGTGTACAGCGGCAACAACGAGAGTTTCAGCATCCCGGGGCACGACATCTCCGGTGGCGGTCTGCCGGCCGCGATGTGGAACGCCTACATGACCCGGGCGATGGACGGATACGAGCGCGGCTCGTTCCCGAGCCCGGCGTTCGGCGGCAGCACGGAGAACTGGGCACCGGACCCGAATACGCAGCAGCCTCAGGAACCCCAGGAACCCCAGGAGCCGGAGGCCCCGGTCGAGCCGGAGGAGCCTCAGGAACCGGAGGTCCCGGAAGAGCCGGAGGAGCCGATCTCGCCGGAACCGCCCATCGAGGAGCCGGGCGAGCCCGGTGACCCGAACGAGCCGGGAATCCCCGATTTCCCGCCGGGCCGTAACGACGAGTGACGCGCGGCCACTGGGCACGAGGGCCCCGTACCGATCCGGTGCGGGGCCCTCGCCGTAGTTCGGTGGCCGGTGCCCGGCCCAGGTGACGCGCGGGTTCAGGCGACCACCGGCGCGATGTCCCCGCTGTGCAGGAACACCCGTGAGCCCGGGGTGGTGCCGGTGAGGGCGTCCACGGCCAGGACGATCGCGGCCGACGTCCAGGTGCTGCGCTCCACCGGCCAGCGCACCTGTTCGGCGAACTGGTATCCGGTCCAGTAGACGCCGTCGTCGGGGTCGCGCAGATGCTGCACGTCGCGCAGGATGCGCACGCCCGTGTCGGTCTCTCCCATGGCGGCCAGTGTGAGCACGAGCTCGGAGGATTCCGCCGCGGTCACCCACGGCTGGTCGCTGACGCAGCGCACGCCCAGACCCGGGACGACGAAGCGGTCCCACCGTTCGGCGATGCGCGCCTTGGCGTCCTCGCCGCGGACGGCGCCGCCCAGGATCGGGTAGAACCAGTCCATCGAGAACCGGTCGCGGTCGGCGAACAGGTCGTCGTGGTCGTTGATGAGGACGGCGAGCCGGTCGGCCGCCGTGGTCCACGCGGGGCGTTCCCGACCCAGCCGGGCGCCCAGGGCCGCACCGCAGCGCAGAGCGTGGTGCACGCTGGCGCACACCGTGAGCAGCGCGTGGTCCCCGGGTGATCCGTCCTCCCCGCGGGCCCACAGGATCTCCCCGTGGTCGCCGCGCAGCGCCAGGACGAACTCCAGGCCGCTCTCCACGACCGGCCACAGCTCCTCGGCGAACGCGGTGTCACCGGTGGTGAGCAGGTGGTGGAACAGACCGACCGCCGGATAGGCGGCGTGGTTGGCCTCGCGCAGGTCGGTGACGGGTGTGCCCTGACGGAACTTGGCGGGCCAGCCGCCCTCCGCGTGCCGGCTCGTGGCCAGCCACCGATAGGCGCGCCGCGCGGCCTCGGCGTGCTCGGGCACCAGCAGCCCGGTCACGGTCAGGGCCATGGCGCACTCCACGTGGTCCCACACGTCGGTGTGGCCGCCCGGGAACCAGGGGATGGCACCGCAGGGCTCCTGGGCACGGACCAGGTAGTCCGCGGACCGGTACAGCTGTTCGGTGCTGAGGACCCCGGGAAGGTGGAGGGCGTCCGGTTCGTTCGGCGAGGGTGCGGTGGCCATCAGGCGGACGGGTCGGCCGTGAGCGGCTTGCGCACGTACACGATCACGCTCTTGCCGATGACGGGGTCGAGGAGCCGCTCCGCGACCCGGGTGACCCTGGGGGCCTTGAGCATGTCCCAGACCAGCAGCTCGTGGTAGGCCTTGGCCACGGGGTGGTCGTTGTTGTCGGTGCCCACGGCGCACTTGATCCACCAGTACGGTGCGTGCAGGGCGTGCGCGTGGTGGTGCGGGCCGATCTCGAACCCGGTGGCCTTGAGCTTGGCCTCCAGTTCCGCGCGGGTGTAGATGCGGATGTGCCCGCCCTCGTTGGTGTGGTACTCCTCCGAGAGCGCCCAGCAGATGCGCTCGGGCAGGAACGAGGGCACGGTGACGGCGGCGATGCCACCGGGCTTGAGGACCCGGTAGAGCTCCTTCATGGCGGCGGTGTCGTGCGGCAGGTGCTCGAAGATCTCGGCGGCGATGACCCGGTCGAAGTGGCCGTCGTCGAAGGGCATGTCGAGGGCGTCGCCCTTGACGGTCTCGGCCGTCGCGGACGCGGGCGCCTCGCCCTCCTGGCGCATGGCCGCGAACATGGTCTCGACGTCGGCGAGGTCGTCGACGTTCTGGTCGAAGGCGACCACGTCGGCGCCGCGGCGGTAGACCTCGAAGGCGTGGCGGCCACCGCCGCAGCCCAGGTCGAGAACACGGTGGCCCGGGCCGACGGGGAACAGGTGGAAGTCGACGGTGATCAGTGGAGGCTCCCTTGGGATGGTGCTGCGGGTCGTGTGTGCGCGGCCTGCCGGGTCAGGCACCGTTCGCGCGGGCCCGCACGGGCGCGGGGTCGTGTGCACCGTCGGGACCGGTCCCCGTGGCGGCGATGGTGGAGGCGTAGCGCTGCGCGGTCAGCTCGGCGACGGCTCTCCAGGTGAAGCGTTCCTGGACGCGGCGCCAGGCGGCGGCGCTCATGCGTTCGCGTTCGGCCTGGTCGTCGAACAGGTCGGCGAGCGTGGTGGCCAGGAGTTCGGGGTCGCCCGGGGGGATGAGGCGACCGGCCTCTCCGTCGGTGCCGACGACCTCGGGCAGGGCGCCGGCGTGGCTGGCCACGAGCGGAGTGCCGCAGGCCATGGCCTCGACGGCGGGCAGGGAGAAGCCCTCGTAGAAGGAGGGGACGACGGCGACCTGGGCGCTGGAGATGAGCCGGCCGAGTTCCTCGTCGTCGATGCCGCTGACGAACTCGACGCGTTCGCGCAGGCCGAGTCGGTCGACGAGTTCGTCGGTGGGGCCGCCGGGGCGTGGCTTGCTGACGATGGTCAGGGTGATGTCGCGTTCGGCGGTGAGCCGTGCCGCGGCGCGCAGGAGGACACCGACCCCCTTGAGCGGGCTGTCGGCGCTGGCGGTGCACACGATGCGGCCGGGGACGCGTTCCACGTCGGGGCGGGGGTGGAAGTAACGGGTGTCCACGCCCAGGGGGGTGACCTCCATGGTGGTGGGGTCGACGCCGAACTCACGGGCGATGTCGTCGGCGGAGGACCGGGAGGGGACCAGGATGGGGTCGAGGCGGCGGGCGACCCGGGCCTGCATCCTCACGAACCCGTACCAGCGGCGTTTGGAGAGTTTCTGCAGGCCCCGCGCCTCGTCGATCTCGATGCGACGGTCGACACTGATGGGGTGGTGGATGGTGGTGACCAGGGGCAGCCCGGCGGACTTGATGCCGAGGAGACCCCAGCCGAGTGTCTGGTTGTCGTGGACGACGTCGAACTCGTCGAGCCGACGGCGGAGTTCGCGGTTGGCCCGCAGCGAGTAGGTGAGCGGTTCGGGGAAGCCCGCGGTCCACATGGTGGCGACCTCCAGGACGTCGATCCAGTCGCGCCACTCGCGCACGGGCGGGGCGACGAAGGGGGTGACGTCGTTGTAGAGGTCCAGAGAGGGGATCTTCTCCAGGGTGACGCCCTCGTCCAGCACGGGGTAGGGCTGCCCGGAGAAGACGGTGACCTGGTGACCGAGCGCCGCGAGTTCGCGGGACAGGTGGCGTACGTACACGCCCTGGCCGCCCACGTGCTGCTTGCTCCGGTACGACAGGAGGGCGACGCGCAGGGGGCGTTCGCCGGACGGCCGTGGGATCGGTCCCGTGCTCGTACCCGACTGGGTCAAGGGTCCACCTCTTCGTTGGGTCGCGTGCCCGGTCGCCGCCGTTCGCTTGCGGGTCGGTGGCGGGTGCCGCCCCTGCGGGGGGCGCCGTCGGGGCCGGTGCGGGCGCCCCGCTCATGTTACTCGCGAGTTCATTCGGGGTCGGCGCCGGGCTTCGGCTACAGGGATCCTATGGGGGAAGGTGCGCCGGGGTGACGGCGACCCAGCGTGGCGCGGTGGTCGCGTCGTCCCGCGCGACCAGGCCGCGCTCCTCCAGGGTGCGCAGGTGCGCCGCGGTCTCGGAGGCGGCCATGTGTCGGGCCGTGACGCGCATGTTCTCCCAGGGGCGCCGCCATTCCAGCCGGGAGGTCACGTCCCACAGGGTCGCGGGGCCCCGCGCCAACAGGTCCGCCATACGACCCAGGCGCTCCTCGTGGTGCTCGCGGATCTCCCTGGTCCGTTCGGTCAGCCCGGTGAAACGCGCTTCGTGTGAGGGAAGACACAGGAGGCGGTCGGCGTCGGGCAGGCGCCCGGTGCGCTCCTGGGAGGCCAGGAAGTCGCCGAGCGGGTCGCCCTCGGCGGAGTCCAGGGGGAACTGGCCCACGTGCGGGGTGATCCGGGGCAGGACGTGGTCGCCGGTGAACAGCAGGTCCCGGTCGCGCAGGTGCAGGCACAGATGGCCGGGAGTGTGGCCGGGCGTCCACACCGCGCGCAGGTCCAGGCCGGGCACGTCGATCCGCTCACCGTCGTCGAGGGCGAGGTCGGGCGCGGCGGGGGAGCGGAAGAGGGTGGGGGAGGACCGGAAGGCCTCGATGTCCTCGTCTGGGAAGCCGGCGCGGGTCATCTGCGCGATCATCGACGCGGTGCGTGCGTCCTGGTCGTGCGCGGCCAGGCGCGCCAGGACGTCGATGTCGCGTGGGTGCATGGCGATCCAGGCCTCGGAGGCGGCGCGCAGGCGGCCGGTGAGGCCGGAGTGGTCGGCGTGGAAGTGGGTGAGGACGGCGCCCTGCACCTGGTCGACGCGATGGCCGGTCCGGGCGAGGCCGTCGACCAGCGCGGTCCAGGACGCGTCGTGGTCCCAGCCGGTGTCGATGAGGACGGGTCCGCCGGTCGCCGCGAGGACGTAGACGTAGGTGAAACCGATCGGGTTGCCGGGGACGGGCACGGGGATGCTCCACAGCCCCTCACCCAGGTCCTCCACCGGGGGAACCTCACGCATCCTGGCCCTCGCCTCTCCACAGGAAACCGAATCCGGTTCGATTCTAGGGAAGGCGTCGGTTCGGGTCTCGGCCGGAGTGCGGCCAAAGCAGGTCGAATGGGGGCCAGGACACAGGTGTGCGGCAAAGTAGAACATATTCTACTGGCCTTCGAGAGGCGATCGGAAAACCGTCGCCAAGGCCGCGTATTGCCTCTGTCACGTCGCGCGATGAGGTGCGGATCATGGGTTCGAGGCACTGCCTGAACGGGAAGGCGTTGGATAACGTGTTCTCATGATGGCCGGCGGTGCAGCGCCGGCCCTGAGGCGGCACTCGACCCACCGCACCGGTGGTGGGTCGATGACGAAGGGGAGAGGCCCAGTGGCGGTGCAGGCAACGATCGGAACGATGACGCGGAGTCAGACACAGCGTCGTCGACGAATCGTCCAGACCGCGGCCGCCCTGGCGGTACGCGGTGGTGTCGAGGCGATGCAGATGCGCTCGGTGGCCGAGCGTGCCGGGGTCGCCCTGGGGACCCTGTACCGGTACTTCCCCTCCAAGATGGACCTGGTCGTGGCCGTGGTCACCGAGGAGCTCGACCTGCTGGAGGGTGGGATCGTCCGCCGCCCGCCCACCGCGGACACCCCCGAGGGCCGCGCGCTCGACGTCCTGCTCCGCGCCACCCGGGGTCTCATGCGCGAGCCCGAACTGGCCGATGCCTTGGTGCGCTCGCTGATCATGGCCGAGGTCAAGATCGAGTTGGACGTGCGCATCACCGACCTGGTGTGGCGGGTGGCCACCGGCCACCTCGTGGCGACCGGGTCGACCGACACCGACGAAGCGACCGCCGACGTCGACGAGATCGACCGCGGCGGCGTGGAGTACGTCCTGGCGGGAGCCCTCACCAGCGTGTGGATCTTCGAACTGGTGGAGGTGCTCAAGGGGCGCCGCGACGTCGACGAGGTGGAGCGCCGCCTGTACGTCGCGGCCGAACGTCTCCTCGCCTCCTTCTGACGGGGCTCATTCGCCGCCGAACAGCAGTCCCAACAGTCCGCTGAGCAGGCCTCCGGAGCCGCCGCCGGGTTGTTCGCCCCCGGGGGGTTCCTCCCCGGGGGCCTCGTCGTCCTCGCGGGGCGGAGG
>NZ_QOCZ01000172.1 GCF_018207095.1 Nocardiopsis sp. MG754419 | reverse complement strand
GGGTGTTCTGTGCGTCTCCGTCGGGCTATCGGGGGTGGGTGGATCTGCGCACTCGGGTGGCCGGGCCACGTGTGTGAGGGGCGCGGACCCGGTGGGCGCCGCCGACAGAGGTCCTGCCGTGAGCGTTGCGCAGCGCCCGATGCCGGTGGGGCCGTTCGTGGTGATCCGTCCGTGAGGGCCGGGGTTCCGTGCCCCTCTCGTGGTGTTCGAACGGAATCGAACAGCACGGGCCCCGGTCACCCGCGGCCCCGGTGGGCGCCGTCGGCAGGGGCCTGTCACCGGTGTTCCACCACCGGGGCGGGCTCGGCTCGGTCGACCTCCACCGGGTCCACCTGATCGGCCGACCATCGAGCGGACCCCTCCTCTTGGTCCTGGGTGGCGGTGCGGGTGTCCGACCTCCGCCGCATAGGGATGCGGTGGTCTTCGACCGGTTCCGGCCGGTCCAGGTGCACTGGACGAACGCGATCGATGGCCGTTGGGGCATGAGACGTATGGCGGTCGTGCGGAGGCCTGTGGCCGGACGGGTCCGGTGATCGTGTCGCTCCGGAGACCGAGGCGTGGTCGATCAGCTGGTGGCCGGAGGGCTCTCCCGCCGTGCGGAGGACAGCCCCGCAGGGTGGCTCCGGGGCGTGGTGCCGGGTTCGCCGGCGGCGGGCAGGAAGAGGTCGGGCAGCTCCCGGGGGGTGCCGTGCGGGGTCGCTTCCAGGCGTGTGGAGTGCTCGGTGATGGCCTGGCGGGCCTGGGGTGCGTGAGGGAAGGCGATGTGGGCGGCCTCCCGGGCCTGTGCGGCCAGACGCTCCAGGGTGAGCAGGGTCTGCTCGGTGACCTGCCCACGATGGGCCAGCTCGCGGGTGTGCTCGACGTACAACCCGAGCCAGGCGCGGGCCACACCCGGGGAAGGGGGCGCGTCCCGCGTCTGCGTGGCCGCGGAGGGCGCCGCGCCGGGGGTCGGGTCGGCCCACCGGCCGTCCGTGCCCCGGGTGTCGGTGTGCAGGACCCGCCCCGCGCGGTCGGTGACGTGCAGCCGTCGCGTGCCCGCGGTGTCCGCGGCGGCCTGCAGTGTGGAGGGGACCATCCGGTAGGCGCTGTCGTGTGCTCCGTCCGGGGTCCACCGTGCCGCGGTCTCTTCTCCCGGGTGCAGGAATCGTCCCAGTGTGGCCAGCAGGCTCTCTCGGTAGGGGGTGGCCAGCCCCACGACCTCGACCCGGTAGCCGGCCGCGGTGAATCGGTCGATGGTGCGGGCGACGGTGAGCGGATCCCGGAAGACCCCCTCCAGCAGCAGGCCGTAGCGGTGTTCCAGGGCGTGGTCGATACAGCGCCTGACCCACGCGCCGCAGGCCTGCGCGGTGGCGTTGGGCATCAGCCAGGGGTGGTCGCGGGAGAGCATCTCGAAGTCGTCGTGGAAAGGGCGCAGGTCGTCCCCCGACAGCGGCACCAGCTCGTGCGAACGTGCGCGGGCGATGGCCGCGATGGCGCTGCTCTTGCCCGCCCCGGGCTGGCCGCCCAGCAGCACCAGGGTCGGTTCCCCGGCGCCGCAGGGGTGGCCCTCGAAGACGAACTCGCGGATCGTCAGGGAGCGGTCGGTGCTGTCGGCCGGTCGGTCGAAGACGTCATCGAGTCGTTCTTCGGGCAGGTGGAAATCGGAGGCCTTCACTCTTGCTCCCGTCGCAGTTCACGAAGCTCGGCGCGGTAGCCCTCGGTGAGGTCGGTGACCGCCTGCAGGTCACGCGGGTCGGTGTGCAGCACCGTGTCGCGCACCTGGCGTATCCGTGTGTTCCAGCGCTCCTGGGTCCGGGGGCCCCGGTGGCGGCTCGGCCGAGCGTGATGTGTCGGGCCTGGAGGGCGTTGACGGTGTCCTTGAGGATGTCGTAGGCCACGGTGGTCCGGTGTTGGTGCAGGTAACGCTCGTGGGGTTCGGTCACGACAGGTCTCCTGTTCCGTTGGGAGGGCTGCGAAGATCCTACGGAGAGGACGATGGACGGACCACTGTTCGAGAGCCGTGTGACCCCACGCCTGTTCTCTCGCCGCACGAGTCGTCCGTGCCGGTATTTCGTTGTGGGTGGGCCCGTGTCGGGGAGGGGCCCGGTCAGCCGGTGAGGGCCTTGGCGGCCAGGTCGGCGTCGGCTTCGGTGTTGTACAGGTGGAAGGCCAGGCGGGTGCGGCCGCCGCGTTCGGTGGCCTTGATCCCCGCCCGTTGCAGGGTGCGCAGGGCGTCGGGGATGTCCACCGCGGTGATGGCCGAGTGCCCCGGTGGCAGGTCCAGGTGGGCGCGGAAGCGGTCGGCCAGGGCGGTGTTGTGGGCGTGGATGTGCTCCACCCCCACCTGTAGCAGGGCGTCCAGGGCGGGGGCCGCGGCCACCGCGGCCAGCCAGTTGGGCGACAGGTCCAGGGCGCGGGCGTCGGGTGCGGGGTCGAAGTGGTCGGCGTAGAAGGCTCGGGTGGGGTCGGCGGCGGCGATCGGGCCGGCGTGGATGGGGCGCAGGCCAGAGCGCAGTGCGGGGGACAGGTAGGCCATGGCCAGGCCGCGGGGGGCCATGAGCCACTTGTAGGCCGAGCAGATGAGGGCGTCGAAGTCGGTGGCCTGGAGCGGGTACCAGCCTGCGGCCTGCGTGGCGTCGGCGAAGACGAGGGTGCGGTGGGTGCGGGCGGCGGCCAGGATCCGGTCGGTGGGGGCGAGCCGTCCGTCGGGGGATTGGACGGGGCTGTAGGCCACCGCGGTGGTGTGGGGGCCGATGTGGTCGGCCAGGGCGTGCAGGGGTGCGGTGGTGACGGTGACGCCGCGGTCGTGCTGGGCGTGGAAGGGGAAGACGGCGGAGGTGAATTCGCCCTCGGGCACCAGGACGTGGGCGTGGTCGGGCAGGGAGGAGGCCAGGGTGGCGAAGAGTTGGGAGGCGCTGGCGCCCAGGGTGATGTCGGTGGTGGGCGCGTTCACCAGGTGGGCGAAGCGGGTGCGGGTGGTCTGCACGGAGGCGGACCAGTCCTCGATGGGTGCGGTGCCGGTGTGCCAGGCGTCGATGGCGTGGGTGAGGGCGGTGTGGGCGCTGGTGGGTGGGACGCCGCTCTGGGCGGTGTTGAGCCAGACGGTGTCGGTCTTCCACTGGTGGTCCATGGGCAGTGAGCTTAGGTGTCGGGCCGGGGCGCGGCCGAGGGTGGGCGGACGGTGCGCCTGGTCCTGGCGGGGCGGCGGCGTGGATCCGGCCGTCGGCCCCGAAAGGCGATGCGGCGGGTGCGGGCGCGGGCGCGTCTAGGATCGATGGATCCCACCCACCCCCCTCATCCGGAGTCGCGCGTGTCCGATGCCTCGCTCGCCGCCCATGCCCCACACCTGATCGAGTCGGCCACCGCCGCCCTCGGTTCGGGGACCGTGTTCACCCGGGTGCGACGGTTGCGCGGGGGCACCAAGAAGGGTGTCTTCCGCCTGACCTCGCCCTGTGGTGCGAGTGTGGTCGCCTACCTGTGGAGTGCGCGGGAGAACCACTGGCCCGCCCGGGAGAGGGAGGAGGACCCGGGCCGTACCCCCTTCGGTCACGCCGACGGGGTGGACCTGTTCACCACCGCCGTGGAGCACCTGGAGCGGGCGGGTGTGCGGGTTCCCCGGGTGTACCTGGTGCAACGCGCGCACCCGGGGTTGGGCGGTGACGTGGCGATCGTGGAGGACGTGCCCGGAGCGACCCTGGAGGAGCTGATCGCCCAGGGCGGGCGCGAGCGGGTGGTGGGGGTGCTCGACCGTCTGCGCACGGCCCTGGAGGCGATGGCCGCTCGCACGCGTGCCGCACCGGGCCGGGTCGGCCACCCCTTGGCCGTCGGGCGCGGGTGCGTGGACGTGGTGTGGGAGCGGGCTCGCGCCGATCTGGAGGAGGGTGCGCGACGTCGCCCCGAGTTGGCGCGGGTACGGGATCGGGCGGCGCGTCTGTTGGACGCGTCGGCCTCACGGGTGGAGCCGCGTGAGCGGCACGGTCTGGTGCACGGGGAACTGGGTCCCGACCACGTGTTGGTGGACGCCTCGGGCGCGCCGGTGCTCATCGACGTGGAGGGGCTGATGTTCTTCGACGTGGAGTGGGAGCACGCGTTCCTGAGCCTGCGGTTCGGTGCGTGGTACGGCCGTCTGCGAACACCCGGCCTGGACCCGTTCCGCTCGGAGCTGTACATGCTGGCCCACCGGTTGTCGCTGGTGGCGGGACCACTGTGGTTGCTGGACGGTGATACCCCCGACCGTGGGGTGATGCTGGACATCGTCGAGCACAACCTGGCCTGGATGGTGCGTCGTGTGGGCTAGTGCGGGGCGAAGGCCCCGGGGTGGGCCTTTCGCGCTCGACCCGGGCGCGTTCGACCGGTGGTCCGGTGCCGGGCCGGCTCCCACGCCAGGGTGGGCGCCGGCCCCGTGGCCCTACGCGGGGGGACCCGAACCCACGTTGCCCAGCACGCGTTCGACGGAGATCTCGATGACCACCCGGGCCGGGTTCTCTCGCGGTTCGCGGTAGCGTTCGGCGTAGCGGCGCACCGCCTCCGCGACCCGCTCGGGGTCGTCGAAGACCCGTGCGGGGCCCTCCACGGTGCACCAGGATCGTCCTTCGACCTGGGAGAGCGAGACCCTGGCTCCGGGATGGGCCGCGAGGTTGCGGGCCTTGTAGCTGGTGCCCGAGGAGATCACTCGCACCAGGTGCGCGTCGGCGTCGTAGGTGGCGCCCACGGGAACCTGGTGGATGGTTCCGTCCGGGTGCGGTGAGGCCAGCATGCACAGTCGGCGCTGTGCCCAGAATTGCGTGAACTCGTCGTTGTCCACCCTGCCCCCAATGTGTTCGGTGGATCTCAGCTTCCCACCTGTGCGCGCGTGTGCCTCACCAGGTCGGGGATGCCACGCGCGCGGCGTCATGTGCGCGGTGCGCGGCCGTGGGGTGGGGAGCCCGCTCGACTCAGCCGGCCAGTGTGGGGTAGTCGGTGTAGCCGGTGGCCCCGCCCACGTACATCAGGTACTTGTCGCGCACGGGGTTGACGGGCGCCCCGGTGCGGATGCGCTCGACCAGGTCGGGGTTGGCCAGGAACGGTCGGCCCAGGGCGACCAGGTCGGCTCCGGCCTGGAGCATGCGCTCGCCCGCGGCGCGGCCGCCGTCGGCGGGGATCGCGTCTGCGGGCAGGATCGGGTTGCCGATGAGGGTGCGCGACCAGTGGGATCGCAACCGCTTCCAGATCCGGCTGTCGGGGTCGGCGAAGGCCACGTGCAGGTAGGCCGGGCCGCGTTCGTCCAGCCGGGCGGCCAGTTCGGGGTAGAGGGTGTCGATGTCCTGGTCGGTCTCGGTGATGCCGTTGACGGTGTTGCCGGGGGAGATGCGCACTCCGACCCGGTCGGCGCCGATCTCGGCGATGACGGCGTCGATGACCTCCAGGACCACGCGCATGCGTGCGGCGGGTGTACCTCCGTAGCCGTCGGTGCGCCGGTTGGTGTTGGGGGCCAGGAACTGGTGCAGGAGGTAGCCGTTGGCGGCGTGGATCTCCACACCGGCGAATCCGGCCTCCACGGCGCGGCGGGCGGTGGCGGCGAAGTCGGCGATGGTGGCGTCGATGTCGTCCTGGTCCATGCGGCGTGGGGTCTCGGCCCGCCGGCGGCCGGTGGGGGTGTGGATGGGGTCGGGTAGGGCGATCGGTGAAGGGGCCAGCGGGGTCAGGCCGCTGGTGTCGGGGTGTCCGACCCGGCCGCCGTGCTGGATCTGCGCGAACATGCGCCCACCCTGGGCGGTGACGCGCTGGTTGACGCGGAGCCAACCCTGGGTGTGTTCGGGTTCGTACAGGGCGGCGATGTCGGGGTAGGTGCGACCCACCTTGTTGGGGGTGGAGGCCTCGGCGATGATGAGGCCGGCCGAGGCGCGTTGGACGTAGTACTCGGCCATGAGGAGGCTCGCGGTGCCCGAGGGTTCGGCGCGGTTGCGGGTCATGGGTGCGATGACCAGGCGGTTGGGCAGGTCGAGGTCGGCCAGGCGAGCGGGGGCGAGCAGCGGGGATGTGGTGTTCTGTGTGGGCATGCGGTTACCGTAGGACTTGACATTGATGTCAGATTCAACGTCGGAGGATGTGAGGTGCCTCATGCGGATCGGTGAGTTGGCCCGACGCAGCGGGGTGAGTCCCCGGTCGCTGCGCTACTACGAGCAGCAGGACCTGTTGTCGTCGGAGCGCACCTCGGGCGGGCACCGCGCGTACGCCGAGGCGGCGGTGGACCGGGTGGTGCGCATCCAGGAGCTTTACGCGGCCGGGCTGTGCAGCTCCAAGATCGCGACGCTGCTGCCGTGCATGCGCGACGCCGACGGTGCACCCGCCGCCACCGCCGACGAGAACCTGGTGCGGGAGCTGACGGTCGAAGGCGAACGCATCGACCGGATGATCGCCGACCTGCGGCGTTCACGCGAACTGCTCGACGACGTCATCGCCAACGCCCAGGGCACGACGCGCGAGCAGGGACCGCTCACCGTCGAACGCTGACCCGGGCCCCTGCGGCCGCACACCCCCCGACATCGGGTTCTCCACCGTCTCTGCCACCGCACCCCGCCCGGTGGCGGAGTTCCTCGACCACGAGGCCCGGCCCCTGGACCAGGACGGAGCAGAGGGGCCGCACCCCGGTCGGTGGACATGAGAAAACCCCCGCAACGGAACGTTGCGAGGGCTCTCATGTCGTGCCGGAGCCGGTGGGTCCCCATGACCGGCGCTCCGGCGGGGTCTGCGCTCACCCCCATGGGCGCCGACCCCACATCCACGCCGTCCCCGTGAGCCGTACGGCCGTGTCGGCCGCCCCCTGGCCCGCGGGGTTCGCGGATGCGTAGTTGGTTGTCTACCCGTGTGATCGCGAGCAAACATCCCCACCCACATCGATCGTGATTTTTCCTCCCGCGTGTGCGCCGCGGTGCCCGAAAGGCAGGGGAGGGGGTGGGAGGGCACCCCCTCCCACGGGCACACCGGCCTCGACGTGTGCGGGGTGAGCGACCCACGTCGGGGCAGGACGGGCCCGTCCTGCCAGGAGCTCAGGCCGTCGGGAACGTGCGGGTCAGGAAGTCGCGCATGTGCCCGACCACGGTGTCCAGGTGACTCTCGAGCAGGAAGTGGCCGCCCCCGGGGACCAGGTGGATCTCGGCCTCCGGCAGGTCCCGGGAGAAGGCGCGGGCGCCGTCGGGTCCGAAGATGCGGTCCTGGGCCCCCCACACCGCCAGGAGCGGGACACGGCTCTGTCGGAAATAGGCGTGCACCCGCGGATACAGGGGCGGGTTGGTGGCGTAGTCGCGGAACAGGGCGAGCTGGGCGAGGTCGTGACCGGGGCGGGTGATGTCACGGTGGTCGAACGTCCAGGTGTCGGGGTCGACCAGTGCGGGGCGGTCCACGCCGTGGAGGTACTGCCAGCGGATGGCGTCCAGGCTCAGGGCGGTGCGCACGTCGGGTTCGGTCGTTGGGCCCGGGTTCTGGGCGTAGGCCCACACGGGTTCCCAGAACTGTGGGACGAAGCCCTCGTCGTAGGCGTTGCCGTTCTGGGAGATCACCGCGGTGAGGGCCTGCGGGGTGCGCAGGGCGAGCCGCCAGGCGATGGGGGCGCCGTAGTCCTGCACGTACACGGCGTAGCGGTCGATGCCGAGTCGGTCCAGGAGTGCCTGGGTGGCGTCGGTGAGCGCGTCGAACGTGTAGTCGAACGTCTCGGCCGATGGGGCGTCGGAGTGGCCGAAACCGAGGTGGTCGGGGGCGATCACGTGGAACCGGTCGGCCAGGCGGGGGATCAGGTGGCGGAACATGCGCGAGCTGGTGGGGAACCCGTGCAGGAGCACCAGCGTGGGCGCTTGGCCGGGGCCGGCCTCCCGGTAGAAGACGCGGTGTCCCCCTGCGGTGGCGTACCTATGGTGAACCTCGACCATGACTAACTCTCTCAACTAATGTAGATGGTTATCTTCCCCCACAGTGGAGCCGATGTCGGGTAACCTGTCAAGTTGAACAAGAGGGTTAGCTCCTAGGGTGGGGGACATGATCGACGAACAGGCGCTCCTGGAGGCCCTGAACAGCACCCCGGTGGTCGACGGGCGACCGCAGGACCGCTGGGCCGAGGACGACGCGGTGCGTGCCTGGGCCCGCGCGTACGGATGGTCGGTGCAGGCGCCCGCTCTCGCCTGGCTGCGCGCGGCCCGGAACGCCCTGCAGTCCGCCACCCAGGGGCGGGTGCCCCGAGACGAGCTGCGGCGCGTCCTCGCCGGTGTCCATCGACGCCCCGAGATCGAGGCCTCGGAGCTGCGATGGTCCCTGCACGGTCCACCCGAACGGATGCTCGCGGTGGAACTGGTCCTGGCCTGGTACGACGTCCAAGAACGCAGGCCCGGTCGACTGCGCCCCTGCGGCAACGACGAGTGCCGCCTCTTCCTCCTGGACCGCAGCCGCGCCAACACCGCCCGGTGGTGCTCGATGAAGACCTGCGGCAACCGGCTCAAGGCACGCCGCCACCAGGAACGCGCCCGCCGGGAACCGCAGACCTGACGGGACGGGCGACCGGCACCCCACCGCCGGTGGCTTTCCCCCGGCCACGGCGAGGCCGCGACCGGGGATCGCACCGGTGACCCGCGTCGCAGGGTCCTTACCTGCGCGGCATCAGGGCGTGATCGTCGTCCCGGTCGCCTCGGCCAGGGACTCCAGGAGCGCGCCCTGAAAGTCGTGGTCGTGGACCGACCGGTGCGGCTCCCGGGTGCGCTGGTGGTGCCAGTACCGTCCGCCGGCCAACGCCTGCGGATCCTGGGTCGTGGCCAGCCACACCTGGGTGAGATACCCCAGACGCAGGTCATCGGTGGCGCCGGGACCGCCCATCCGGGTGGGCACCCACCCGGGGTCGACGGCGTGGACCAGAACCCCGGGCCACAACCGGGCCAGCGCGGCCATGAACACGGTGACGTAGAGCTTGCTGTCGGAGTAGGTGCGGCTGCGCCGCCTGCCCTGCCAGTCCACGCCGCCCAGGTCGGCGCGACCGCCGTAGTGCATGCCGCTGCTGAGGTAGACCAGGCGGCCGGGCCGTTCCATACGGGCGGTCAACTCATAGGGGGCGACGACGTTGACCGGCAACACGGAGGGGCCACTGATGACCCCGGCGTTGTGGATCACCGCGTCCCAGGGGCCCAGCTCGTTCGCCTGCTGTGCGAGGTCGGCGACCTGGTCGCGATCGGTGAGGTCACCGACCACCCCCTGTGCCCCGCGATCGAGCAGGTCCCGGACGGCGGCCCATCGCGCGGGCGTACGCGCGTGCACGCCCACACGGTGGCCTTGGTCCAAGAGCGCCCGGGCCGCGTGGCGGCCCAGACCCTCGGTCGAGCCGGTGACGAGAATGCCGGACATGTGAACCCTCCTGCCGGTGGTGCGGGCTCCTGCCAAGGTCAAGGCACCGATGAGGAATCGATACCGCACATCGCACGCCGGGACACCTACATCGGCGTCGCTGATCCGAAAGGCGCCGATCGGCTCGGCATCGGACACCGCGCCGTGCCCGGCCCACGAGTCCGGCCTCCGCAGGGCGAGCGGAGGCCGGACTCGACCGCGCCCGTGCTGCCGCCGCGAAGGACGACGAACGACATCGCTTCCCTGCGCACCGAGCCTGAGGGCGACCCGGGCCGGGGGCTGAGACTGGTAGGAGTCGTTGATCAAGTGATCTGTATTCTTCGGGACTTCCACCACTCTGATCACTGTGTGGGGTCGCTGGGAGCAGCACGGTCCGGTTCGCAGCTGGGAAAACCGGGTGACGCCCGCCGCATGCCGTGCCACGCCGGGTTCTCCCCAGCAAAGGGAGGCTCCCGTGAGTGCGTGCGTGTTCTGCCTGATCCGGGATGACGAGGCCGCGCGCAGCCTCATCTACTCCGATGACCTGGTGTTGGCGTTCATGGACCTGTGCCCGGTCACGCCGGGGCACGTGCTGGTGGTTCCGCGCGAGCATCTGGTGGGCTTGGGCGAGGTCGGTGACCAGCTGGGAGGACGGCTGTGGAGCGTGGCCCGCCGCGTGGGCGACGCCTTACGCCGGGACACCCTGAACACAGGGGACGCGGACGCAGGTTCCGTCGGGCCGGTGCGCTGCGATGGCGTCAACCTGTTCCTGGCCGACGGCGAGGCGGCGGGCCAGGAGGTCTTCCACGTGCACCTGCACGTCTTTCCCCGCTATGAGGGCGACGCCTTCTCGGTGCACGCCCTGTGGCAGGAGGCCGAACGCGCCGAACTCGACGGCCACGCGGCCAGGCTCCGCGCTCTACTGCCCTGACCACGGGGATGGAGGATTGCTACAGGAAGTGGCGGTAGAGCCGTGACCTGGGCGACGGTTCGGTGACGGGGCCGATTTGCCCTGTTCGCGGCTTTGACACAACCGCCACCCAACTCGGGTGGACGGTGCAGTCGGGCACCGCGCGCACGCTCGGCGTCCTCCAGGCCGACCACCCCACCCACGCGCCCGAGCACACCAACGTGGGATTCTCGAGCCTGGCATTCCCGCCGATTCCAACGAGCTTCTACAGTTGCGACCTGTCCGCCGTCGGCGACCGCTCAACCGTCAACCCGTAACCCCGTGAGGCGTGCATGACCGTTGCCGAGAAGATCCTCAGAATATCCGCGGGTAGCGGTCTGCACGCCTGCATCCTGCTCATCCTCCCCTTCAGCGTCAACCGCGATCTGGCTCCGGTCGAGGTTTTCGCCATCTTCTTCCTGGCTTACCTGGTGTTCGTCCTTCTCAATGCCTCCATCGGGGCCGTGGAACTCACTCTCTCCAAGAAGAAGGAGTCCTCGGGCGATGAGGGCGGCCTGCGCCCCCCTGTCCTCGCCTCTGCGGTTTTCCTGGCCCTGCTGTATGCCGCCCTGCCGGCATCCCTGGTGCTCAGTTGGGGCATCACGGCAGAAATAATGCTTGTTTCCTTGGTGGCATTCGCCCTCGGGTTCTTCTTGCAGTGGGTCTGCGTCAAGGTGGCGTTCGCGAGATCCTCCGGGAAGATCATCTTGTCCTTCTTCTTGGCGATCCCCGTCTTTTTGATCTCCGTTTTGTCTGCGGTGGCCGCACAGTGAAAGCCGGATCCATCCGCCGCCGCGGGCACGGCTTTCGGACCGAGACCGACAGGAGCGGGTTCAGCGCGAGACGGACCGGCGCTCTACTTCTGGAAACACGGCTCCCGGCCGCGAGCAGCTTGATCACCACGGGGCCGATCCCCAGTTCCGGATCGAACTCGAACTCGCCCACTCCGGTCACGGCCACCTCACACTCGCCGTCCGCGCAGGCGGCCAGATCGGTCTCCACCGGCGACGGTGATGCGCTGGGCGACGAGGCACCGACCTGAGGACCTCCACGGACGGATCATCGCAGCCGACCGGGAGTGATATCGCGACGGCCGCCAAGAAGACGGCGACGGCAGTCGGGCATGGTGCGGTGAGCGTCTGTAGGGGGCCCGGAGGGTTCGGTCGCATGCCGGCGGCACCGGTCATGCCCTAAGGTGCCATCCCCCTCGACCCCCGCAACCTGACCACCACAACCGCCCTATGAATACACCGAACTCAACCCAGTTCACACGCGGCCCACCCCGCCGCCGGCCGTAACCGGCCGGCTGTGACGTGGGCATTTCTTTGCCTCCCATTCGTGCCTAGCATCGGGGGCTGGCAGCGGGAAAGCGGCGACAAAGGATGCGCGCGAATCCCGAACTAAGGCGAAAGGTGTACATGCGTAAAATCTTGATAGCCCTGATGTCCGCCGGCGCCGGAGTGGCGCTCACCCTCGCGCTGGGAGTCCCGGCGCAGGCGCAGGAGGCGGCCCCCACCGAGGTCGCCGGGGTGACCGCCGAGCTCGACGGGCAGGTCTTCGACCTGTCCCAGGGGTGGGGGGACGCGGAGACCTGTCTCGAGGAGCCGGACGGGGCGCCGACCGATTTCCGGTGTTATGCGGGCGAGGACTCGCACCTGGAGACGCAGAGCCTGGACGACTGCCCGAGCGACCACGTTTGCCTCTGGGAATCCGCTCAGTTCGGCGGGGAGATGGTCGGATTCACCTCGTCGGGCAACCACGACCTGGGCAACATCGGCTGGCGGGACCGGGCGTCCAGCTTCTACAACAATCGCTCCACCACGGTGACCTTCGTCGATTTCCGGAGCGGGATCATCGCCGACCGCTGGATCCGATACGAGGCCGGCAACATCGTCGCGGACCTGTCCAGCATCCCTTACCCGGACGGTGGCTCCTGGGACAACAAGATCGACAGGGTCACCCTCCCCTAACCGGCCACTGACACCGCACTGCCGGGCCCGCCCTCCGGAATGAGTGGAAGGACCCCTGCACCATCGGTTGCGGGGTAGCGAGTTACCGCCAAGACCCAGACCGGTCCCCCGGAAAATCAAAGCCCCGCACATCCGAAGCCGGATGTGCGGGGCTTTTCGCGTGTTCGGGGTCAGGGCGGCCCAGGGTTGAAGATGGCATGTGTTCCTAGCCGGGGGCCGAGGAACATCGGGACAGGATCCAGCGCTTTGCGCGGGCTCCCGTTCGAATGTTCCTCAACCCCCGATACGTGTGGTGACTTTGGTGCGGTCTTGGGGGTCGAGGAGGATTGCTACAGGATGTGGAGGTAGGCCCTCCCTGGCTCTCCGTAGGGGATGAACGCTACAGATCTTGGCTCTTGACGGGGTGCGGACCCGCACCTGAGGGCACCGATCCGCGGTTCCGAGTGAGATCGAGGCGACTCCCAGGGTGAGCATCGCGCCGCCGTCCTGGGCCAGAGAGGGCCAGTACAGCCGTAGGAGGCCGCTACTCTGCTGCTTCTGTCCTCCCTCGGCCTGGTCAGGGTTTGGGAGAAGGGACCGACGCGGTAGGGCCAGAGTGACCAGCCCTGCCATGAACGAGGCCACAGCCATCGCACCGACCGGCCAAGTACCCGCCCCTTCCCCGGTGGCGACCTCGCGGTAGCCGAAGGTGTCGCGGATCTGCCAGGCGTGCTCGAAGGCGGTCCTCTCGCGAGCCCGGCACTCGGAAGGCATCCCGGGACCGACGGCTCGTCGGGGATGCGGCCGTAGCGGGGGATCTGGTCTTCGGAGAGGTACTTCATGCGGCATGGCCACGAACGTCAAAGCCGCGAACAGGGCTCCGGCCTCACGTTCCTCCGCGGCCCGGACGGCTCGACGGCGAAACCCGCCGGCGACCCTCTTCTGCCGAGGAGGGGTCCTGGCACGGTCGGGAGGGGTCGTCATCCCGGTGATGATCGCCACCCACGCCGGAAAAACGTCGATTAAATAACATCGCTTTGCTATGTTTTCGAGTCCCTGAAGAGAGGAGCACGATCATGACCGTCAAGCTGGTGCACCCCGAAGGCGTCAACCGGGTGGAGGTCCACCACCAGGTCGCCGACACACGGGGAACGCGCACCGTGTACCTGGCCGGCCAGGTGTCCTGGGACACCGAGGGCAACCTCGTGGGTGCGGGCGACATCGCCGCGCAGGCCGAGCAGTGCTACCTCAACATCGCCGCTGCGCTCGACGCGGTCGGGGCCACGGCGGCCGACCTGGCCAAGGTCACCGTGTACATCGTCGACCTCGACGAGGACAAGGCCGAACAGTTCGTCGTCGGGCGCGAACGGGCGGCCGCGACGCTGGGAGTGCAGTTCCAGCAGCCCAGCACTTGGATCGGCGTCACCTCGTTGGCCGTACGGGGCTACCTCGTGGAGGTCGACGCCGTGGCCGTGCTCGACTGAGGCGGACGCAGCGCGGACCAGCCGGCCTCGACCGAGCGTCGGCACGCCGCGGGGTCGTCGCCGGCGGCGACGATCACCGCGGTGAGCAGGGGAACGCCCGAGGCGAGCGTGCGTCGTGAGGCGACCCGACTCACGACCAGCGACACGATCCCGTGGCAGACCGTCCAGATCTCGGTGGCGAGCCGGTCGGGGTCGGCGTCCTCGCTGATCCGGCCCTGTTCCCGGCAGCGCCGCGCGGCGCGCACGAGGTAGCCCAGGGTCGCCTCGGCGGCCGCCACGTCCTCGAGTTCGACGGTCGCGTCGAACATGACCCGGTAGAGGTCGGGATGTTCGAGGGCGTTGACGGCGTAGGCCGCCACCCCGGCCACGAGGTCCTCGACGGGGTCGGCCGGTACGACCAGGGCCTCGAGGCGGGCCGCCAGTCGGGTGAAACCCTCTTGGCGCAGCGCGCGCCAGACCCCGTCCATCCCGCCGAAGTACGTGTACACCGCCATCGTCGAGACCCCGGTGCCCTCGACGAGCGAGCGCAGCGTGATCGGCTCGCGTTCACGGAGCATGCGCGCGGCACGCTCCAGAAGCTGCGTGCGCACCGCCGGGTCCTTCTGTCTCGCCATCCGGCACATTTTAGAGGACGGGGGCCGAGCGGGACGGGCACCGGATAGGGCCGTGGGTCTTCGTCGGTTCGCCCGTCCCTTTCTGGTGCGGGTCTCATCGGCCGCGACGTGGAGTGCGCGACCGTGGGTGGCGGCCTTCCCACGTTGGACATCGGTCGGGCCCAGGGAACGGGTCCGTGATTCCGGCGCGCTTGGTCCCCTGCCCGAGTGCTTCCGCGTGCTCACCTCTGGGCTCCCGCCTCCCGCCCTGTCCTCTTGTCGCACGCCGCACCCGGTGGCCGACCGCGCCCCGCCACCGGGTGCGCGCGATCGTGCCCTCACGCGATCCGGGCGCAGCGGTGCCGGGGATCCTCGCGACGCGAGCTTCGCTGCGGCGCCCTCGGGACGGACTCCTCCAGATGATCGTCGCTGCGGCCGCCCTCTCCCCGGTGTCCCGGGTCGTCGACGCAGGGCTCAGCGGCTCCAGAAGACGGCGTCGGTCCCCACCCCCTGGCGGTCAGCGGCGGAGCCCGGGCCCAGAAGCCCTCACCGGACAGGGTTCCAGGAGCAGAACGAGGCCGGTGGCGTAGGGGCGGGGTGTGGCCCCTTCACGGCGGGGGTTCTCCGTGGGGTGGTTCTCGCGTCGATCATTGATACAGCGATCGCTGTACTCACCGCGTTTTCGCTGCCCCCGAGTCGGCTCTGAATAACGTTGGCGGCCCCGTGCAGGGCGACCGAGGGGCTCCAGGGGCCCCTGAGGGCCTGACTTCCTAGAAGGTTGACTTATCGGGGGTCAGGATTCGAGGTTCTTCCAGGATTCGTTTCGTCACGGATTCCTAATAACGTTTCTGGTATAACGTTACCAACGTAACGATAAGGCGAGGCGTGGCAGAGGAGAGCCGGAGGACGCGTGGAGACGAACGCGTCATGGTGCAGGTGCGCCCACAGCACTGGGCGAGTGCACACGCCGGGAATCCTGGAGCGTCTGGGCGCGCACGGGACGGGCCGGCCCTTTTCGCCGAACCGACGTCCGAGGCGCAGCCCGACCGTCGGTGTCCTGGCGTGGTCGTGCGCGCTCCGGCGAAAAGGGGTGGGCGACCCGACCGGTGCGGGCCTACGATCGGCGCCATGGCCACTCGACTCGTACAGATCGCGATGAACGCCCAGGACGACGCCGCACTCGGCCGTTTCTGGGCACAGGCACTCGGCTGGGAGACCTCCAGTGAGGGCCCCGGCGTCACCAACCTCGAACCCGAGGGTTTCGCCTACCCCGACCCCGTCGCACTCTGTGTCGACGTACTGCGTGTGCCCGAACCCAAGACGGTGCGCAACCGTGTGCGCGTCGACCTCGCCACCACCTCGCAGGCCCACCGGTCGGACCTGGTCGCGCGGCTCGAAGACCTCGGCGCGATCCCCGCAGGCCCGGGTCGGGGCGAGGCCTCCGGGACGGCCCTGGCCGACCCGGAGGGCAACGAGTTCCGCGTTCTGGAGCCCCGGTCGCTCTATCTGGACACCGGAGTGATGGCCGCTGTGGTGGTCGATTGCGCCGACCCCCGGGTCATGGCGCGGTTCTGGGGCGAGGCGACGGACTGGACCGTGCACGAGGTGACCGACGACCACGCTCTCCTGCGTTCCTCGCAGAGGGTCGGCCCGTACCTGGAGTTCGTCCGCTCCGACGAGATCAAGACCGTGAAGAACCGCACCCACCTGGACCTGCGGCCCTACCCCGGTGACGACCAGGCGGCGGAGGCGGACCGTCTGCGGGCTCTGGGCGCCACCGACGTCGACCTGGGCCAGGGGGACGTGCCGTGGACGGTCCTGGCCGATCCCGAGGGCAACGAGTTCTGCGTCCTCACCCCGGGCTGAGAACCACACCGTTCGTGCCCTGCTTCGTGCTCTCTCCCTGAGGGGTCGCGTCGGTGGCCACGCGTGCTCGGCGGGACGGTGCCGTGGACCGTGAGTGTTCCGGTGCGGTGCGAGTACGCCACGGAGCGGCCGTCGTCGTCGAAGGCGCTGTGTGAGGGGCCGTCCCTGGCGGGGCGGCCCCTCACGTGATCGGGGCCTGTGGGGGCGACGACGTCGCGCCGAGCACCCGGTTTCTCGGGGCGAGCGCGGTCACGGATTCTTCGGTCGGGGGCGTTGATCCCGGTCAGTCGTGGAAGGGCTCTCCGGTCACCACGTGATCGGCGTGGTTGAGCGCCTCCATCACCAGGCGGCGCAGGTGGCCGTCGCTGAGCCGGTAGATGGAGTGACGGGACTGCCTGCGCGACTCCACCAGCCCGGCCAGGCGGAGTTTGGCCAGGTGCTGGGAGACGGCGGTGCGCGAGGCCCCGCTGGCCTCGGTCAGTCGTCCCACGTCCGCTTCGCCCGCGGCCAGGGTCCACAGCAGGTGCAGTCGGGTGGGGTCGGACAGCAGCGCGAACACTCCGGCGGCCACGGCCAGCTGCTCGGTCTCGGGCGGGTCCGGGTGCACGAGGCTGGTGGTGGCCTGTTCGTCACTGGTGCGCATGTGCGCAGTCTAGAACGTGGGATCGGCCGGAGAAGGATCATGTTCGCCATGACATCATGTGCGTACTTGCGCACATGTATGATGCGTTCTCAATGTCCCTCTTCTTCGCGGTGGTGATCATGGTGTGGCGGGTACTGGCGGACTTCGCCTCCTATCGGAGAGTGTTCTACGCCCAGGTCGTGGCGCTGGCGGGCACGGGTCTGGCCACGGTCGCCCTGGCCCTGTTGGCCTACGACCTGGCACCCGCGCAGGCGGGACGCGTGGTCGCCACCGCCCTGACCATCAAGATGCTCGCCTACGTCGGCGCCGGCCCACTGCTGACCACGGTCTTGGTCCGGGTCCCGCGCAAGGCGGTGCTGGTGGGGTCCGACGCGGTGCGCGCCCTGGCGGTGGCCTGTCTGCCCTTCGTGGATCAGGTCTGGCACGTGTACGCGCTCATCGCCGTGCTCCAGTGCGCCTCGGCGGCCTTCACCCCCACCTTCCAGGAGACCATCCCCGAACTGGTCGACGACCGGGGCTATACCTCGGCGCTGGCGCTATCGCGCCTGGCCTATGACCTGGAGGCGATGGCCTCACCGCTGCTGGCGGCACTCCTGCTGTTGGTCGTGCCCTTCGACGGACTGTTCGCGTTGACCGCGCTCGGCTTCGTCGCCTCCGGCCTGCTGGTGGCCACCACCGCCCTGCCCGCGCCGGCCGCGTCCTCACGTGACCCGCGTCGGGCCGCCGCGAGTTGGCGGGTCTTCGTCACCGACCGTCGTCTGCTGGCACTGTCGGCGTTGAACACGGCCGTGGCCGTGGTCACCGCTCTGGTCCTGGTGGACACCGTGGTTCTCGTGCGCTCCCACCTGGGTGGCGGCGAGGCCGGTGTCGCGCTGGCGCTGGCCTGTTTCGGAGCCGGGTCGATGGTGGTGGCGCTGACCCTGGGGCGGTCGGTCGATCGGTTCGGTATCCGTGCGCTGATGGTGTCGGGTCCGGTGGTGCTCACCGTGGGGGCGTCCGCCACCGCCGCGGGTTGGGTCCTGGCCTCCGGTCCGGTGGTGCTGGGTGTGGGTTGGGCGGTGTTGGGCGCCGGGTGCGCGCTGATTTCGGCGCCCACGGGCCGGCTGTTGCGGGAGGCCGCTCCTGAGGGCGGGTTGGCGGGGGTCTTCGCGGCGCAGTTCTCGCTCTCCCACGCCTGCTTCCTGGTCACCTATCCGTTGGCGGGTTGGGCCGAAGGGCTGGACCCGGTCCTGATGTTGGGCGGGAGTGCGCTGCTCACCGGTCTGTGCGCGCCGGCGGCTGCGCGACTGTGGCGTCCCGCGTCGGCGGCCTCGGGTGGAGCCTCCGGTGCGTCCTCCACGGTGGCCGATCGCTGACCCGTGTCCGCCTCCGCTCGTCCCGGGGGGCATGCCGCGGGCGGGTTCTGAAGGCTGTGCCCTGCCGGGCGTTGGACCGCCGTCAGGACTTTTTCGATCTTCGTTGGTGGCCCATCGGAGCGCGATCGACCTGCGATGACGGCCATCGTGCACGAGCGGGGGCGGGCGCGGATCGGCTTACGGGGGTTGAATCCCGGCCGTGCCGATGGTTAGTGTTTCCTGAAAGGAAACTAGGTGCTTGGAGGAGAACATGGCGGACATCGACCCGTCCGAGGCGAGCAGGAACCTGCAGGAAGCGCAGACCGCCCGACAGGGCGCGGCGACGACGCTGGCGGGAGGTCGCGTGCGCTGGGCCCTGGCCGGCGGCGGCGTGTTCGCCGCCTCGGTGCTGGTCTGGCTGACGGGCCCCGACCCCAATAACCTCTTCACGTCGGTGCTGCTCCTGGTGGCCGTGGTGGCCGCACTCCTCGCCCGGTCGCCGCGCTGGGCCGGGCTCACCGGCAGCCGGGCACGAATGACCGGTTCGGCCGGACGCCGGGTGCGCACGCTGGCCCTGGTCACGATGATCGCGGTGCTGGTGCTGTTCGTCCCGGTGAACATGGCGGTCGTGCACTGGATGGGGGAGCCCTACCCCATCGCGGGGGCCTTCGTGGGAATCGTTCTCGCCCTGGCCGGTCCCCCCTTCGCGCGGTGGTGGATGACCGAACCCGAAAGTCGCGGGTAGGCACGTGGAGTTCGACCCGCTGCTGGCCGATTCCACGCGGTTGAAGATCGTCGCGTTGCTCGCCTCGTGCGACTGGGCCGAGTTCTCCTTCGTACGGGAGAGCGCGGGACTGTCGAAGTCGGCCCTGTCGAAGCAGATCGCGAAACTGGAAGCGAACGAGTACGTGCAGGTGCACAAGGGGTATGTGGGCAAGTTCCCGCGCACCAGCCTGAAGTTGACCGACACGGGGCGCACGGCCATCGAGGATCACCTCGCCGCGCTGCAGCGGATCGTCGATCAGAGCCGGGGCGGCACCTCCTCCCCGTAGGCCTTCATGGCACGGAACGAGTGATCTTCGCACCACCCGGCCGCGGGACAGCGGGTCGTCGGGGTCACCGCACCGACCAAGACCCGCACCACCGGAGGAAGCGCCGGAGCACCCCTCCGTCCTTCGGCACCGCCCTCGAATCCCACAGGATGCGGCAGCGGGACCGTGAGGACCCGAGTGCTCGGATCTTCATCTGTTGCCTGGGCACCGCAGTGCCGGAGCTCCCACACCCGCGGGTGTGGGAGCTCCGGCACATTTCCCGCTGGTCGTCGGCCTTGACCGCGACCATCAGTGTTGGTCGCGGCGCATCAGCCCGATGACCTCCCCTGCGGCCCGGCGCACCGGCTTTCTGCGCAACCACACCAGGTGCACCGGCATCGCCACCCCGTTGCCGAGGTTGTCGAACTCCAACACCCTCACCCTGCCCGCCGAGACCGCGACCTGCACCGCTCCCCAGGGCAGGTTGGCCCACCCCGCTCCGAGCTCCACGAGTCCCAACGCGGCCTCCACCGAGTCCACGTGCCATCGGTCGTCGGAGACCAGGAGCCGGCGCTCGGCGACCGCGTCGTCGGGGCCGGCGACCACGATCTGGCGGCCGGCTCCGAGGTCCTCCAAACGCCCCAGGTCGGCGGGCAGACCGTGGGTGTCCGTCGTGGCCGAAGCCACCGCCACGTAGAGCACGTCGGTCACGTCGGTGAAGGTCTCCTCCCGGTCCACGTCCGGGGATACGGCCAGCAGTGCCAGATCGGCCCGTTCCTGGTGCAGCATCTCCCGAACCTGGTCCTGGGGCATGCGGAGCAGGTTCACCCGCAGCAGGGGGTAGCGGCAGCCGACCCGGGCCAGAGCCTTCAGCAGGTCCTGGTCCGGAACACCGGAGGCCACGGCGACGGTGAGCGTGCTCTCCACATCCTGCGACAACTCCACGGCGTGGACCTGCAACAGCCGCAGCCTGCTGGAGACGGAGCGAGCGTGGGGCACCAGGGCCAGCGCCTGCGGGGTGGGCACCGCCTCGCGGCGCGACCGGTCGAACAGGGGATAGCCGAGTTCGGCCTCGATGTTGGCGATACCCATGCTCACCGCGGACGGCACCCGGCGCAGCGCGCGGGCCGCACCGGAGAAGGAGCCGTGGTCGACCACGGCCAGGAACAGCTCGATGCCATCGCTGGAGAGGGACATACACCTGTCAACTTTTCTGAAAGGAACTGACTTTTCTGCTCAACACACCTGAATATAGCGTCTGCCTTCGTTGAGCAACGGAACGGGAGCGCGTGCTGTGCAAGGTGTCAAGCGCAAGCTGATCTACGTCGGCGGCTATGAGATCCTGGGACTGGCTGTGGGCACCGTGGTGATGACACTGCTGACGGGCGAGTCACCGGCCACCACCGGGCCGCTGGCGTTGATGATCACGGGTGTGGCCACGGTGTGGAACCTGGCCTTCAACTACCTGTTCGAGGCATGGGAGCGGCACCAGCGCGACCGCACGCGCACCGTGCGCCGACGCGTCCTGCACGCCGTGGGCTTCCAGATGACCCTGGTGTGCTTCCTGGTCCCGCTCATCGCGTGGTGGCTGGAGATCACGTTGGTGCAGGCGTTTGTGCTGGATCTGGTGTTCATCGTCTACATTCCGTTCTTCACCTTCGCCTACAACTGGGTGTTCGACCGGATCTTCGGTGTTCCCGACTCGGCGGTGAACGAGATCCGGAACCCGGAGCGAGCGGAGTCTCAGCGATCCGCCTGAGGCGGGCGGCGGCGAACACGCGTCGAAGGTGTCAGGGATCTGCCAGGCGTGCTCGTGGGCGGTTGTCTCCCGAACCCGGTACCCGGGGAGGACACCGTGGTCGACGTCGAGCCGGTCTGTGACGAAGGGCCCCACCCTAAAGTGGGGCCCTCGTGTGCGTTCCGCGTACGCGCTGTGGCGACCGAGCCCTCGGATCGGTGCCGACACTCGGAGAACACGGCCGCCGCACTACAGCGCAGAGGTGCGTCTCACTTGGCCTGCGTGAAGCGCAGCATGTTGCCCGCCGGGTCACGGAAGGCGCAGTCGCGCACTCCGTAGGGCTGGTCCATGGGCTCCTGCAGGACCTCACCGCCCGCGGAACTGACGCGTTCGAAGGCCGCGTCGCAGTCGTCCGTGGCGAAGATGACCCCGCGCAGCAGCCCCTTGGCCAGCAGCTCGGCCATCGTGCGCCGGTCCTCCTGCGAGGCACCCGGGTCGGCCAGCGGCGGCTCCAACACGATGCTCACGTCGGGCTGGTCGGGGGCGCCGACCGTCACCCACCGCATCCCCTCGAAGGAGACGTCGTTGCGCACCTGCAGACCCAGGATGTCCCGGTAGAAGGTCAGTGCCCGGTCGTGGTCGTCGACGGCGATGAAACAGGTCGAGAGTGTGATGTTCATACCCTCGATGCTAGGAGCGTGGGCCGGATTCGGCTTCTCTGTTCCTGATCGGTCGCGTGCCGACTTTGGCCAGGCACGCGGGGATGGGAGCTCCGTGCTCGTGGTCCCGGGCACGGTAGGCGCTGGGGCTCACGCCGACCAGTTCGGTGAAGCGGGAACTGAACGTGCCCAGCGAGGTGCAGCCCACCGCGAAGCACACCTCGGTGACCGACAGGTCGCCGCGGCGCAGGAGCGCCTTGGCGCGTTCGATGCGTCGGGTCATCAGGTGGCTGTAGGGGGTCTCGCCGTAGGCGGCCCGGAAGCTGCGGGAGAAGTGCCCGCTGGACATGTAGGCCTCGCGGGCCAGGGCGGGCACGTCCAGGGGCTGGGCGTAGTCGCGGTCCATGCGGTCGCGGGCGCGCCGCAGTCGTACCAGGTCGTCCAGGTCGGGGCGTTTCACCTTGGCAGTGTCGCACGTGCGGGTGACATCGGGGGCCGGGCGCTGCCCGAGTCGGGGCGGTGCATGCGAGGGATGGCTCGTTGGGGATGATGCGCACGCGGTGCACGGCGGGTTTCTGTCCGGGCGCGGTGGCGGTGCGCCCGCGTCGACTCCGGCCTCGGGGCGCTGCGCGGGGGCCGGCTAGGCTGAGACGCCATCCTGCCCCCCGTTCCGGAGGTCGAGAACGTGAGTCCGGTCGTCACCGCGGTCAGCAGCAACCCCGAGCATTCCTTCAGCAAGCCCACCCGTTCCCGGATCCGTCTTCTGGCCGGGTTGGGGGTGGAGGGTGACGCCCACATGGGGGTGACGGTCAAGCATCGTTCCCGGGTGGCGGCGGACCCCACCCAGCCCAACCTGCGCCAGGTCCACCTGATCCACGCAGAGCTGTTCGACGAGGTCGCCGAGGCCGGATTCGTGGTGGAGCCGGGCCGGATGGGCGAGAACATCACCACCCGGGGTGTGGATCTGTTGGCGTTGGGCCGAGGAACGGTACTGGAGTTGGGGGAGGCCCGGGTGGAGATCACCGGACTGCGCAATCCGTGCGCCCAGATCGACGACTTCTCGCCCGGCCTGCTCGAACAGATGGTCTTCCGGGACGGAGCGGGAGCGGTCGTGCGCCGTGCGGGGGTCATGGGTGTGGTGCTCACCGGGGGTGTGGTCACACCGGGAACCCCGGTCGGTGTGCGTCCCACGGCGGGCGGTCACGTGCCGCTGGAGCGGGTCTGACCGTGCGGGGCGAGGTCCTGCGCCCGTGGGTGCGGGTGTAGGTCGCCTCCAGCCAGAGGGCCGGCCGGTCGAGGAGGGAGCGCAGGAGGTCCGGGTCGGGGGTGGGGTGCTCGGCCGCCGCCAGGGCCCGGCGCATCACGGTGGCCTGCGCGGGATGGTGATGGGCGAACAGGTCGGTGGCCAGGGACAGGTCACTGGTCCACCCACCCCAGGTCGGCATGATCAGGGTGAAGCCGGTGCGGACCAGGCGTCGGCCCACACGGCGTGCCAGGGCGGTCAGGTCGGCGTCGGTGCGTGCGCGCTCCAGGGCCTGTCGCCAGCGGGGCAGGACCAGGTGCAGGTCCCCGTTGGTCTGGCGGGCCAACAGGGTGGTGGGTCGGTAGGCGGGTAGTCGGGTGGCCAGATCCGGGCCGATCAGGGGTGTGCACAGACAGGACACGAAGAACCCGCCGTCCTGGGCGGTCAGGGGGCGCAGCACCTGGCCGGTGTGGTCGAGCAGGATCGCGCCGCCGTCGATCACGGGGAAGGCCGCGTCCAGGTCGTTCATCAGGACGCGGGCCCGGTCGTGGTCGGTGGGAGTGGGCGGGGTGTGCAGCAGGACCAGGGCGTCCAGGTCGGAGGTGTGCGGGGTGGCGGTACCGCGGGGGATGCTCCCGTACAGGTAGGCGCTGTGCATGCGGTCGCCGAAGACCCGGGGTAGGCCGGTGCGCAGCGCTTCCACGGGTGGCAGGAAGGCGCGCGGGATGAGGCGCGGGTCGCCTTCACGGGCGAGGGTGCCGTCGTCGCGCAGGCCGGTCGGGGGTGGTGCGGTCACGTTCGGTGCTCCAGGACGGGTCGGGTGTGCACCCGCGTCATCGGGCGCGGTGCGTGGTGGGTGGCGACGCCGCCGGTGGTGAGGGGGCGCCCGTGGAGCGTCCGGTTCCGGGGGAGGAGGGCATGGGGCATCCTCGCAGACACCCGCCGGGCAGGCCACGGTGTCGTCC
>NZ_QOCZ01000171.1 GCF_018207095.1 Nocardiopsis sp. MG754419 | reverse complement strand
GGCCGGTGGGACGTCGCAATCCACACCGATACCGGAGGCCCTCTTGTCGTGTGTCGGGCGGGGTGGGTGTTACCAACCTCCGTGGTCAGTACAGCTAGGCGACGACCGTGAACATCCGCCGAGGGTGGGCGCCGGCCTCCACCTCGTCCACCATCGCGACCGCGTAGTCGGCGTGGCTGATCCGGCTCCGGCCCGACTCGTCGGTGAGCAGGACGTCGCCGCCCGCGCGGTAGCGACCGGTGCGTGCTCCGTCGCCGACCAGCTCGATGGGCGGCGCCAGATAGGTCCAGAGCACGTCGCGGTTGATCTTGTACAGGAAGTAGACCCGCTCCATGGTGCGCGCCGCGTCGCGCCTGGGGCCGCGGGCGATGCTCTCCTGCCAGTAGATCGAGGTGCGGGAGTCGTCGGTGAACAGGTGTCCGGGACTGCCGACGGTGATGAGGCGGGTCGGGGTGCGGGCCAGCAGCCACAACAGGTGGCGGTTGACGTCCAGGTGCGCGCGCTCGCGCCCCGGTGCGACCTGGTGGGCGTTGATCAGGACGTCGAACTCCGCCATGTCGGGGCGGGTGAGGTCCAGAGGGTCGCGTCGGATCGCGGGCACGGGTGCGGCCCAGCGCTCCGTGTCGTCCACGAACGCGGTCACGTGGTGGCCGCGTGCCGCGGCCTCGGTCGCGATGTGTTCGGCGAGTCCACCGGAGACGCCGATGATGCCGATGCTTCTGGTCATGGGATTTTCCTGCATGGGAACCCCCTGGGAAATGATGTGCGCTCCACTCACGTTGGCAGGGGTCGGCGTGAACCGGGGGAGGCCGACCTCGTGGCGGAGACGTCTCCGCCACACACGACAACTTAACGGAGAACCCTCCGTCAAACAAGACCCGAGTTCTGTGCTCCCTGCCTCAGGACTACTCCGCGTCTCTTCCGAACCGCGCCCCACCATCGGATACGCTGTGACGGAGAAGTCTCCGTGACGCTGGCCGGAGGAAGGTCGTCCATGTCGACGAAGCGTGTCGAACAACTGCACGCACAGGGACTTCGCACGCGCGCCTGCCTGCTGGACGTCGCGCGCGAGGTCTTCGAGGAGTGTCATGACGCCTCGCTCAACTCCATCGCCAAGAGGGCGGGGGTGGGCATCGGTACCCTCTACCGACACTTCCCCACCCGCGAGGAACTGGTCTTCGAGCTCTATCGCGACCAGGTCCAACGGCTCGTCCTGGCCTCCGAGGAACTGCTGCGGACCCATCCTCCGCTGGAGGCCTTCCGTCTGTGGATGGAGCGCTTCGCCCGCTACGCCATGACCAAGGCCGGGCTCATGGAGGTGCTGCGCACCGCCACCGCGCACGGTCGCTTCGCCCAGGAGGCCCGGGGGCCGGTCACCGGGGCGGTCGAACAGCTGCTCGCCGCCAACCGCGAGGCGGGCACCCTGCGTGAGGACCTGACCGCCGACGACGTCCTGCTGGCCGTGGCCGGCCTGTACCAGCTCGATCCCTCCGCCGAGGACTGGGAACAGCGCGCCCATCGGCTCCTCGAACTGGTCCTGTGCGGTCTGCGCCGACGCGACTGAGCGCACCGGTCACAGGGGGTCCGGGCGCCTCTCGCACGCCGCACCGGAGGTGCCACTTCGGTCCGGTCGTGTCCACGCCCCCGGGAAGCGCGCTCTAGCGAGCCTTGAGGCCGGTGCCGCGCCCTCGCCCCGACCGGTGCCGCGCCCACATGTCCGGGTTCAGCAGGCCCGCCAACCCCGCCCGCGCGATCCGGTCGATCACCTCCTCCTCGGTGACCTCCAACGCCCGCGCGGCCCGGTCGATCTCCCCACCCGCCGCCGCCAGCGTCCGCAACAGGTGCCCCGGCGCACCTGTGCGGTCGACAGCCGGAAGGTGCTCAGGTAGGCGGGTCGTCCGTCCGCGGCGGTGATCACCTCGCCCACGTGTGGCCCGCCCCCGCGGACCAACGGCGGGCACAGGCGCCACAGTGCGAAGGCGTCGCGTTCCCCCACCCGGTGGAACGTGGTGTCCTGCGCGGTGAGTACCGGCGGCATGAGTGCGTCCCGGCCGCGTGCCGAGGCGGCGCGGCTCTCGGCCACCGCCCGGCGCAGGTCGTCCAGGGAGCGGATCCCCCGTTTCGGCAGCGGCTCGTAGAGGGAGGGAACCGGTGCGGCCACCCCGCCCCACGCGTGCAGGGTCCCACCGAACAGGTCCCACAGAAGTGACGGATGCAGGGTCCGGTAGTCGTCCGGGTGCGGGGTCAGGTGTACCGAGGCCGGTTCGTCGCCCACGTACAGCACCACGCCGCACTGGTCGGTGTGGACCTCGAACACCTCCAACGCCCGGGACAGGTCGCCCACCTCGGCGCCCGTGTAGGCCGTCTCCTTCGGCACGCGCAGGCGCTCGGTGCGCAGCAGGGTGCGGGCCAGCCGCTCCCACGCGATGGTGGTGACCGAGAACCGCAGGGCCAGGTGCCCCTCCACGTTCACCGACCAGGGCAGGAACCTCGGTCGTTCGAGGTCGCCACGTCCCCGGTCCCTGCCGTCGACCGGCCGGATCCGCGCGGGCGAGGGCGGTTCCCAGGGGGAGCACAGCCGGGTCCCGTAGGAGACCATGGGCAGAGGATCCTCCTCCCAGTGTGCGACGTAGGCGTGCGGCAGGTAGGCCACCGGATCCGGTACCCCCTCGTCCCGGGTCGGGCCCGTCCCGGACAGGGCCGGGTGCAGCCGCAGCCCCTCCACCGGTGTCCTGCGCAGCAACGGGACGAGGCGCACGTTGCCCCATCTCTGGTCCGGGCCGGTGGTCACTCCCTCCATCGACAGGTGCGGGCGGGTCATCGCTCCTCCAGGTAGGTCGCGACCGCGGCGTCCATGTGGGCGCGCAGGTCGGCCAGGCCGGACCGGCCCTGCCCGAACCGGGCGAGCTCCACGAGCGATGGCAGCGTCGCCGGGTCGTGCAGTCCCAGCGTGGGCACCGCCGGCGACAGGCGGCGTGGGGCCGTGCCCTCCCCGTCCAGCGCCGGGTTCAGATGCACCATCGACACGGTGTGCCCGGGGTCCAGGCGGCTCCGCCACACCCGAAGGGTGTCGGAGAGCAGTTCGGGTGCGCTGTCGTGGCCGTCGGAGACCACCACCACCCGCGCCGGCGAGCAGGCCAACGCGTCCAGGATCCGCTCCGCCAGGAGGGTGGGGCCCGTCGGCCGCACCGTGAGGTGATCGGTGTGCCCGGACAGCCAGAAGGTCGTGGAACCGGGGGAGAGCACCGACACCAGGGACCGGCAGGCCAGGGCGACGGCCAACGGGCGGTTGCGCCGCACCGGAGAACCGAACGAGGAATAGCTGTCGTCCAGCACCAGTGCGGTGTCCGGCCAGCTCCCCGCCGCGTCCCCGGCCGCCCGTCGCGCCGACGCCTCCAACGCCGACTCCAGTTCCGCGCGCCGCTCCCGGCGCTGATCGACGGGCAACCCCACCACGTAGGAGCACAGGCGCATCAGCGGTGCGTCGCCCACGGCGCCCAGGGGAGTGGTTCCCGCGCGCCGTGCGCTCTCGGTCAGACGCAGGCGCTCGTCCCGGGTGGTGCGCTCCGCGATCGAAGCGAGGAACCGCTCCCGTGGCACACCGTGTCGGGCTGCGAAGCCCTCCGCGACCGTGAACGGCAGTGCGTAGAGGTCGCGCGCCGCGTGGAAGGCGCGACCGTGGGCCCGCAGCAACGGGTCCTCGTAGCGCGCCCGCCGTCGGTCGGCCGGCGAGGAGAAGACGAACCGGTCGATCTCGTCCGGTAGCCGCAGGCGCGCGTGCCGGGCGGCGTCGCGCAGACCCTTGCGGTACTTGATCGCGTCCAGGGCCGGATGGGGGCGCTGGAGCAGCCAGTCCCGCATGGTGGCCCGGGTACGCCGGTTGTTCACGTGTTCGGCCGCCAACCGGCGGAAGAGTCGGTAGACCCGCTGTGGTGGCGTGCGCGCCAAACGTCGCCGAATGAGTGCGTTCTGCCGGGGGTGGCCGTCGCCCGGCCGGGAGAGCAGGGTGTGCACGATGCGCAGGGCGTTGTGGTCGTTGACGTGCAGAGCGAGCATCGCCGCGTACAGGTCCGGGAGGGTCTGGTGCACGTACTCGTGCAGGAAGTCCAGGCCGAGGCCCTGCCGCTCGGCTCCCGCGTGGAACTCGCGCTGTCCGGTCCCCGAGATCGCCGCTCCCGCGAACATCAGGAGGTCCTCGCAGGCCAGCAGGTCGGTGTAGGTGTCGTCCATCGTCTCCGCCGGGGGGTGGGGGCCGGTCGGGGAGCAGCGGCGCGAACAGCGTGAAGGGTGCTGATAAGGCAGTTCTCGCAAGTCGCGGTCAAGTCCCACGACCGGCCGGGCCCGACGCTAGCAAAGCCGCCTTTCCGGGGCCAGGTGGTTTTACACCGGCGTACTGTGGCCCCGCGCGCCTCAGCCGGTGAGGGTGAGTTCGAAGGCGTAGCGAGAGGCGCGGTACACGTGCGCCCCCACCTCCACCACACACCCGGTGTCGTCGTAGACCACACGGTCCATGGTGAGCAGGGGTGCGCCCGGGGGCTCGTCCAGGGCGTCGGCCTCGGCCGCGGTGGCGTTGCGCGCGCCGATGCTCTGGGAGGCGATCTTCAGCGTCACCCCCGCCGCGCGCAGCAGACGGTAGAGCCCCTGTTCGGACAGCTTCTCCTCGTCCAGGTCCACCAGGCCCAGGGGCACGTGGTTGCGCATGAGCGCCAGGGGTTCGCCCCTGGCCAGGCGCAGCCGTTCGAGCACGTACACCTCGGTGTCGGGGGCCAGGTCCATCTGCGCGGCGACCGGGGCGGGCGGCACCTCGACGGTCAGGCGCAGCACCCGGGTCCGTGGTTCCTCGCCCACCCGCGCCAGGTCGTCGTAGAGGCTGGACAGCTCCACCGGGCGCCGGACACGGGGGCGTACCACCTGGGTGCCCACGCCGCGTTTGCGCACCACCATGCCCCGGTCCACCAGGTACTCGATGGCCTGACGCAGCGTCGGTCGGGACAACCCCAACCGTTCGGCGAGCACGAGTTCGTTCTCCAGGCGGGTGCCGGCGGGCAGCTCACCGGCCATGATCCGCCGTTCCAGTTCCTGGGCGACCTGGAAGTAGAGCGGTACCGGGCTGCTGCGGTCCAGCGCGATGGAGATGGGGTGGTGGGGCACGGACGCTTCCTCGTGGCGCGGAGTGTGGCTTCGAGGTTACTACATCAGTATGTCCGGACAAAGTATTGACAGTGAGAAGGCCACGGGTGAGCATGAGGCCCGGATGTGACGCGCGCAACACCCAGGGAGCCCCATGCGCATTGGCCTGGTCGGAACCGGCCGCATCGGACAGTCACACGCCGCCGCCCTGCGGGCCCGCCCCGAGGTGGCCGAACTCCTGCTCGCCGACGTCGACCCCCACCGCGCCCGTACCGTCGCCCACGAGGTCGGAGCCCGTACGGCGGAGGTGGGAGCGCTCCTGCGGCCCGGCGCCGTGGACGCCCTGGTGATCGCCGCCGCCACCCCCGCCCACCCCGAACTGATCCTGGCCGGGGTCGACGCGGGGATCCCCGTCTTCTGCGAGAAACCGGTCGCCCCCACGGTCGCCGAGACCGTCCGGGTCCTGGAACGGGTCCAGCGCGCGCGGGTACCGGTGCACATCGGGTTCATGCGCCGCTTCGACCCCGGCTACCGGCGGGCCCGTCACGCCGTGCGCGAGGGCACCCTCGGCGACCTCCATCGGGTCCATGCCCTGACCTGCGACATGGCGCCTCCGCCCGCCGCCTACGTCGCTTCCTCCGGCGGCCTGTTCCGGGACTGTCACGTCCACGACTTCGACATCCTGCGCTGGGTCACCGGACGCGAGGTCGAGGAGGTCTTCGCCTACGGGGTCAACCGGGGCGCCGCCTACTTCGCCGACCACGGTGACATCGACACCTCCGGTGCGGTGCTGCGCCTGGACGACGGGACCCTCGCCACCCTGCAGGGGTCGCGTTACAACGGTGCCGGGTACGACGTGCGCATGGAACTGGCCGGTTCCCGCTCCACCCTGGTCGTCGGACTGGACGACCGCGCGCCCCTGCGGTCGGCCGAACCCGGGACCGACTTTCCCGCGGGGGAGCCGTGGGAGGTGTTCTGGCCCCGGTTCACCGCGGCCTACGAGGCCGAGATCGGCGCGTTCGTCGCCATGGTCGTCGACGGAGCCCCCAGCCCCTGCACGGTCGCCGACGCGCTCGAAGCGGTCCTGGTAGCCGAGGCGGCCGACCTGTCGCGTCGGGAACATCGCCCCGTGCGAACGGCGGAGGTGCGCCCGTGAGCCCGGCCCCGGATCCACGACCGACCCCGCCCCACCCGGAGGTGCTCACCATCGGTCGCGTCGGGGTGGACGTCTATCCGCGGCAGGTCGGGGTCGGCCTGGACGAGGTGGAGTCGTTCGGCAAGTTCCTCGGCGGCAGCGCGACCAACGTCGCGGTGGCCGCCGCGCGCCACGGACGCTCCAGCGCCGTCATCACACGGACCGGTGAGGACCCGCTGGGCCGGTTCGTCCACCGTGCCCTGCGGGGTTTCGGGGTGGACGACCGCTTCGTCACCGCCGTGCCCGGCGTCGCCACGCCCATCACCCTGTGCGAACTCTTCCCGCCCGACGACTTCCCGCTGTACTTCTACGGCCGCGACCCCGCCCCCGACCTGCTCATCGAGGCCGACGATCTGGACCTGTCCGCGGTGACCGGCGCCGACCTTTTCTGGGCCACCGGTACCGGACTGTGCCGCGACCCCGGACGCACCGCCACGCTCGCCGCCCTGCGGGCCCGGGACCGCCGTCACCCGACGGTGCTGGACCTGGACTACCGCCCCATGTTCTGGCCCTCGCGTGAGGAGGCCCGACGGTACGTGTCCGAGGCCCTGCCCCTGGCGACGGTGGCCTGCGGGAACGTCGACGAATGGGAGACGGCCGTGGGCACGCGCGACCCCGTCGAAGCGGCCCGCCGGGGCCGCGAGCGGGGTCTGTCGCTGGCCGTGGTCAAGCAGGGTCCCGCCGGGGTCCTGGCCGCCGACGCCACCGGCCTGCACCGGTCACCCCCGGTGCCGGTGGAGGTGGTCAACGGGCTGGGGGCCGGTGACGCCTTCGGTGGGGCGCTGTGCCACGGACTGCTCTCCGGTTGGCCGATCGAGCGCACCCTACGGTTCGCCAACGTCGCGGGCGCCCTCGTCGCCTCGCGTCTGGCCTGCTCCGACGCCATGCCCACCACCGCCGAGGTCCTCGCCGCACGGGAGGAGACACCCGATGCCTCGTGACGTCGCCCCTCCGTCCGCACCCTCGCGCGCGACGGTCGTGGGCCCCCACCCCCCGACCGGACCGGTCACACCCGAGCGCGTCCGCGCGATCACCGAGACCCGACTGACCCGTCCCACCGCCATCACCGAGGCCGCCGACCGTCGGTCCCGACCCGAGGCCCCGGTCGGTCCCTCGGGGCGGGCGCTCATCATCGCCGCCGACCACCCGGCGCGCGGATCGCTGCGCGCGGGGCGGCGGCCCCAGGCCATGGCCGACCGCGCCGATCTGCTGTCCCGCCTGTGCCGGGCCCTGGACCGGCCGGGCGTCACCGGGGTGCTGGGCACAGCCGACGTCCTGGACGACCTGCTCCTGTTGGGGGCCCTCGAAGGGAAGACGGTGTTCGGGTCGATGAACCGGGGCGGCCTGGTGGGCGCCGACTGGGAGATCGACGACCGCTTCACCGGCTGCACCGCCCGAGGTCTGCTCCGCGCCGGGTTCGAGGGCGGCAAGATGCTGCTGCGACTGGACTACGCCGACGGTCGCACCGCCCGCACCCTGGAGCACTGCGCCCGGGCCGTGTCCGAACTGGCCGACGCCGGGTTGGTCGCGATGGTGGAACCGTTCGTCTCCGGCCGCCCGGACGGTCCCGGCCAGGGGCTGCGCAACGACCTGTCCACCGAGGCCGTCGTGCGCGCCGCCGGGATCGCCGCCGGGCTCGGTCCCTCCTCGGCCCACACCTGGCTCAAACTCCCCGCCGTGGACGACATGGAGCGTGTCGCCGCGGCCACGACCCTGCCCACGGTCATCCTGGGCGGGGAGGTCGCCGCGGATCCGGACGCCGCGTACGCCCGCTGGGCCAGGGCCCTGGAACCACCGAACGTCATCGGGCTGGCCGTGGGCCGGTCCCTGCTGTATCCGGCCGACGACGACGTCGAGGCCGCCGTCGACACCGCTGTGGGGTTGCTGTGAGCACCGAACATCACCTGTCCGCGCTGAGCACCGCCCAGCCGCCGTTCCGCACCGTCGTCACCCCCGACACCGCCGGGTGGGGGTTCTCGGGACTGCGGGTCCTGGAACTCCAACCCGGTCACTCGGCCGAGATCACCACCGGGGACTCCGAGACCCTGGTTCTGCCCCTGGAGGGCGGGTGCACCGTCGCCCTGGACTCGGTGGTCTTCGAGGTGGAGGGCCGCGAGAACGTGTTCTCCCGGGTGAGCGACTTCGTGTACCTGCCGCGCGGCGCCCGGGCCACGATCACCAGCGAGAGCGGGGGGCGTTTCGCGCTCCCGGCCTCGCGCTGCGACCGCGCCCTGCCCGCCCGCCACGGGCGCGCCGAGGACGTCCCCGTGGAGCTGCGCGGTGCCGGACAGAGCAGCCGACAGGTCAACAACCTCTGCCTGCCCGGGACCTTCGCCGCCGACCGGCTCCTGGTGTGCGAGGTCCTCACCCCCGCGGCGAACTGGTCGTCGTATCCGCCGCACAAGCACGACGAGGCGAGCGCGACCGAAGCGGAGCTGGAGGAGATCTACTACTTCGAGGTCGCCGACGGCCCGCACGGGCACGGTGTGGGCTACCACCGGGTGCACGGCACCCCCCGGCGTCCCATCGAGGTCCTGGCGGAGGTGCGCAGCGAGGACGTGGTGCTGGTCCCGCACGGGTGGCACGGGCCGTCCATGGCCGCCCCCGGCTACGACCTGTACTACCTCAACGTCATGGCGGGGCCGGGTGCCGAACGGGCGTGGCGGATCAGCGACCACCCGAACCACGCCTGGGTCCGTGACACCTGGGCCGCGCAGCCGATGGACCCGAGGCTGCCGTTGTGCTCGGCCCGAGGCAGAGGAGATCGTGGGTGAACGCGTCCGTCCCGCCCACCGAGCCCACCGATCCCACCGGTGCGTCCGACTCCGACGCCTCCGCCCGGACCGTCCGGCTCACCACCGCCCAGGCGTTGGTCCGGTTCCTGGCCGCCCAGTACACCGAACGCGACGGCGAACGCCGCCGCCTCATCGCCGGGGTGTGGGGCATCTTCGGACACGGCAACGTCGCCGGGCTCGGCCAGGCCCTGCTCCAGGCGGCCGTCACCGGCGAGGCGGACCTTCCCTACCACCTGGCCCGCAACGAACAGGCGATGGTGCACACCGCCGCCGCCTACGCCAAGGCCGCGGACCGGCTCGGCACGTACGCCTGCACCGCCTCCACCGGACCCGGGTCCACCAACATGGTGACCGGAGCGGCCCTGGCCACCACCAACCGTGTCCCCGTCCTGCTGCTCCCCTCGGACATGTTCGCCGGCCGCACCGTCGATCCCGCGCTGCAACAACTGGAGGACCCGCGGGCGGGGGACGTGACCGTCAACGACAGCCTGCGGCCGGTCTCGCGCTACTGGGATCGCGTCACCCGTCCCGAACAGCTCGTTCCCGCCGCCCTGGCGGCGATGCGCGTGCTCACCGACCCGGTGGAGACCGGCGCCGTCACCCTGTGTCTGCCCCAGGACGTCCAGGCCGAGGCGCACGACTGGCCCCGGGAGTTCTTCCGTGAACGCGTCTGGCGCGTGGGGCGCCCCCCGCCCGAACCCGAGGCCCTGGCCCGCGCGGTCGAGCTGATCCGGGCCGCCCGCCGGCCCCTGCTGGTGGCCGGGGGCGGTGTGGTGTACGCGCGGGCCACGGCCGCGCTGCGCGCCCTCGCCGAGTCCACCGGCATCCCCGTCGCCGACACCCACGCCGGCAAGGGCGCCCTGCCCTGGGACCATCCCCGCGCGGTGGGCGGTCTCGGCTCCACCGGGGCGCGGTCGGCCAACGACCTCGCGCGCGAGGCCGACCTGGTGATCGGGGTTGGTACCCGGTACAGCGACTTCACCACCGCCAGCCGCACGCTCTTCCAGGACCCGCACGTGCGCTTCGTCAACGTCAACGTCGCCCGCGTCGACGCCGCCAAGCTGTCCGCGACCGAGGTCGTCGCCGACGCCCGCATCGCCCTCACCGGGCTGCGCGAGGCCCTGGCCGGGTGGCGGGTGGACCCCGAGTACGAACGCCGCTCACGTGCACTGGCCACGGCGTGGACCGCCGAGACCGACGGCCTCCGCCGTGCCGCGCCCTCCGAGGGACGCGCGGCGCAGAGCGCCGTCATCGGCGCGGTCAACGACGTCCTCGACGATCGGGACGTGGTCGTCAACGCGGCCGGGAGCATGCCCGGCGACCTGCAGATGATCTGGCGGGCGCGGGACCCCAAGGGCTACCACGTGGAGTACGCCTACTCGTGCATGGGCTACGAGATCGCCGCGGGACTCGGCGTGAAACTGGCCGCGCCCGATCGTCACGTGTGCGTCCTGGTCGGCGACGGTTCCTTCCTCATGCTCGCCCAGGAGATCGCCACGCTGGTCGCCGAACACGTCGCGATCACCATCGTCGTGGTCGACAACCAGGGGTTCGCCTCCATCGGGGCCCTGTCCGAGAGCGTGGGCTCCCGGCGTTTCGGCACCGCCTACCGGTACCGCGACCCCGACACCGGGATGCTGGACGGACCCCCGCTGCCCGTGGACCCCGCCACCATCGCCGCCGGCCTTGGCGCCCACGTGATCCGGGTCGAGGAACCCGACGACTTGACCGACGCCCTGCACCGGGCCCGCGCGGCCCGGACCACCACCGTCGTCCACGTGCGGAC
>NZ_QOCZ01000018.1 GCF_018207095.1 Nocardiopsis sp. MG754419 | reverse complement strand
GTGTGGGGCGCTGGTGGCCCCACACCGCCCCAGCCCGGCCCTGCGTTTCACCCCCGGCAAACGGGCCCCGGGGCCCTGTCGCCCCGGGGTGTGTCAGTCCTGGCGCACGTGCCCCGTATAGGTCAGCCACGCCCGGTACCGGGAGCGCACCGCCTCAGGGATAGCCACCACCCGGTAACGGCCCGCACCGCGCTGGTGCTCGACCACGTAGTGCTCCCCCTCCCACGCCGGGATCCGTCCCAACCACGAGGCGGCCTCAACCACCTCCTCGAACGCGACCTCATCGCGGCTGGTGCGCGGGAAGTAGGACACCTCCACACTGGTGTGCGGGCTGAGCGGCAACTGCGGGTGTTCTTCCAGAAAGGTCGCCAGGGTGCGCATGTCGGTGATGATCCGCTCGCGCAACTCGGGGCCGGCCGCATCGGTGAAGCACTCCCGCTCGGGCAGGAATGGGCCCGGCACGGTACGCACGATGTTCTCTGCGGGTTCGGTGTTGCTCATGCCGCCGCCCTTTCTTCCCGGGTGTGCCGCTCAGGAGCGGGGTTGGTGAAGATCAGTACGTCCTCGTACTGGATGACATGCACCGGCCACCCACCCTTGCGCAACCGTCGCGCCTCGATGAGTTGAAAGAACGAGGTACGGCAGACGACCTCACCGCCGCGCACCGCGCACAGCAGCGCCACACACCTATCCACCTGGACCAGCCCGGCCCACCGGCCGGCTTCGGCGATCTGTCCGGGGAAGTCCACGAGGTGGCCGTTCTTGCGGTAGGGGCGGGTGGTCACCACGACCACCCCACCCGGGGCGAGCAGGGTCCGGCAGGCCGCCATGATCCGGGTGAACGAGTCCGCGAGCTTGTCCGGGCGTTGGTAGGCGAGGTTGTCCGCCCGCCGATCCCGGTCCCGCGAGTACCGGTGCGCGTGCTTTTCCACCGCGCGAGCGCCGTCGCGGCGGGACTTGACCTAGCCGTGGGTCATCGACACATAGGGCGGTGAGGTCAACACCAGCGACACTCTTCCCGCCAACGAGACGGAGAACTACGCCACCGGCTGGACCCGGCCGGCGTGAACCTCCAACGCGATCACACCTTGGCCCTGCCCACGACCGAATCCTGCATCGCGCTGGGAGCCGACCCCGACGACACAGACGACACCGGCCGCGGACTGCTCACGGTCGACGACTGGACGACCGGGGAACCCGCCGCCTCCCTGCCCGTGGACTGGACTCCACGCGGAGACGAACAGCTGGTCACCCCGATCGAGTGGTCAGCCGAAACCACCTCGTTCCTCCGGCAGGCCCCCGGCGCCATCATCGCGCTGGATCCCGTGACCGGCCGGATCAACGCGTTCACCCCCTGATCTCGCTCTCACGTCCGGGCCCATCATCGGGTACGAGCTCAGTTCCTTTCGTTGCCTCGTTCCCTGAGGTCGGTATGGCGAGTCTCGGATTGAGAGATCCGCACCCCAACCCCAATCCGTGCAGGGACCTCACAACCAAGACGGACCGGTGACATCCTTGGCACGCTGCTGGCCCACAGGCTCAGCAAGCACTCCACGATGGACTGGGCGCAGGCAGCCGCGGTATTCCGCTCCGCGCTAGCGGTGCGCGCCGAGAGTGAGGATATGCTCCGGTTCTGTGCGGGGCACATCCCGGTGCGATTCAACCATCAGGAGTCGGTGTTGAAGGTCGGCGACCGGTTCGGCCGGTACCTGGCGGTCGCCGTGCCTGCGCCGCCCACCGCCCTGGGGGCGGGTGGGTGTCTCGGGCACCACCGGCTGGAACAGCTCCCACAGCCCGTCCGGCACCAAACGCTCAACCATCGACACCGGGCCAGGTTACCGGGAACCCACATGAGATGAGCTCTTACACCTGTGCGTATCCACCGTCGGCGAAGAACTCGGCGCCGTTGACGTAGCTCGCCGCGTCCGAGGCGAGGAACGTCGTCACCGCGGCGATTTCAGCGGGTTCGGCGAGGCGGCCCAGGGGGACGCCGGCTTCGGCCTGCTTGAGCACATCGGCCGGGATCAGCTCCAGCAGACCCGAAGTCCGGGTACCACCGGGCGATACGACGTTGACGCGAAACCCACGAGCACGCGAGCTGAGTGCCCAGCCTCGGGCGAGGCTGCGCACTGCGGCCTTCGACGCCGCATAGACCTCAAGCCCCTCATCGGGCCGCGTCGCGGCGGTCGAGCCCGTCAGGATCACCGAAGCCCCGGCGTTCAGGTGCGGCAGCGCCTGCTGGAAAGTGAAGATCGTTCCCGTCACGTTGGTGGCGAAGATGGAGTTGATCGCCTCTTGCGTCACCTCGCCGAGCGGGGTTGCGGTGCCGATGCCGGCGTTGGCGACCAGCACGTCAATGCGCCCGGCATGTTCACGCACGGCCTGGTAGAGGGCATCGAGTTCCAAAGGCACCGAAACGTCGCAGACCACGCCGGTCACGGCACTGTCGAGTTCGGCGACTGCGGCGTCCAGTGCATCCTTGCGGCGGCCGGTGATGAACACTTGGGCGCCTTCATCGCGAAACGCGCGTGCGGTGGCGAACCCGATGCCGGTGGAGCCTCCGGTGATCACTGCGACTTTGTCTGTCAAGACGGGCATGCCATCCTCCTCGAGAGTTATGGACCGATCAGGCAATAACTATCCTCGATATGGACCTATCAGTCAAGAACGGTCGGAGGGGTGAACCTCCCAGTCTGAGCCGAGTGCTCTGCGGCGGGGATCAGGGCCCTATGGGGGTGCGCGAAGAGGGGGTGCGCAGCGTGACGGCGCGCCTGGGTCCCGCAGGGTTCGCGGTTGGTCCACCTCCGCCGGCGGGTGGCTGCTACTGGGTGGGAGAAGGCAGGAGGCGCGCGAGTGCAGACTGGGCTGCCTCGGTGAGGGTGTCGACGTCCGTGCCGGTGCGCCCGAAGGCGATGAGGCCGAGTTGGGTGACGAGGGTCGTGCGGGCCATCTCGGCGGGGTTTACGTCGGGGGCGAGGTCGCCTTCGCGCTGAGCGCGCTCCAGCGCCTCGGTCAGGATCTCGGTGATGGCGTCGTAGCTGCGCCGGGCCTCGACGGCCACGTCCGGTGACCTGGTGGCGAGTTCGGCGTTGCTGTTGGCCAGCAGGCAGCCCCGCCGGGCAACCGCTCCGGTGGGGTCGGAGGCCGGACTGAGCACGAATTCCCGCACGAGGTCGATCGCTCGCGTCGCGGACTCAAGACGCTCGCGCAGCATCAGCAGGTTCGCGTTGTCGTAGTCGCGCAGCACCCGCAGGAACAGGCGGTGCTTGTCCCCGAACGCGCCATACAGGCTGCCCTTGCCAAGCCCGCTGACGCGCAGCAGGTCCTCCAGGGATGTGGCCGCGTAGCCCTTGTCCCAGAACTCATCACGAACGGAGCGCATCACACGGTCTTCGTCGAACTTGCGGGGCCGGGCCATGCCCCCATCGTATTAGATCTGTACTGTACGGGCCATAACAGGTTAGAGCTCATCTCAAAAGCCATCAGCATGCTTGGCCAGGTGCTTGTAGCTGTTTCGTGCCGGGTGTGATGGAGGCTCCATCACACCCGGCACGAAGCAGTGCGCTGCCCCGCCTCCCTCGTGGATGGGGAGGTGAGGGTGGCCCAGAACGGCTGCACCACCTGCGTACGGATATCGGCCTGACCGCCGGTGAGGCGTGTGTTCGCCCAGCGCAAGCCGACCGCCTCACCTCGGCGGGTCCCACCCACGAATGGATGAACGCGCTTCCGCAGCCTGGACGCCCCGAGTACGCCCGAGCCCTGGGCGTCGACGTCACCGGGTTCGAGCAGTGGGTCTGGGATCGCGCAGACGCCCTCGCATCCCGGACAGGCTGATTTCGTTCCCCTCTCAGATGAGCGTCCGACCCCGCCGTTCGTGTGACCCAAGCGCTGGGGAGGCTCGGAATCGGAGGTGGTTGGGGCAGACCCTCACTCAGCGTTCACGCTCGCGGAGTGAGAGTACGCCCCGACAGTCACGATGACGCGGGTCTCTGTGGCGGGGTGGTCGGGTGCTTGGCCGGATCGAACTGTTTGGTGGCGATCAGGATCACCACGAGCGCGAGCGGTACGATCCAGCCGCTCCAACCGAGGATCGTCGCTTGCGTTGTGTCGATGTTCTCACCCGCCATGGCGAAGAGGAGGAAGCTTGCGCCCGCCCCGTTGAACGCGGCGTGCGCGAGGGCGGCGGGCCACACTGATCCTGATCGAAGGCGCAGCCAACCGAAGACCGCGCCGACCAGGATGCACATGATGACCATCGCGGTCAGGCCGAGCCAGCCCGGAGCATCGGGGTAGTTGTACCCCAGCAGGATGAGTGGGGCGTGCCAAAGGCCCCAGATCACGCCGGAGATCAGCAGGGCCGGAAGAGTGCCGAGCGGCATCAGTTTGGGAAGCAGCCATCCACGCCACCCGAGTTCCTCGCCCAGCGCCGGGATGAGGTTGATGAACGCCGCCAGGGGGAGTGTGGCCAGCTGGAGGACGATGAGCAGGCCGATCGGGATCGGGGCTTCGGTCGCTCCCGAGGCACCCGTTTGCTCGTCGAGGGACTGTTGGAAGGCGGAGAAGTTCGCGAAGTCGGCCGGGTAGACCCCCAGCAGCGCGCCGACGGGTAGCGCCACAAGGACGAGCGCGATGGCAACGAAGATCCCCAGTGCGGCGTAGCCGAGCAGCCTTGGGGCTGGTCTGAGCGGCCATAGTCCCAGCGTCCACGCTTTGTGCCGCGGTCGTTCCCTGAAGAACACGACGATCAGGGCGGCGATCGTCGGTGTCATCATCGTGGCGGCGGCGATGGCGGGGAACCAAGGGCTGGTGAGTCCATCGCCGAGCCAGAGCGGGAGCGCCACGAGCCAGGCGAGCGCGAACGACATGATGGTGAACACGCTGATGGATCGCAGGTCGCGTCCGTTCATGCGAGGTTCGCCTCGGGTCTGGGCCGTCCTCGATCCGGCTGGAGATCTCGTGGTCACGGCTTCTGCCTTTCGAGAATGTGCAGACCGGCGATATTGCGATCGTCACGGAACGTGATCCTTGCGGTGTAGTCGCCCGCCTCGAACGAGATCGGCGTGTTCGTCACCGTCAAGTCATCGGCCCGAGCGACCTCCGGCTCTCCCTGCCCCTCGAACGCTCCCGACAGGCCGACGATCTGCGCCCAGGCTGCGGCGAGCGCGTCCTCGGACAGTCCGTCGCGCATGGCCGGATCGAACTGCTCGGTGACACGTGACCAGTGCCCGGAGGCGAGGTCTTCGATCACGGAAGCGGCCAGTTCTGCGGTGCCGGGGAGCGGTGTGGTGTTCATGGTTTTTCCTGTTCTGGGGTCGATCGGTTTGCCGTAGCGCTGAAACGCCGCTTGCCTGCTCACGCCGAGCGCGTCGCCGATCACTTGCCAGGTGGCGCCGTTCTGGCGTGCTTGCTGTACGACTGCGCGCACAACGTCCTCGACCGCCGTCTGCATGCTCACGGCGTGCCCGATGGGGGTGGCCCCATCGTTGGAGACGGTCAGGATGCGTGATGCGAGGAGGGCATCCGTGTGGGTTTTCAACGCCCGCAGCGCTTCCGTCAAATCCTCTTGCATGTGTAAAGCATAGCTTGACAAGTGGATCGCTTGTCAAGATATTGAGCGCAGCAGCGTGGCGTGATCGTCACCCAGAGTTCTCCTTCTGACTCGGAGGGGCGCGCCGCTGCATCTTCGATGACTTCGCCCCGCCACCGGCGCTCTGGTGTTGATCCTGTACGGAGGGCAGATCGGCGCGGTCCAGACCCGAGCGATCGACACGATCACCGTCTGTCGCTCCGACCGGCTCGTGCCGGTCGCCGGTGATGATCTGTGACCTGCCACCCTGCGCTACCGGCACCTCGTGCGCACCGAGCCCATGAACATGCCCGCCGCCGGGCAGGCCTTACGGGGCGTGGATCGGCCGGTCACCGGGGCATTCCATCGAGCACCGCTGGGGCGTTCGACTGGAGGGCACGTTCCGCAACCCGCCGATGGTGGCGCAGACGGCGCAGCGATGCGGGGAGGCCGGGCGCCAGGTGGAGGCCGTCGGGCCGGCGTCGCCAGCGCGCACGAGTCTGCTTTCCACGGTGGTCCGCTTTCTCGAGGCCCCGAGGCCGCCGCCCGCTGGGCGCCCGCACCGGACCACGATCTGACCTACCGCTTGGCCCCGGCCACGAGACCTTCGCGGTCAACGGCCCCTCGGGGTCGGCGCGGTGCCGGGTCTTCCCATCGGCGAGCCCGGAGTTCTCCACCGGTTCGCCAGGTTCCTTGGCCGGATCCGACGCGGTTGGCTTCCCGGCTTTTCTTGGCCGACTTTCTCCAGCCGATCAGGCTCCGCGACCACCAAAGATGCGAGAGGCAAGGGAAGAGTCAGAGCGGCAACGGCCGATACCGCTGTCGCACGGGCCCGGGGCGATGCGTGGATGATGCCGTTCAGTTGTGGGGGATGTGAGAACCCGAGAACGAAATCCACTCGCGGGAACAGTGCGGGGCTTGAGTCCTCACCTGTACCGCAGCACGATCACCTGCTAAATCCGATCTCTCCCCCGTGGACCCGGAAACCACCTTTGACCTGCGGTTCTTGACGCTGTCCGCATCTGGCCCTATCAGACCTCGCCTTCGGCGGCCCCGGACGCGCACCGGAACCCGAAGGAGACGACCGTGGCCCCTGACCTCAACCGGAACACACCCAGTCAGACGCTCCAAACGGAAGGTAGGAGACAAAACGGTCTCGATCGTTGACATGGGACAACGGTTGATCCGAACAGCCCGTCTCCGTTCGGGTCCCACACGGAACTCGGTACCGACGAGCCACTGCTGTGGGACGGCACTCCGCACACGTAGAAGGGTCGAAGTCCATGCCCCTGGCATCTCGCATCAAGAGCACCGGCGAACGTCTCCTGCCCGCGGCGACCCGGGAGCGCCTCGAGGCCGAACGCCAGGAGGCCGCCGCGCAGGCCGCCGAGGAGCGCCGTCTGGCCAAGATCGCCCGACGCCGCCGTGACCTGTGCGAGAGCGACCCCGAAGTGAACACCTTCGCCCTGGCAGGGGACGATTACCTGGGCCGCAAGGTGGAACGGTTCACCTCGGCCGGCGCCTCGGCCCACAACCTGCACCTGGTCACCGCGGCACTGGAGCACGCGGGCGTCGACTACTTCCTGGTGCGGGGCCGCTCGCCGTTGCGCCATGTGGTGGGGGTGCACCGCTCCGAGCGCAAACGGGTACTGGACGCCATGCGCGAGCTGTACGGCACCAGCCCGTTGTTCGCGATCAAGCCGGGCAAGGGTGGCATCGTCAGTGCCTTCTCGGCCTACGTGGACGGCGCCCTGGCCGAGGAGATCAAGTCGGGGCTGATCATCCGCTTCGCCGAGCCCCTGCTGTCCCCCGGCGGCACAGTGCTGGCCGGGTTCGAGTACGGATGCGATGTCCAGTTCTGGCGCGACGGGGCGACCCTGCTGGAGCGGGACAACGTCGAGGAACTCCTCGGACGCTTGCGTGTGCAGGCCCCGCCCCAGGTGTTGGCCGACTCACTGGTCGCACCCACGAAGAACAGGGTGACGGACGTGCTGCCCGCCGCCCAGCGCACACCCGCCACACTGACGGTGAACGGGCGAGAGCACCCCACGTTCGAACCCTTCACCTGGAAGCTGGCCGACGACGTCGACTTCCCCATCGATGTGGTCTACACCTGGGTGGACGGTGAGGACCCCGAGCACGCGGCCAAGCGGGCGCTCCACCAGCCGGGGTCGGGCTCGCTGCATCGCCATGCCACCAACGCGTCGCGCTTCACCAGCCGTGACGAACTACGGTACTCACTTCGGTCCCTGGAGGCCTACGCACCGTTCGTGCGCCACGTCTGGCTGGTCACCGACGACCAGGTGCCCGCCTGGTTGGACACCCGGGCCGAAGGGATCACCGTCGTCGATCACCGCGACATCCTGCCCGCCAGTGCTCTGCCCACCTTCAACTCCCACGCGATCGGGTCACGGCTGCACCACATCGCCGGCCTGGCCGATCACTACCTGTATCTGAACGACGATGTGTTCTTCATCCGTCCGGTGCGGGCCGGGCAGTTCTTCCACCCGAGCGGGATCGCCCAGGTGCCTTTCTCCCCCTTCCAGTTCGGTAGCGGGGAGCCGGTGGCCGGTGAGCCCGCGCCGAACTCGGCGGGCAAGAACGTGCGCGCCCTGCTGGAGCGGGACTTCGGGCGGGCCATCACGAACAAGTTCAAGCACGCTCCGCACCCGCAGATCCGCAAGGTCGCTCTGGAGCTGGAGGAGCGCTACCAACAGGACCTGGACCGCACCGCGCACAGCCGGTTCCGGTCCCTGAGCGACGTGGGCGTGGCCGCGACGCTGCACCACCACTACGCGCTGTTCACCGGGCGCGCGGTTCCGGGTGAGTACAGGATGCGGTACGTCAATATCGGGATCCCTGAGGCGGCCGAACGGCTCGAGGCGCTGGAGTCCACCGAGGAGGTGGACTTCCTGTGCCTGAACGACGTCGACACCCCGCCCGAAGCTCAGGAGGCGGTCTCCCGCATGGTGAGCGGGTTCCTGGAGTCCCGCTTCCCCTTCCCCTCCCGCTACGAGAAGACCACGTGAGGTGAATGCCCCGCACGACCATCGAAACACTTCGGTGGTCGTGTGCTTCGTTCACGATCGGTGAGGAGGGAACGCGCCTCCGATGCAGACCGGAGGGGCAGGACGCCTCTTCACCTCGCGGCACTGACGAGAGCTGAGGCAGGGGATCTTCGATACCTCGGTTCGGTGATCCCCGCGAAAGCGGGGTGCACCGGTCCGGGAAATCTCGATGCGTGGAGGGCCGGGTGATCCCCACTTCGCCATGGTCCACTCGGAGATCAGAACGAGGACCGGAGCGACCCTGTGGCCCTGTTCGGTTTCATGTTCTCAGAACCGGGGCGAAGCGCGATCGACCGCCCCCATCGTCCCTATCGGCTCCGTTCGTGCTCCCCGGTTGCGGATCGAGACGTCAGCAGGGGCACGCAGCAGCGCGAAACCAGCGAAGCTCTCATCCCATGGCCGCAGGTTCGCATCCTGCCAGGTGCGCCACAGAACCCCAGTTCATAGGGGTTGTTTCACCTGACCTGAAACCGCCCCCTCTACTGATAGGGCCAGGGTGGGACCAGCCCCTGCACACCTCAGTGCGCCCCATTGGTGAGTGCTGCCCACACCACGCAGCACCAGCCACGCGACCAGCTCCACCGCCAACCTCAATGTCCCCGCCCCGTACGGCAGATCATGTGAACGCATCGGCGGCAACCCACTCTCGGTATCGAGTTCGCGGAACAGGCAGCACAGACGATCAGGAGCCATCGAGCCACCCCATAAAGCCGTGAACAGGGAAACCTGACCGAAGCACCCCCTTTTTCTCTTTCTCGGAAGGGGCGGATTCCTGCCACGGCAGGGATGGCGAATAATCTTGCGGAACTTCTGTTGAATTCAGATAGGTCAACTCGGACGAAACGGTTCCACGCGACCATGGAACGCGAACGGGAACTGCAAACGTGCAACGACGACCATGCGGCGATGCTGTTTGTCGACGATGTCCATGACAGCCTTCAGGAATCCGCCGGCCATAGATGATCCACCTAACATGAACAGAATCATCGCATCTGACTCAGGAAGTAGCAAAGCCACTCAAGGGCCAGTAAGAAAAAAATGAAGCCGCCCAGATGATCGGGATGGACAATAAGTTCAAATGGAGAGAGAATTTTCTTTCACTCCCACTACCGCCTCGCCCGGAATTCCAATGCTCGCGATGCTCATTGATTCTTTTAGCAGCACGAGAAGCACTCGGGCTCCCAAGAATGGAAGAAATCACAGAACCCTCGAACGCGGAAATGTTGAACATCTCCCCATTTTCGAGCTCGACCAGGAGAGCTCCACCACCCACCCAAGCCCGTACGACCCGGGACATCGGAACCACAGTCTTCGTCAGATAGCCTCGAGAAACAAGATACTCCCCTTCGATCGAAACATTTCTCCAGAAGACGACTTTCAACTCAAACCAAAGAGCCAGAGCGAATATATTCGACATCACAAGGACTCCCGGCAACCCGAAGCCCTCGCCAATCACCGCCAGCGCAAATAGAATCCACAGGGAGAAAACAAGAAATGCCCCGAGAAAGAGAATTCCCTTGCTCCGAAAAACTTCTACACCATCAGACACAAATAATTCCTTAGGAATGAATTGCCGAACGGAACGAGTTCGAACGTGAATCCGCCGGCGACATGAATGTCATCATCTGCTGATGAATCCCCAGTCCAGCAGGCCTGAATCTTTCAGCCAGTCGACCATTTGACCGCGCAATCCATGCTTATCTTTGCAACCAGGACAGCCCCTCGGAATGCCAAAAAATCCAGTGGAAACTAGCACACAAGCACCAAAACCAACCTAACCAGCAACCCGTGAAGCAGTCCTCCAGTTTTCCTTGGGCCAATCCCATGAACGCGAAGAAGAATCGGCAACATGATTCCAAGAAGTCTCCCCAAACCGCTGTTCTTCCGGTGACAGCGGTATCGACCAACGGGGGATAGGGAAGGACAGCGGGATTCTGAAAGATACGCCGACCACTACTCCAGCCCGACTCCGCATTGTAGTGGCTTTAGTAGTTGGTTCCGGTTCCGGCGCAGGTGTGGTGACGTTGAGCGCACGACCTTTCACTATTGGGGGTTCGGACGGTGGCTCCAGGTTACAACCTGGCTCTTCTTACCTTTCCTATGGGTGACGCTAGCGTTTTCGACCGACTTCCATGCAGATCCCATCCGCGTGGATGCGGCACGACGACCCGAAACCATTCCAGTCAGTGGCGGGGCTTTTGCCGACGCAGGCGTTGCCGTTCATCGTCTGGGCGTCGACCAGGTCCATCAAGGGGTCGACGGAAACGAACCTCGGCCTGATCAAGCTTCATAGGCGGGTGCGACGCTCACCGAGCGCATCGCACACGCCCTCGGGGTGCCTCCTAGCATGGCCGCAAACCGCGCTCCCTCACAGTCCACCCCCGCGTTCTCCGCGACCTGAGCGATCAGCGAGCTGCGCTGGTGGTCGGCACCCCTGTCACGCCTTCTCGATCAGTGTCGTTAGCGACCCCGCTCGGCCGAAGGTAGGGCCCAGCAGTGTGAAGCCCGCAGAGCCTGGCTGCGGGTCGCGACCAGGCGCTCGGCCGGGCCCCATGGTGCTCCTCCTCTCCGAGCGCCATGGGGCCGCCGGTACGTGTGTGCTCAGCAGGCGACCTTGGCCCGACACGAATTGCGGTTCGGGCGCTGACGTGGCCGGGACAGCTGCCGAGCGGAGGCTTTCCTTAGAGAGTCGCGTCGTCCGGGCGGGGACGGTCGTGGCAGTCCGTGTCCCCCGGGACCTGGCCGTCGAGAAGGTACGACTCCACCGCGTCGGCGACACACGGGTGTCGGACGTCTTCTTCGTCGCCGAGGAACTGGGGGTTGTAGTAGATGTGTGCACCGTCATCGACCACGGTCACCAGAGGGCTGTCGAGCCTCTCGGCCATGGCCTTGCCGCCTTCGTAGTGGGTGCTGGAGTCGAATTCACCGGCGATGACGAGTGCCGGGGTCTCCCACTCGCGGGTCAGATCGACCAGGGGCTCGGTCGGCTGTTGTTCGGAGTAGAGGCACACCCCGGGTCCGGCCGTGCCCGCGCCGGTGCCGAAGGGGTTGGCGTCCCTGAGTTCGCGCATGTCCGACCGGTACCGGTCCGGATCTGTGGGCCACTCCGCTTCGCACAGCAGCGCTTCGGCCAGGTGGGGCGGCCCCGTCAGCCGCTCCAGCTGTTCCTCGGCTTCCTCCGGATCCTCGGGCGGCTCCGGGGTCTGCGGGGACTCGGGAGATTCGGGGGCCTCCGGAAGTGGTGTCTCCTCGACCAGGCCCTTCAACAGCCGGGCCGACTCGTCCCAGGTTCCCTGGTCCTGGGCCGACGCGCTCACCAGGTTCCGAAAGTACTGCTCGTCGTAGGTCATACCGTCTTCGCCTTCGCGCGGCTCGTCACGCAGTCGTTCCGCGGTCTGCTCGAACGCGCTCAGTACCTGCTCGTGTGTGCCCCCGAGTCCGAACACCTCGTCGCGCGCGGCCAGCCAGTCGGCGTAGCGGCCCACGTTGGCCGCGTCTCCCACGGACTGGCTCAGGAGGTTCTCGCGCCACACCCCGTCGGGGTCGACGGCCGAGTCGAGCACGGCACGATCGAGCCGTTCGGGAAAGAGACTCCCGTAGACCGCGCCCAGATACGTCCCGTAGGAGGCACCGAGGTAGTCGATCCGCTCCTCGCCCAGCACCGCGCGGACGACGTCCATGTCCCGGGCGGTGTTGGCGGTGGTGAAATGGGGCCGCAGGTCACCGTCGGCCTCATCGCACGCCTCGGCGTACTCCCGCTGCTGGTCGAAGATCCGCTCGATCTCCTCGTCGCCGGGGTGCCGAGCCAGATTGGGCGGGTCCTGCCCGCAGTCGAGCCAGGTGGAGGCGCCCAGACCACGTGGGTCCATCCCGATGACGTCGTAGGCCTGTCCCACCGGAGTGGAGCCGATGTCGCTCGCGAACTTGCGTGCGGGGACACCGGGGCCGCCCGGGTTGGTGAACAGGACGCCCTGGTGTTCTCCCTCATCGACCTCGGCGGGCTTGCGGCTCACCCCCACGTGGATCCGTTCGCCCTCAGGGTCGCCGTAGTCGAGCGGGACCTCCACCGTCGCGCAGTCGAGACCTTCGAGATAGAAGTCCTCGCACTCTCGCCAGTCCACGTCCTGGTCGTGGAAGGCGGCCGGCGCCCGGTCGTCAGCGGATTTCTGTCCGTCCGTGGAAGCGGCCGGCAGAGCGCCGGTCAGAGAGAGTGCGAGGCCGGCCGTGACCGCGGTCGCACCCGCGCTTGTCCATTTGCTCGCTGTACCCACTGCGACTCCTTGCCTGTTCGGGCCCGCCGATCCTGTGTCGGTCTTCTGGGGCCGGGTCGGGGCGTGGAAGGCAATGTAGTGAGCGGGACCCCACTGACGGTTCCACCGAATGGCTGAATCCGGGCGTCGCGATGGTCGGTGCCATGAGCGGGCTGGGACGTGGCGGATTCGACGAAGTCGGTGTGGGGCCTCCCTCTTTCGGCCGAGTCTCGAAATCGCTGCGCGGTGTTCACACGCCCGGCATGGTCGCTCTTCGCAGGCCCTTCGTCCTCTGGCGATCCTTGATGGAGAGTCCGATCATCGATGCCGTGCTCCGCCCCACATGAGGCGGAGCCCGCCGAAGAGCAGTCGTGGCAGTAGGTGGTGTGTTGCCGGTGCAGGAGGCAACGCAGGGTCTCACGACCGATGCTCGAGCCGACATGACGTCTCATCTGACAGTCGCGGGTGCTCATCCCACTGGGTACGCCAAAAGAGCAGTTCAGAGAGAGCGTGAGGAGGAGCGGTGTGCGCCTACCGGTGTCTTCTTTAGTTCTCGACCAGGAATGAAGAGTCTGCCGGAGGGGTCGCATCGATCGATGTGGACCCTGCGAGGTTCACCTCATGGGCGCGGCTGGACCCGGACCCGGATACACGGCGAGCGTTCTCTCGGATCTTCGCGCTCACCGCCGGCGGAAACTCGATGGAGTCGAAGAAGCAGCCGACACATCCTCAGATCACACCCGCGCAGAACCGAACCCACTCTCCGGCTGCCGTGAACGCCGAGCGGTGGGGCGCCTCTGGCGTGGGTGCGATCGGTTCTCGCCATGCCTGCTCACGAGCCTGCGCAGGTACATCCCCGATCGGGCGGATGAGCGCCAACGCGGTGCTGGACGCGAGGTCGTGCGGGGCGACCGGGCCCGTCGCGCAGGGCACCCCTTCCCACGCAGGGCTGTGCGGCTCGGCACGCGAAGCGACGACGGCCGTGGGGCGGGAAGCAGCCCCGCACGCACCTGCGGGCCCCTGATCATGGCATCTCCCATCCATCGAATTCATGTTTGACGTATTGGATGCAGTCTCTATAACCTCAACTCATGATGGCGCGGCCCCGATGATGCGAGGACCGCGCGACGGCCCCTGCACAGCGAAGGAACGCGAACGAGCATGACGACGGATCAGACCTTCGAGTCGGAGGAACAGCGGGCCGCGGGCGCGCTCGCCGCCGAGATGACCGGGATGTTGGCGGGGTTCACCACCTCCCAGGCGCTCTATGCGGTGGCCAAGTTCGATATCGCCACGGCTCTGCTCGACGGGCCCCGCACGGTGGCCGAGCTCGCCGCCGGGGCGGAGGTGCGCGAGGACCCGTTGCGCCGGTTGCTGCACACGGTCACCGGCGTGGGGGCTGTGAGGCATGAGGACGGCGACCGGTTCGCGCTCACCCCGCTGGGGCGGACGCTCGCCTCCGGGACGCCGGAGTCCGTGCGGGGTACCGCCCTGTTCTGGATGGAGACCCACTACGAACCGCTCGGCGCGCTGACCGATGTCCTGCGCACCGGCCGTTCAGGGTACGAGTTGCGGCAGGGGAAGGGGTTCGTCGAGTACATCCGGGAGCACCCCGAGCACATCCCGAGCCTGACCGCGGCGATGTCGGAACTCACCGCGGGCCCGCGCCAGGCCCTGCTGTCCGACTACCGACTCCCGGCGGGGGACGTGGTCGCCGACATCGGTGGAGCCGATGGCTCGGTCCTCGCCACGCTCCTGGCCGACGAGCCCGACCGGCGTGGGATCGTGCTCGACCTGCCCGGTGTCGCCCCCGCGGCCGAGCGACGGATGCGGGAGGTCGGACTGGCCGACCGGGTGAGTGTGATCGGCGGTGACTTCTTCGAGGAGATCCCGACGGCGGACGTCTACCTGCTCTCGACGGTGCTCCATGACTGGGACGACGCCGACTGTGGGCGACTGCTCGACCGGATCGCGCAGGCCGCGGCGCCGAACGCCCGGCTCGTGGTGATCGAGACGTTCCTGCCCGAAGGCGACGCACCGCATCCGGGCAAGCTGAGCGACCTGATCATGATGGCGGTGGCGGGTGGAAGGGAACGCACGGTGGCGGAGTTCACGGCGCTTCTCGGCGCCGCCGACTTCACGGTCGACGCCTGCCTCCCGGCCCCCGCGGGTGGCTACTGCGTGATCGAGGCGACGCTCGAGCCGGCCTGATCCGGCCCCTCCTCGGGTTCGGTGCGCCCGAATCCGAGGGATCACTGCATCGCCCATCCCAGCCGTTCGCGGCCCGGGGTCGCACGCTGCGGCGGAGGGCGGCGCGACCGCACACGCCGGCTTCGCGCCCGAAGACGATACGGCTCCCGGGACCGTCGACCCCACGCGCGTCGGCGCGGGTCGGTCGCGTGCGCGGGAGGCGTCCGTGCGGGCGCGACGTCGGCACCACGTGCGACCTCACGATGGTCCGGCCGGAGCGGGGCCGGCCGGACTGTGTTCCACCGGATCATCTCCCCGGAGATGGTCCACCCCACCTCGCATCCCCCTCTGTCACCTCATGGAGAAAGGCCGTCGTCATGGCGAGCTTCGAACGACTCACCCCCGACAACAGCGCGATCGTGCTGGTCGACTACGTGATGGGGTTCGTCAACCTCTTCCGATCGCACACCATGCAGGACCACCTCAACGCCTCCCTGGGGCTGGCGAAGACCGCCCAGGCGTTCAACGTGCCCTTGGTGGTCACCGGCGGGAAGGACACCGACCACTCCGGACCGATGTACCCCGAGCTGCGGGCCGTGCTCGGCGACCACCCCGTCATCGAGCGTCGGGGGCAGTTCGACGCGTTCGAGGATGAGGAGTTCCGTGACGCGGTCGCCGCGACGGGTGTCACGAAGCTGGTCCTCGCCGGCCTGATGACCGAGGGCTGCGTGCTGCACACCGCGATGGGCGCGCTGCGCCACGGTTACGAGCCCTACGTCGTCACCGACGCGACAGCGGGCGAGACCGCCGAGGGACACGCGATGGCGCTGCAACGACTGTTCCAGGTCGGTGTGGCTCCGACGACGTGGTTGTCGCTGGCCACCGAGTACCAGGTGAGCTGGGAGCGCACCGAGACCGTCGAGGCCTACACGAACCTCATCCTCGACCATTCGCCGCAGCTCGGGATGGGCTTCAAGTCCATGGCGGCGCAGGCGGCTCCGCAGCAGAGGCCGACGGCGGCCTGACGGATCGCGGGGAGGGCGAGCCGACCCATCTCAGGGCCGTCCGGGCCCGTGGGCACGCTCGCCGTCCCCGTACCGGGGCCCGCATCCTGGGTTCACCGGCTCCGCGGGTACGAAAACCGATGGAAAAGGTGTGTTCGCACTGGTCACCGATACGGGCCACATCCTACGATGACCGTCTTTTCTTCGACGTACAACTATGCCGCGCATATCGGTTGATCCGGGGTACGGCGAGAAGCAGGACAGAGCCATGGATGCACTTCTGGACCACAACCACCATCCACCACTGCAACCTCGAACCACCCATCTGTGCTGTTCGATCGCGATATCAAGCTATTTGCGATGACCTTCACACGATCATCCGCGGAAATCCCTACAAGCACCATCTCACCTGCAATAAGGTGATCTCTTATTATATACCTCTATAGGCTGCCTTGATTTTCATCGATGGCCGCTATCGGCCATTGATAAATATTGCGAGCACGACATCCGGACCATAGCCTGACGGCCGCCCCTCAGTCCCCCCTGTGAGCGGATCTCTCTTGTGTTGCGCGGCATTCATGACTCCGATCACGGCGCTTCCCTCGTGGAATACGCCGCGGTCATCGTGCTGGTGACCGCGATCTCATCCGCCTCCTTCCTGACAGGCCTGCCACGAGCCATCAGTGATGGACTGGGGGGCGCGGTCGGCCATGTGTTCGGAGCCGCCGACTCGGTTACGGCTGATGCTCCCGGGTCGCGTCCCGGCCCGGTAGGCACCGAGCACCCGCACCTCACTGAAGACACCCCCGGCGAATCAGTCCCAGGAGGGGAGTCTGCGCCCCTGCCTTTCGCGAGCGATGTCGATGCCCACGAAGCGCAGCCGCTCTTCTATCAGCCGGAATCGGGCAATGGGGTGACACCGACACACGATTCCTACCATGCCGTGGTCCAGGCGGTCGGTGATGACGGCATCAATCCTCGGAATGAGGGTGGATACGAGACGGAATTATCTGAGAACGGGACCGCCGGTAGCGGCCCGGACGAGGCTTTTGATGATGCGGGCCTGGGTCCACTTTTCGAGGGATCCTCGACAGGGGAGCAAATACACCCGCCCGAGTGGACCGCACCCCATGCTCACAACGAACACGGCTCCGTGGACACCACGAAGGAACACGAAAGCACCCACAACACCTGGACGTGGATCGCAACAATGGCCGGCCTGTCCGGCCGGGGGAATGCCTCCCAGAACATGAGGCACTTCCTTCAGAACAGCGGAGAACCACTCGAACAGAACGTGGACGATATGCTGAATTCCGTCCATAGATTCAGCTCTGCCGCCGAGACGGAACAACAGGAAATGATACACCTGGCTATCGAAAGGGCCGATGCAGAAGGCGGGAGCGGCCCCTACACTTTCCCCATCAGGACTGATTGGACATTGCATCGAGGAAACCAAGAGGAAGACGGGGATGACTGGTACTTCGCCTCGGGCAGCTGGAGCTACAGTCAGACCGGAGAGATCACCGTTGGCCGCGCGGATGACGGGGGCTGGTCATACGAAATGGAGACCCAGGTCCACATGAGAGATCAGTACGACTGGCATGGAGCCGACGACGAGAACCTGGGAGTCACGATCCCTTTCATCGGCGACGTGGACGACGAGGAACTCGCGGAGCTCGCACGAGCGGGTCTGGCCCAGGAGTACACCATGTACGGGGCCTCCGCCCCGGTCGTTCGCACCGGGTCCCACGATTCCGGTGAGGGACTGGACGAGGAGTCCGCGAGCGGGCCGGGGACCAGGTGAATGCCACGATGACAGCACGAGGCGTCACCTCTGTGCTGGCCGCTCTGTTCATGGTGCTCCCGGTCGGCTGCTCCAGGGACGAAGGCGTCTCTGAACCCACCACGGAGCCCACCGCGGATGCGACCGCGGCGGCCGATCCGGGTGACTTCGAGGCACTCTCCGGGGCCGAGATTCCCGACTCCGCCGAGTCCGTCGACATCTTCTCCGTCGGCGACGCCGACACGTTTCCTACCTATGTCGCCACTTTCACCCTGCCCGACGAGGAGGAGGCGGCGGCTTTCTGCGCCAGCGGAGACATCGGCAACTACCGTGCCGTATCGGCCGGTGCCTTGACGGAGGAAGAACACGAGCGGCACTTCATCGGTGATGCGGAACTGATCGACCCCATCAGATGCACGTCGGTGAAGCAAGGCGAGAATGTCGACCGCAGCGCTGTTTTCAGCTTTCCCGAAGGAGAACGGGTTTCTGTGTGGGCAGTGACGGAGGAGATCGGATGGTAGGTGCGGTCGACGATCCTGGCCCGGCGTTCGCGTCGCGAGCCGTCGCGGCTTCGCGCCCGCCCATAGGCGCCATCGCGCTCCTGCTGGTCGCGCTGACCGGGTGCACTTCCAGCGACGCGCCCTCACCGGACACCACCGCCGACTTCCCCGCGATCTCCGGGAAGGTCGGAGAAACACCGGTGGTGGAGTTCACCGAGGGGGCCGACGCCGAACAGGTGGAAAGTCTGGTCATCACCAACGGATCCGGAGACACGGTCACCCGACACGACTTGGTGGCCTCGCACCAGGTGATCTATGAATGGGGACCCGATGGGTCCGCCCGCGAAGCCTACACCAGCCACGATGCCGCTCCCCTGCTCATCTCCGTTTCCGCCCTGACGGAAATAGCCCCCGAGATAGCCGAGGCCTTCGCGGGCGTAGAGGTGGGGACGCGCCTGGCCATGGTCTTCCCGGATTCCTCTTCTCCTCTTTCCCCCGGCACGGAAACCGAAGGGAAAAACGACAACGAAGACACATCCACGCTGTTCATTCTCGACATTCTGGACCGGTACGAAGCCAGGTCGACCGTCGATCAGAAGGAGAACGAGACCGTCTTCGATGGGGCCGGTGAACTGCCGGACGTTCGTGCCTCGCGTGGGCGACCACCTCAGGTGTCCATCCCGGACACCGCTCCCCCCGACGAACCGACCACGACCTTCATGATCGAGGGGGACGGGGAAACCGCCACGGCCGGTTCGACCATCGTCACCCAGTTCCAGGCACTGACATGGGCCGACGCGACAGAGTTCGACTCCACGTGGGAGTACGGGGCGGTACCCAAGGACTTCGTGCTGGAACCCTCCTCGGTGATCGAAGGTTGGCTCAACGGTCTAGAGGGAGCACGCGCGGGCAGCCGCGTCATGCTGACCGTCCCGCCGGAGTCCGGGTACGGATCCCGAGGGAACGCGGCAGTGGACGTGGGCCCTGATGAGACCCTGGTGTACGTCATCGACATCCTCGACGTCATCGCCACCACCTGATACCCGGATTGCGGCCCGTTCCGGGTCCGCGGTGAGCGCGCGCCCCACTTCCCGCGGCGACGCACCTGGCACACCACGACCGTCCTCTCCCTGGGAACGGACCGAGGTCCACGCCGTGGCCGACGGTCAGAGGCGGTTGACGGTGTCGACGACCTGCTGCCACGGAGGCAGGTGGCCGCCGTCGGGGGCACCGGGGTCGTGCAGGACGGTGACCGGCTCCATCGCGCGCAGGGTCTCCAAGGAGCGGACGAAGGCCGGGTGGGTCGCGAGCTGGGGTTTGCAGTACGGCACCACCACGGTGGGTACCCCGAAGCCGACCATCTCGCACAGCAGGGCGATCGCGAAGTTGTCCGCCAATCCCTGGGCGAACTTGTTGGTCGAGTTGAAGGTCAGCGGACACGCCACCACCACGTCGGGGGGCGGGAGTGACCTGCCCTGGCCGGGTTTGCGGAAGGTGACGCGGACCGGTTCACCCGTCAACTCCGCGAGCCGGTCCTGGTCATGGAAGTCGGTACCCGTGGGGGTGCACAGCACCGTCACACGCCAGTCGTGTCCGTGCAGGGCCCGGACGAGCTCGCCCGCACCTTCCGACGCGGTGGCTCCGGACAGGACCAGATACAGGGTTCGCGGCATGGCCTGAGTCTAGAGGCGCGCTCCTGGGCCGAACCGGCCCGCGACCCTCGATTCCGGGGCGCGGCCGTGTGGTGGAGGGCGACGCCGAAGCACGTGGACCGGGCGTGCACGGAAGCGTTCCGCCTGTCACCGTGGCGGTGTAGGTTGCCGGCGCGACAGACTCTCCTCCGTGTGAAGGACCCCGCCATGCGGTTCCACACCCCTGGACGACCCGACGACCTTCCTCCGTTCGATGTCCTCTGGGCCCGCGCCGCCGCGCTGGCCTCTTTGGAGGCGGGCGGTAGCAAGAACCACCACGACTACGCCGACACGGTCGTGCACCACGACGACGCGGGCGGCAACGAGTGGCGACTCACGCGCGTCGAAGGCGGGCGCGGGGTCCTCGTCGGCGCCGACCACGAGTGCGACGAACACGTCGACATCGAGGGCTACGACCCCTACTCGGGCCCGGACTGGCTGCCGTGGACCTGGTTCACCACGTTGGAGCAGCAGCGTGAACAAGGGTTCGCGTACTGGTGGGACGGTTCGGCCTGGGACCGCATCGACTACCCCGACATCATCGACAACGACGGTCTGGACCTACTGCTGACGCACCTGTCCACGGCGGAGAGAGCGGCCGAGGGCGTGCTGGGCTTTCTCGAGGTACGGTCCGGCTCGCCCGCGTGGGAGGAAGGGTCGCCCCTCGTCCTCCACGTACTGGAGCTGGCCGAGCGGGGCACCGGCACCGAGGAGGAGTGGCGGCAGGTCCTGGACGCGGCCCTGGGCTTCGCCTCGCGTCAGGACTCGCAGTACGTGCACCGTGGGGAGGACGAGTTCGACGTGCCCGCGGCCTTGGCGGTGGCCCGGGAGACCGGTCTGATCAAGGGCTGCGAGGCCAGGACCAGGCCCGCCGGTCGGGGTCGCCCAGCGGGCTGGGTCCCGCGCCGGGGATAGCGGCACCGGCGGACATCGCTGCTCGCATGCGCCCCTGTCACCGAGCGCGACGGGGGCCTTGTGAGGCTCGTGGCCGGTCCCCCATACTGGACCAGGATCCAGCGCGATTCCTCACCCGTCCGGGGCGAGCGCGGACTGCACACGGTAGGGCGGCCTGAGGGGCCCATGCCTGACCGTCGGCTTTTCTCGGCGCGCGCCGGACTGTGGCTGATCTTCTTCGTGAACGGTGCGCTTCTTTCGAGCTGGGCACCTCGCGTACCCGAGGTGAAGGATGCCCTCGGGCTGACCGACGCCGCTCTCGGACTCGCGCTTCTGGGCATCGCGGGCGGCTCCGTTCCGGCACTTCTTCTGACCGCGAGGGTTCTTCGGCACGTCCGGGACACGCACGTCTGCGTGATCTCCGCGCTCGGGTTCGGCGCCGCCCTGCCGCTCATCCCGGTGACGGGGGACATCGCGCAACTGACGGCCGTTCTCTTCGTGCTCGGGGTCACCGGCGGGGCGCTCGGCGTGGCGATGAACACGGCCGGGTTCTCTCGGCAGGCGGCTGCGGGGCGACCGGTGCTCTCGGGCCTGCACGGCGGCTACAGCCTCGGTGTCCTCGCCGGCGTCGGGGGAGGTACCGTCGCCACGCACCTGGGAGCCTCGGTCTCCGCGCACTTCATGGTCACCTCGGCGCTGCTCGTCGTCCTGGTCCTGGGGGCCGCGCCCGCCCCTCTCCGGTCCGCCCCCGGCGCGAACCGACCCCGCGGGAACAAGGAGAAACGGGCGAGGCGACGTCTACCGGTGTCGGTGGCCGTTCTGGCCGTCTCCTGTCTCCTGGTCGAGGGCCTGGTGACGGCCTGGTCGGCGCTGTTGATCACGCGCGACCTCGGGGCCGACCCCTCTCAGGGCGCGCTGGCCCTGACCCTCTTCGGTCTCGCCATGTTCCTGTCCCGGGCGTGCGGTGACGCGCTGCTCCTGCGTTTCACCGAGAGGGGCGTCATCACGGCGGCGGGTGTCCTCCTGCCCGTGGTGATCCTGACCGGAACGATGCTCCACACCCCGACCGCGATGGGTCTGTCCCTGGTCGTCCTCGGGGTTCTCATCGGCCCTCTGTTCCCCGTGGCGATCTCGCGTGCGAGTCGCGTCGATCCTGCTCACGCCGCCTCCATGGCGGCGAAGGTGAGTGTCGCCGGTTATACGGCCTATCTGGCCGGACCTCCTCTCATCGGGCTTGTCGCGGAGCTGGTGCCACTCCCCCTGACCTTCACGCTGGTGGTCGTGTCGTCGGCGCTGGGTCTGTGCGCGACGGCGCGGAACGGGAGGGGCTCGTCCTGACCCACGGCCTCCTGGACGGACACGCCCGGCCCGTCCGTGATCACGACGGGCGCGGTCCGACACCGAGGGAACCTCCTCCGCGCCCCGCGAAGGAAGCGCGAATACGGGGCGCGGAGGGGCCGATGCTCACCGAGACACGGTGAGTCGGAGCCACATCACGAAGGCAAGCCGACGACAAGGAAGTGATGGTCGATGAACAGCACGCAGCTGCCCGCCGCGCTCGGTGGTCCACCCGTCGTGGCACCGGGTGACGCACCCGTGTGGCCCCCGGTGGGCCTGGTGGAATCGGCGATTCTGACCGAGATCACCGAACAATCGCGCTGGTACGGGTTCAGCCACAAGCCGGCGAAGTGGCGTGCCGTCCTCGAACAGGTCGTCGCCGACACGACCGGGTACCGCTACGGCGTGGGCCAGCCGAACGGCACCCTGGCGATCGCGAGCGGACTGCGGGCACAGCTGATCGCACGGGGCACGGAGTGGGCACGCGGGCGCGACCGGGTGCTCGTCCCCGATCTGACCCACGCCTCCGCCCACCACGGCGTGCTGGTCGGTCTCGCCCCTCACCTGGGTCGCACGCCCACGTTGATCCCCATCGACGCGAAGGCGGACGCGACGATGGACGAGGCGGCCGTCGAGGATTACCTGTCCCGGCACGCGGATCGGGTGCTGGGGGTGGTGTCGGCGACGATGTACGGCAACTTCGGCGAGGTCGGGCGCATCGCGGAACTGGCCGCACGCCATGACGTGGCCGGCCATCACGACGACGCGCACGGTGGGGCGGCACGGTACGACGGGCGCAGGGCGGTGACCGCGTCGATCTCCGGCCAGGGCGAGGGCAAGGCGACCCCCGCCGGTGAGGCCGGCCTGACGCTGAGCAGCGACCCGGACCTCGCCTGGTGGATCCGCGCCGACACCGACACCGGCCACGGGGCCGGGCGTCTCGACCCGATCCCCTACGCCGACCATCCCGTGATCCCGGCCGGTAACCAGCGCCTGGGCGAGCACCCGGCCGCCCTGATGCTCGTCCAGTGGCTGCGGGCCCTGCATGAGCGGTTGCAGATGCGGGAGAACCGACGCCTCGTCGGGGAGCTGCTCCGCGACCGGAGCGTCTTCCCCACACCGGTGCTCTGGAACCCGCCGATGGACGCCGAGTACCCGCCGTTCTTCGCGCTGTATCTGATGTGCCTGGACGCTCTCGAAGAGGAGCTCGGCCTGTCCCCGGAGGACCTCCGTGTCGTGCTGTGGGCGGAGGGGATCCACGCCGAACCCGGCTTCCGTCCCACCCACGGCGACCCTGGGTGGACACACGTGGCCAAGGACACCGGTCTGACCTACGAGGGTTCCGCGCGGGTGTTCGAGCGCGCCGTGTTCGTCCACGCGAAGTGGTTGCGCGACCCGCGCTTCCCCGAGCGGCTGCACGACGTTCTCCAGCGGGTGCGGGCGCACAAGGACGCCCTGCGCGGCATCGGGGACAGGATGGCGCGGCCTCGGTACGCACCCGGTTGATCGCCGGACGGAGCGCGCAGCCCCAAGACCCGCGGGCCGGCCTCACCGTGCCGGCGTCGCGGTGCCCAGGGTGTGCCGTTCGAGCGATGACACCGGGTGCTCGGTCGGGTGCCCGGTGCGCGCCCGTGGTGGTGCGGCCCCGGTGGATCGCACAGGGACGGGCCCGGCCCCGAGGTGGCGGTCTCGGGGCCGGGCCCGTCCAGTGCACGATCCGTTCCGTGGCGAGGTGGTCGCGTTCCTCGCGCCGGGCGGGTGTGTCCCGCCCGGCCCGCGGGTCAGAGGGTGTCGTCGTCGGGTCGGGGACGGTCGTGGCAGTCGGTGTCCTGCGGGTCCTGGCCGTCGAGGAGGTAGGACTCCACCGCATCGGCCACGCACGGGTACCTGGCCTCCCCGTCACTGCCCGAGCCGCCGGGGCTGTAGAAGACGTGGCCACCGTCGTCGACGACGGTCACCAACGGGCTGTCGAGCCGCTCGGCCATGGCGACCCCACCGGCGTGGGGGGTCCTGGGGTCGAACTCACCGGCGATGACGAGCGCCGGGGTGTCCCACTCGCGGGTCAGGTCGGCCACGGGCTCGGTGGGCTGTCGCTCGGAGTACAGGCAGGTGGGAGGTCCGGCCTGCGACGCGCCGGCACCGAAGGTGTGGGCGTCCCGGAGTTCACGCATGTCGGACCGGTACTGCTCCGGGTCCGTGGGCCACTCGGCCTCGCAGATGAGCGCCGGGGTCAGGTGGGGCGGACCGTTCAGACGCTCCAGCTGTTCCTGGGCCTCCTCCGGGTCCTCCGGCGGCTGCGGCAGGTCCGGAACGTCCGGCGCGTCGGGGTTCTCGGGCTCCTCCGCGTCCTCCGGCAGGGGCGCCCCCTCGAACAGGGCCTGGAACAGCAGGGCCGACTCGTCCCACGCTCCCTGGTCCGCCGCGGACATGGTCACCAGGTTCCGGAAGTAGCCCTCGTCGTAGACGATCCCGCCCTGGCCCTCACGGGACTCCTCGCTCAGCAGCTCCGCGGTCTCCTCGAACGTGGCGACGATCTCGTCGTGCGTGGTTCCGAGCCCGTACACCTCGTCACGCTCGGACAGCCAGTCCGTGTAGCGCTCGACGTTGTCGCTGTGGGCCGACGCCTGGATCAGGAAGTTCTCCCGCCAGACCCCGTCCGGGTCGACGGCCGAGTCGAGCACGGCACGGTCGAGGTGCTCGGGGAAGAGCGTGCCGTAGACCGCGCCCAGGTAGGTCCCGTAGGAGGCGCCGATGTAGTCGATCCGCTCCTCGCCCAGGACCGCGCGGACGACGTCCATGTCGCGGGCGGTGTTGGCGGTGGTGATGTGCGGCCGTAGGTCACCGTCGACCTCGTCGCATCCTTCGGCGTACTCCCGCTGCAGGTCGAAGATCTGCTCGATCTCCTCGTCGGTGGGATGCGTGCCCAGGAGGGGCGGGTCCTGTTCGCATTCGAGCCGGGTGGAGGCGCCCAGTCCGCGCGGGTCCATGCCGATGACGTCGTAGGCCCGACCCGCCTCGGTGGAGCCGATCTGGTCGGCGTGCAGGCGTGCGGTGGCGCCGGGGCCGCCGGGGTTGGTGAACAGGACGCCCTGGTGGTCCTCCGCGTCGACCTCGGCGGGCTTGCGGCTCACCCCCACGTGGATCCGTTCGCCCTCGGGGTCGCCGTAGTCGAGCGGAACCTCGACCGTCGCGCAGTCGAGGCCTTCGAGGTAGAAGTCCTCGCAGGCGGCCCAGTCCACGTCCTGGTCGTGGAAGGCGGCCAGTGCCCGGTCGTCGGTGGGCTGCCGTTGGTCGTCGGAGGCGGCCGGGAGGGCACCGGTGAGGGAGAGCGCGAGGCCGGTCGTGACGGCGACGGCTCCCGCGCCCGTCCATGGGGCTGCTTTACCCACTGCACAGTCCTTGTCTGGTCGGGGGCCCACCGACCTCGTGTCGCGGTGGTCGGGGGCGGGTTCTCGGTGGGGTGTGGGAAGCAATCTAGTGAGCGCGACCCCCGTGACGGATCCACCCGTATGACGATTCCGGGTGTGGCGATGGTCGGTCCTCTCGGCGGTCCGGAGTGGTGTGTCATCGACGAAAGTCGGTGGGCGGTATCGACGTTCAGCGAGGCCCGGCGCGTTCACGCGCGGGAGGAGAGCGTCGCGCGGAGGCCGGAGCTCGGCACACGCGGCGGGCGTGGGTACCCGGTACGGCTCCCCCGGGTCAGCCGTCCTTTCGGTCCCGCGACGAGGTTCGGTGACCACGGCGGGCGAGGAGGGGGCGGAGCGCGGCGAGGCACGACGCGAGCAGCAGGAGCGCCGTGCTGCCGATGAGCGCGGCCTGGAGCCCCTGGAGGGCGAGCAGCCCGCTGATGGCGATGACACCGAGCGAACTCGCGGTGCGGAGGAAGGCGAACATCTCCGCCCGGCGTTCGGGTGGTGCGAGTTCGTCGAGGACCAGCGAGTAGAACGTGCCCAGGAACGGCAGGAAGAAGCCCAGGACCGCCGCGCCGGCGAGGGTCAGGGCGATGTGCCCGCCCGCGAGGATCACCCCGGACGCCGCGGTGCTCACCACGAGGAAGGAGGCGACCTTCCACCGTTCCGGCATGCGGTTGCGCAGGCTGACCCAGACACCGCCGAGGACGGAACCGACGCACAGGACGGACGCGAACAGGAACGCCCAGCCCGGTTCCAGCCCGAAGGCGAGGGCGAAGGATACGGCGCCGACCTCGACGGCGGCGACCGCACCACCGCCGGCCGCCGCGCAGAACAGCCAGAGGAGCACCTCGGCGGAGACCTTCCCGCCCGTGCCGGCGGCGGCGCCGTCCTTGGTTCCTCGGGCCTCCGGTATCCGGGGCATCAGGAGCATGGGCCCCACCCCGAGCACGGTGATGGCGGCCATCGCCCCGACCGGGGAGACCGCGCCGAGCAGGGACGCGAGCACGGGGGACAGCGCGAAGTTGATCTCGTTCAGTGTCGCGGCGACGCCCAGTGCCCGGGGCAACCGCTCCGGGGTGACCAGGTGGTTGAGCAGGAGCCGCTGGTAACCGTAGGCGGCCCCGTTGACGGCGCCCGCGGCGACGACCGCGGCGATGAGGAACCCGAACGGAGCGCCCACGGCCGCCAGCACGGTGACCGCGGCGAGGGCGATCGTGCGCACGGCGATGAGGGCCCGCAGGTAGTGCACGCCGTTGAACCGACGGCCCAGGCGCGAGACGGGGACGGCGCCGAGCACCTGTGCCGTGGTCATGGCGAAGACCATGGCGGCGCCGGACTCGACCGAGCCGGTGAGGGGGAGGGCGATCAGCCCGAAGGCGATGGGTGCGGCGGCCTGGGGCACGCCGAGGGTGCCGTAGGCGGCCTGCCATCGTAGGATGCCGGTCCTGGGCTGCGGTGTACCCGTCTTCGGCGACGGGGGGATCGCTTCGGTCCGGGTCATGCGCGCCTCTCACCTTCACGTACGGGGACGGCGGGCCGGTCGACCCGGCGGCCGAACCAGGGGTCGTGAGCATTATAGTGCTCATTTCGACGTCACCCGAGGCACCGGTATCGGTTGAGGAGCGCATGGCCGAGCAGATTCGACCCGAGGTCGTCGTTCTCGTGGGCGAGCGCATCCGTTCGGTGCGCCAGGGCCGGGGCTGGAGCGTGGTGCGGCTCGCCGAGCTGAGCGGCGTGAGCCGACGGATGCTCACCCAGATCGAACTGGGGCAGGCCAATCCCAGCCTGGCGACGGTCGACCGGATCGCGTCGGCGCTGGGGACGACGTTCCCCGCGCTCGTCGGTGTGCTGGAGCAGCCCTCACCCGAGGGGGTCGAGGTGTGGTCGACCCCCAACGGCAGTTGGGCCTGTCTCCTCCAGGCGGTCGAGACGGACCAGGTGTTCGTCGAGATGTGGAAGTGGCGCCTGGTCGAGGGCGACCGGTACCACGCCTCCCCCATCGTGGGCGCGCCCGACTCGATGGCGCACGTCCTGCGGGGCCGGCTCCGCGTGCGCTCGGACTCCTGCGATCTGGACGTCGAGGCCGGAGGGTCGACGCGGATCGAGACCACCGTGGACCACACGTTCGAGGCGGGCACCGATGTCGCCGACTTCCTGTGGGTGGTGACGATGCCCCGCACCGCGCACCCGACACCGACCCCGTCTCCGGGCCGGGACCCCGGCGGGGCCCACGGGCACGGCCGTGGACCCCGGTGATCCGGCGTCAGGACGTCAGCGTGATGGTGACCTGTTCGGTGACGCCGTTCACGGTGACACCGAGGTCGACGGTCCCCTCCCCCAGCGCACTGAAGCGGCCCGAGGTCGGGTCGAACGCGGCGACGTGGTCGGCCTCGGCCTCCTCGGCCGGTCCGATGTGAACGTCGTCGGAGCCGGACCAGTCCGCGCTCACCGGGTAGGCCACCGGCACGGCGACGCCGTCGTTGTCCACCGTCGCGGTGACGTCCACCTGCGCGCCGACCTCGACGGAGGTGGGCGCGTCCACCTCCAGCCCGTCCACGTGGGGCCGTAGCTCGGTGGACACCCAGTCCTCGGGCGCGCCGTCGGTGTCCACGCCCCACAACGACCAGCCGGTGAAGCCCCCGTCCGTCGGCCCGGCCGAGGGGTTCTTGCCGACGTTGCCATTGATGACGTAGGGCACGCCGTCCACGCGGTCGGCGTGGAACACGCCCACGTGCGCGCCGATGAACGCCGCCCCCTTCCCCGACCCGGTCTGGAAGTCGGCCAGCCAACCCTCGACGGTGGCCGCCTCCTTGCGGTCGGACAGTTCGCTCGCCTTGGAGGGCAGCGGATCGCGGAAGGGCACGTGTTGGGCCACCACGACCGAGGTCACGGTGGGGTCCTCGGCCGCGCGGTCGAGCTCCTCGCGCAGCAACGGCAGCTGCGACCAGTCGCCCGCCTTGTAGGAGAACCGTGCCGTGTCGAGCAGGATGAACCGGGTGCCGTGGTGGTCGACCACCCGCTGTGTGTCCCCGAACGCCTCGCGGAAGTGCGCCAACGTGCCCTCGGACACCTCGTGGTTGCCGGGGACGTAGTAGTAGGGCAGCTCCCCCTCCAGCTCCTCGTCGAGGATCCGTCGGGCCAGCGCGAAGTCCTCCGGCTCCGCCTCGTCGACGAAGTCGCCGTTGATGATGAGGAACTCGGCGTCGCCGGCCCGGATCTCGCGGAGCGCGCGGCGGGTGTAGGCGACGATCTCGCTGTCGGGGTCGCGGGCGACGAACTGCGCGTCGGACACCACGGCGAACCGCCAGTCCCGGCCGGCCACGGAGGCGCCGGAGGCCACCACCGGATCGACGACCGGCCGCGCGGGGGGCACGTCCACCGGGGGCGGCACCATCGCGGTCAGTTCGTCGACGATCACCTCACCGTGGTAGCTCGCGTCCGGTTCGGTCTCGGCGAAGTAGACACGGCGCAGCGACAGCGGATACCGCGTGCCCGGCGGTACGTCGAAGACCAGCTCCCGCCACCCCGGTTCGTCGAGGTGTCCGGCGCGCAGCGCGGGCAGCAACTGTCCGGCGCCGTCCCAGACCTGCAGACTGGCCCACTCCCCGTTGCCCTCGGAGTGCACCCGGGCGCGCAGTTCCTGCGGTTGGCCGGGGATCTCCCGTTCCCCACCGGGGGGCAGCGCACCGCCGGTGCGGGTCCCGGTCGAGGCGGTGAAGTCGTAGGTCAACCTCACGGCGTCGCCGTCCCGGCCCTCGGTCACCGCGACGTCCCCGTCGGCGCGCTCACCGAAGTAGGTCCAGTCGGCCGCGTCCTCGAAGTCGGCGACGACGAGCTCCTCCAGCCCCACGGTGACCGCGAGGGTCGTCTCGACGTCGGCGACGCGCAGGGTGGCGAGCGTGGCGCCGCTGTCCGTGGTGGCCCGGATCTCGAACCGTCCGTCCTCGGTCACCTCGGCCCGGGCGACGGTCTCGTCGATGGTCAGTTCGACGTCGGCCGCCTCGACCGGTGCGGCGAACCCGTGGGCGTCGTGACCGACCACCTCGATCACGGTGGACGCCTCGGAGTCGGCCAGACCCACCCGTTCGGGTGTGGTCTCGATCCGGGTGAGCTCGCCCAACACGGTCAACGCGGTGTCGCCCGTGGCGCTCCGCCGACCGGCGGTGACGGTGGCGGTCCCGGTCGCATGGGCGGTGAAGACGCCTTCGCGGTCCATGGTCCCGACCCGTTGGTCGTCGGAACGCCAGTGCGGGTCGGCCTCGACCGGTGCGTAGGTCTCGTCGTGGCCGGCCGCGGTGAGCGTCCGCGTCAGGCCGGGGAACACCCGGTCGGGACGCGCGGGCGGGACGTAGGCGGGGCCGTCGACGCGTTCGGCGGCGAGCAGGGTCTCGACCCAGAAGCCGTCGAGCCGACCACTGCCCTCCGGAGCGAACAGACCGAGCCCGTTGGGCACGGTGCGCTCCTCTCCGTCCGAGGGACGGTTCTCGACCCGCACCCGATCCGCGCCGGGGGTCCGCGCCACCATGGTGGTCGAACCGCCGCCGTCGAGGTTGAGCGCGGTGTGCGCACCGGCCTCGACCATCATCGCGCCCAACTCGTCGAGGCCGACGCCCTCGGCGAAGGACGGTTGGCGACCGTCCACGCTGAGCAGGTACATGCGCGCACCGTCGGCGGAGAACCCGATGGCCGTCCGTGGGGCGCCCGGAGTGTTGTGGCTCTCCGCGGCCCGCCGGACCTCGCCGTCGACGACGAGCAACTGACGGCCGTTGAGCGCGGCGTGGATCTCCTGGTCCTCGGCGGCCCGTGCGTCGTACTCGATACCGACCGCATCGCCCACGGCCAGCTCGGACAGGGTCGCTGCGCCGTCCTCGCGGCCGACCAGGACGAAGGCGTCGTCGGCGATCTCGCCCTCGCGCGCCTCCTCCACGATCTCGGTGACCACACCGTCGGTGACGACGACCTCCTGGGTCTCGGCCGCGTCCTCGACCGCCCGGCACCGGCAGTACGACCCCCACAGCGGGGTGAACGCGGCGATCTCGTCGACGCCCAGTGCCGGTTTGTTGATCGCGTCCAGTGCGGGCGTCTCTCCGGTCGGCAGCGTGATGGTCCCCTCGAAGAACACTTCGCCGATCGAACCGAGTCCGTCCGGGGTGAAGATCGCGGCGGACGCACGGTGGTCGCCGGCGATCGGGGACTGGATCACCTCACCGTTCCGCACGGCCACGCCCTGGGGCGCTCCGGAGGCGTTGATGTCGAAGAAGTCGCCGTTCACCGCGGCGACCGCCTCGGCCCGGTCCGCTTGGACGCTCAACGGTTCCCGTTCGGAGACGCGTCCGGGGAACAGGTAGTCGACCTCGACGCCTCCGGTGAGGTCGGTGGTCAACAGGTCGGCCTGGAGCCAGGTGGGCGTCCCGGTGTAGGCGTCCGGCCCGTAGGCCTCGAACGAGGTCAGCGTGACCCCGGGCGCCACCGGGCGTTCGGTGTCGAACGTCTCCAGTCGCGGCTCGGGCTCCGTGGCCTGGGGAACCGCACCGTCCGGGGGGATCTCGACGGTCTCGCTGAACCCGGTGCGCAGACGCGGGTCGTCGTGCGTCGTGCTCGCGCCCGCGGCCGGAGCGAGAGTGAGGATGAGGACCGTGGCGCAGGCCGCGGCCACGGCGGAGAACGTGTGTGAGCGGATGGACCACCGACGGTTCATGGGAAGCCTCCGGGTGGGGGACAGCGGGGGAACCCTATGCGTGAACTTCCTACCACTCAGCCGATCGATTGTGTAGGAAGTGAACGCGCGCCGATTCCGGGGGGATCCTGGACCCCGGATCGCCCCGCGCGACGGCGACCTGCGCCGACGGCCGGTCACCCACGGCGTGGAGGCGGGGCCCGACCGGGCCCCGCCTTTCCAGATTTCATCCGACGACAGCCCATTCGTCATACGGAGTCCCCCGGCGGGTGGCGACCACCGTTGACGGGCCGCCCCTCCCCCCGCCTGCGCACCGGCCCCATGAGGCACATCGGTACGCACCGCCTCGGGTGGGGCGGGCCCCTCACACGTCGGCGTCGTCCCCCGCCGATGGCGGTCCGGACACGGCACCGGCCGCTCCCTCCAGGGCGTGGTCGTCGCGTTCCTCGAGTCCCGGTTCGTCGATCGTGCGGAACACCGGAGCGGCGAGAGCCGCCAGCGCCGTCGCCCCCACCAGGACGGCGATCACGACTCCGGCCACGTGAAGCCCGGCCACGGCGGCGAGCGCCGCGAGCGGGGCACTGGTGAGGGCCGGGGCGGAGAGCATCACGGTGTTCTGCGCGCCGAGGACCCGACCGCGCATGGCGTCCGGCGTGGCCTCGATCGTCAGGACACCGAGCACGGCCGCCGCCGGAGCGTAGAGGAACCCGGCCAGACCGGCGGCGCCCAGCACCAGCCACGGTGCGACCATGCTGCCGACCAGGCCGAAGCCGACGAGTGCACCGACCATCCCGATGACGAACCAGACCCGTCTGCGGACCCGGTCCGCGCAGACGGCGTAGAGCGCCGAGCCGGCGATACTGCCGGCGGCGATCGCGCTCAGCGTCAGTCCGGTCAGTCCGGGGAGGTCCTCGGCGGTGAAGTAGGCGGGCATGAGCGTGGTCTGGAGAACGCTGAGGACCGCGATGAACACCCCGCTGATCAGGGTGGCGCCGAGGACGAGTCGACTGCGTGCGAGGAACCGCCACCCGTCGGCCAGGTCGGCGGCGGCCCGGCGCAGCGCACCGCCGGTCGCCCCGGACGGAACGGGGGCGCGGTGCGGGACCCGGCCGACCCTCGGGTCGAGGACGAGCGTGGACAGGGCGGCGAGCAGGCCGGTGGCGGCGGTCGCCAACAGGACCGTCGGGGACGGTCCGACCACGGCGACCAGCAACCCACCCAGTCCGGGCCCGGCCAACAGGAGTACGTTGCCCACGGTCTCGCGGACGGCGACGAGCCGATCCAGTCGGGCCGGGCGCGCACCGTCCCCCGCCCCCGTGGGGCCGAGCCGGGCGAGGGCGGGGAGCAGGGTCTCCCGAGCGGTCATCCCGGGAACCCGGATCATCGCCCCGACGACGGCCAGTGCCAGGAACCAGGCCAGGTCCAGGCCCCACAGGGCCTCGACGACCACCAGCCCCACCATGGAGAGCGCGGCCAGAAGGTCGGAGGCCACCGACACCACGCGCCGGTCGACACGGTCGACGAGCAGCCCCGAGAAGAAGCCCGTCACGGCGGCGACGGCCGTCCCCACCGTCGCCATGAGTCCCGCCGCCAGCACGTCGCCGGTCCGATCGAGCACGAGCAGCGGCATCACGACGCTCGAAACGCCGCCGCCCAGCAGGGACAGGCCGTACGAGGTGAAGTAGATCGTCGGGCTCCGGCGCACCGTGGCCCACCTCCTGTCGGTGATGATCGTGCGTGTCCACGACGGTGGACACGCACGATCGGGTCGGTCGGCGCCACGCCCCGCGGGGCCGTCGCCGCGAGCGGTGGTCAGTTCCGTGAACCGTCCGGGGTGCCGGCGGGGCGGACGAGCCGCTTGGTGGTGCGGCGGAACGCCCAGATGACCACCAGTGCGGCGACCACCGTCAACGGAAAGCCGGTCACGGTGTCGGCGATGGCGAGCCCGGTCGTGGAGTCGGCGAGGTAGAGCCACTGCCGCACACCGAACCGGGCGGCGAACACGGCCGTCACCGCGAAGGTGGCGAGGTCGTGCACGAACAGCGAGGGCCGGTCCTCACGCCAGGGGTGCGCACCCCCGTGCACGGCGTTCCAGATCACGCCGGTCAGCGGTCGCCGCGCCAGGAGCGAGACGAGCATGACCACGGCTCCCGCCAGGGAGACCCAAATACCGATGAGGAAGAAGTCGTTGGCCGACCCGGTCATGGCCGCGATCCCTCCGGCCGCCGCCACGCCGATGACCCCTCCCATCGCGGTGGCGAGCCGCTCTCCGCGCCACAACCGGAACACGCCCAGCGCGAGGGCGACCACGACCGCGACACCCACCGCCATGGACAGGGGGAGGAAGGGAACGGCCATCGCGAAGAGCACCACCGGCAGGGTGGAGTACACCATCCCCGACGGACCGCCCATGCCCTTGAGCACCTCCTGCTTCAGGTCCACGGGCTGTTCGGAACGGTCGGGACGGTCGTTCCCGTCGAGGTCGTCGATCGCGGTCCGGTCGGGGCGGGGGCTGTGGTGATCGTTCATGGCGGGTACGTGCTCCCAGGGGGTTCGAGGTGTCGAACGGGTCGGTGCGGTCAGGTTCAGGAGTGGTCTTCGCGTCCTCCCAGGTGCTGGGCGAGGAAGCGGTCGACGGCGCCGAACAGGGTGATGAAGTTCTCCGGGTTGACGACGCCGTGACCCTCGTCGTCGAAGACGAGGTACTCGACGTCGACGCCGCGGGAGCGCAGGGACGCGACGATGTTGTCGGACTCGGCCTGCACGACCCGGGGGTCGTTGGCACCCTGGACCACGAACAGCGGAGTGCGGATGTCGTCGATCCGGGTGATCGGTGAGCGGGCGAGCATGTCCGCCTCCTGCTCCGGGATCTCGGGGTCGCCCACGTAGCGGTAGAAGTTGTTGACCAGCCCCGGGCGGACGAACTCGTGCTGGGTCCGCAGGAAGTTGGCCAGGTCCGAGATACCGACGGCGTCGACGGCGGCGGCGAAGCGGTCCGGGGTGAAGGCCGCGCCCACCAGCGCCGCGTAACCGCCGTAGGAGCCACCGAAGATCGCCACCCGGTCCGGGTCGGCGTGCCCTTGGGCCACCGCCCACTCGACCCCGTCGATCAGGTCGTCGTGCATCTTGCCGGCGAATTCACCGATCGCGGCCTGGGTGTGGGCCTTGCCGTAACCGGTCGAGCCGCGGAAGTTGACCTGGAGCACCGCGTAGCCGCGGTTGGCCCACAGCTGGACCGTGGGGTTGAAGCCCCAGGCGTCCCGCGACCAGGGGCCGCCGTGGACCATGACCACCATCGGCAGGCCGGTCGGATCGATCCCGACGGGCAGCGTCAGGTACGACGGGAGCCGCAGACCGTCACGCGCGGTGATCGTGATCGGGCGTATCGGGGCCAACGCGTCCGGGTCCAGGTGCGGGTACGGCCGGAACAGCAGCCGGGACTCCCCGGTGGCGTGGTCGTAGAACCAGGTGACCCCCGGGTCGCGGTCGTGGGTGAAGGAGACGACCCACCGTCGGCCGGTGTCGTCGGAGGAGACCCCCGCGAGGTCCCCGTCGGACACCTGCTCCAGGTGCGCCAGGACCTCCGCGAAGTGCGGGTCCAGGGCGTGGACGACCTGGCGCTCACCGAGGTAGCGCACGCCCAGCAGCGCGCCGCGACGGTCGCGGATGAGCGGTGCGGGAAGGGAGGGGTCGACGAGCGCGCGGGTGTCGAGGTCGAAGGTCGGGTGGCTGTCGACCTCGGTCTCCTCGCCGGTGGCCAGTGCGAAGTGGACCAGGCGCGTGCGGTCGGTGCCCCGGTTGGAGCCGATCCACATGCCGTCGCCCTCGGGGGTCATCTGGAGGGGGAACGGGCCCAGCGGGTAGTCGTGGCCGTCCATCACCATCACCCGGCGCTGCTCGCCGGACTCCCGGTCCAGGTGGAAGAAGGCCAGGTCGCCCTCAGCGGTGAGCTCGGAGGAGTACCAGTCGCCGTCGCCGGCCTGGAACAGCGTCCTGCCGGGTCCGGGGCTCTCCGCCAGCATCGTGAGCTCACCCGTGGCCACCTCGAGCTCGTAGGTGTCGAACTCCGTGGGGGTGCGGGCGTTGATCACGAGGGTCACCCTGCCCGGCCGCCCCAGGGACGGCTCGAAGCCGAGGACACGGGCACCGGGGAAGGGGGTGAGGTCGACCGCGGCGGCGTCGGGGGCGTCCAGGTCGACCCGGTACAGGTGCCAGTTCTCGTCTCCGCCGTCGTCCTGGACGTAGAGCAGTCGACGCGAGTCGTCGGCCCACTCGTAGCTCTGCACGCTACGGGTCTCGTCGGCGGTGACGGGGCGGGCCTCGGCGTCGGAGTCCAGATCCTGGACCCAGACGTTGAGCCGGTTCTTCCACAGTGCGAGGAAAGCGATCCGCGTGCCGTCCGGAGAGATCGTCGCGCGGCTGCGCTCGGCCGGCGCGTAGAGGTCCTCGATGGTGTGCGGTGCGGGCAGTGCCATGTCGTTCCTGTCCTGGGTTGCGAACGTGGGGTCGAGCGGCCCTCCGGGGGACCGTGCCGGTGCGGGTCCCGAACACGTGTTCCGGGGCGCACGGGTCGGTTCCACGGCGACCTCGGACCGGTGGGAGGTGGACCTTCCACCGGCGGTGTCGGGTCTGTGCTCCTGCTCTTCGATTCAAGCGTTCGGGGCGCTCGGTGCGCAGTGCCGCGGCGTCAACACGTCGTCATGACATTCCTGTGGAGCGTGTATGACGTGGTGTCATACGGCGGGCTCCGCCCCTGGTGGGAGGCTCGGACGACCGGCTCCGGGGGGCGGACACGGCGAAGGGCCCCTCCGCAGGGAGGGGCCCTCGACGTCGGTCACCGTCGGCCTGGCGGGTGTGCACACGGCGGGCCCGGGGCCCGTTCCGCGGGGAGGCCTCGACTTCTGTGGGCACCGTCGGGGGGGGTGGGTCCCTCCACGGCCGCGGGCCCGGGGGCCCGCGCCGGGCACCCGGGCGCCGGAGCACACCGGGTCGCCCCCGTCGGTGCCGACACGGCCGAGGCCCGCACGCGGCGGCCCACTGACGCTCACGGTGCCGAGTGACCGCACCGGCCGGCGCGGACCGGTCAGCGGTCGCCGGATCGCACCCCCCGGTAGGTCAGTGTCCGGAGCAGCACCTCCGCCGGTCCACGCCTGCCGGCGCGGTCGAGCGCGTGCGCCCCGGCGACGGTCGCCAGCCAGGTGACGACGGCCACCAGCACCGCCGACCAGCTGGAGAGGTGCACGCCCAGCCCCAGCCCCCACGCCGCCAGGAACAGGCCCCAGACCACGGACTGGGCCAGGTAGCCGCTCAGCGACCGGCGCCCCAGGGACACCAGTGCCCGCACCGGCAGCGACCGCCGCGGTCCCCGGCCGGCGAGCCCATGCGCGACGAGTCCGAACAGCGCGGCGTAGCCCACACCGGCGAAGATCCCGGTGAACACGTGCAACTCGGCGACCACCGGCGCGTAGGCCGTCCCGATGACACCGACGTGCTGGAGGGCGATCAGCGCACCGGCCAGCCAGCCGATGGTGATACCGACGACGGCGAGGCGGCGCAGGAGCGGCAGGTGACGCGCCGGCTCGTCGAGCAGGCGGTGACGGGCGGCCAGGAGCCCGATGAGGAACGCCGTGGGAAGCGCGAGGGTGATCAGGCCGGAGAACAGCGTCAACACCCACGTCGGCAGACGCACGGCGGCGGAGAGGAGGTAGCCGGTCTCGGCGATGCTCAGGCGCTGGAGGTCGGCGGCGGGGTCCCCGGTGACCACCGGGTTCGCCAGGCCGATCGCGGCCGTGGCGACGCTGAACAGCGCGCCGAGGCCGAGCAGGACGCCGATCCAGATCTTCAGGGTGCGATCGTCACGGCTCAGGAAGAGCGGGACCATGATGAGCCCGATGAGGCCGTAGGTGCCGATGATGTCGCCCTGCCAGAGCAGGAGGGCGTGGACCGCGCCGAACACGAGCATCCACAGGTGCCGTCGGCGCAGCAGGCGGCGCGCGTGGGCGGGTGCGGTGCCCCGCGACATCTGCCGGGCGTACATCTGCCCGATCCCGTAGGCGAAGAGGAAGCCGAACAACGTGTAGGCACGGGCGTCGACGACGATCAGGGTGAACGCCTGGGCGATCCGGTCGGCGAGGTTCCCGTCGGCGGGATGCAGCAGGGCGAGGCCGATGGGGGCGTCGTAGATGAACCACGGCACGTGGGCCAGAGCGATGAGCAGCAGCATCATGCCCCGCGCGAGGTCGGGTGCCAGGGACCTCTCCGCCAGCGGGGTGGAGCGCACGGATCCGCCGTGCGCCGGGGCCGGCGCGGGATCGGGGTTGCGGGTGGTCATGGTGTCCTTTCGGTGAGGGGTCAGTTGCCCACGCCGTCGAGCAGCCACGAGTAGCGCAGCCGGAGCGCACGCTCCACGCTGGCCAGCGCGGCGCCGACGCCGAGTGCGAGATTGAGCCAGAGCGGCAGCCGGACGGGGGACGTGAAGGTCCCGACCACCTCGTGCACCGGCGGGATCAGCGAGATCGGTTCGAGCACCTGGAGGAGGTTCAGACCGATCCCGATCACGAGCAGGAGCACCGAGACGCAGCCGATCCAGCGGCTCAGGGTCGGGCGCCTCCGGTGGAGGCGGGCGCGCCGCCCCTCCGCGGACCGGGCGTCCGGGGTGAGCCGCCGTTCCGCGTCGTCGGTGGTGACGTAGTGGCAGCGTTTGATGCCGAAGTCGCTCGTGGCGACCTCGATGTGACCGCCCGGGACGGGAAAGGCGGCGGGGGTCCGGGACCGGGCGTGATGCACGCCGTCGACGTAGAGGTGCGCCCAGATCTCGCCGTCCTCTCGCTCCCCCCAATGCCGGACGTCGATCGTGTACTCCCTCTCACGACCGTCGTCCAGGGGCAGCCGGAGCGAGAGCAGGGAACGTCCGAACAGCTGCCACCGGCGGAAACGTCGCAGCGCGTGTCCGTCCCCGGCCTGGATCCGCCGTTCCGCGCGGCCGCGGCGCCACTGGTCGAGCATGGTCCTCCTCCGTCCCGAGCCGATCGGCGACCAACACACTGTATTGGTGCCACAATGAGACTAACACACTGTATTAGTACGGTGTATTGGTATGCTGGCGACGGAGGTAGAGATGACTGAATCAGCCGGCGCGAAGCCGAGCTCTCGCGAGAGAATCCTGGTGGCCGCCGCGACGATGTTGAGCGAGGATCCGACCGCACGACTCAGCGTGCGGGCGGTCGCCGCCAAGGCCGGGGTCAGCACGGGATCGCTCCGGCACCACTTCCCGACGCAGCACGCTCTGCAGGACGCCGTGCTCACCGGCATCTACGACGTGATGTTTCCGGGAGAACCCATCCGCGACACGGACCTGCCGCCCCGGGACCGCCTGGTCGCCTGTCTGCGGCAGATCCTGGCGCCCGCCGGGGCCGGGGAACAGGCACGGCAGACCGTCGGCCGGGCCTACGCGTCACTGATCGCCGAGGAACCGACCGAGGAGCAGCGCCAGGCGTACCAGGTCATCGAGCAGCAGATGCGACAACGGGTCGAGCACTGGCTGTCGCTGCTGGCCGGTGAAGGGGCGCTCCCCGACGGCGACCACTCCCAACGCGCGAAGTTCCTGCTCACCGTGGTCAACGGCCTCACGTTCGAGAGGGCGCTGCCACGCTCGGAGTCGGCCCTCGTGTCGGAGAACGCGACCCTGTTCGCCGCCGCGGACGCCGTCCTCAACGGCACGGCCTGACACACAGCGCACCGCCGAAGGTGCTCGACGGGGGCGACCGCGCGTGGGCACGGTCGACCGCCGCGCCCCCTGCGAGAGCACGCGAAGAGGGCGGGCCCCGGGGTGGGACCCGCCCTCACGACGCACCCGGTGGACGATCCGGTGCGCGCCCGCGCACGGCCGACCGACCGGGACCGTCTCCGCGACGGTGCAGCGACCGCCGGTGCGCCTCACTCAGTCGTCGACGCGCACGTCCACGACGTCACCGGCGGCGTCGAGGAGCACGTCGTGCTCGACCCCGTCGGCGTCGCGCACCTCGACCTCCCAGCCCTGCCAGCCGTCCTCGTCGCTGTGGTCCACCTCCAGGGCCTGGGCGCCCTCCCCCACCGCCTCCTCGGCGGACCGGGCGACCGCGCCCCGGTCGGTCGTCTCGCGCGCGCCGTCACTCCGCCAGGGCGGGGTGCCACCCTCGGGGTCGCGGTAGGTCACGTCGCCGATGGTGAACACGTCGGCGTCGTCCCGGTCATCATCGTCGTCGTCATCGTCGTCGTAGCGCACGCCGAGCGTGACCTCGGTCCCCTCCAGCGCCCGCAACTCGTCCAGGACCGGGGCGACGGTGCCGTCGGCGTCGAAGTCCTCCAGGGTGGGGTCGGTGAGCAGCCACTCCTCCGGGCCGAAGTCCACCTCCACCCCGGCCACGTACCAATCGTCGACGTCCTCGCCCGCGCCGAGCCGGCCCGTGAGCTGTTCGAGCCCCTCGACCGTTCCCGTCCGGGGCGCGGTCCCGGCCGCCGGGGTGGCTGGCGCGATCTCGGTCGCGCTTTCGAGGCGGATGCTCTCCAGGGGGTGGGCGGTGTCGCGGATCTCCAGGTAGCCGCCGACACCGACGACCAGGAGTCCGGCGCCGGCGCAGCAGAGGATGATCGTGGTTCGGCGGTTCATGTCGACTCTCCATGTGCGTGTAGGGGTGGGGTGCGCGGCCCGTCGCCGCCTACGACCACTCTGCGTCCGCGGGCTGATGGCAGCCTGAGGTCGGTCTGAAGGTCGTCCTCAGCTCTCTTTCAGCCGGGTCGCGGGACCCGGTCGGGCCGAGGGGTCACCGGAGGCCGAACCGAGCGTCGGTCCGTGCCCGGTCGCGTCGATGGCGGCGGCCTCTCCATCGCGCGGGCGGAAGGCGACCACCGGCCCACGGAGGACGTGCGACCGGCGACCACGAGGGAGGGCGCACCTCGGCCCGGCCGTTGCGCGGCCGTGCGACCGGCCGGGGTCGGGCCTGCGCGGACGGGTCCGGTCGGGAGGGTCGCCCGGACACGCGCGCGGCAACGGGACGGTGCGCGGGAGCGGCGTCGGTCCCGGGCACCGTCCCGATGGCGGGGTCAGTCGTCCTGACGCACGTCCACGACCTCGCCGGAGAGGTCGAGGATGACGTCGTACTCACGTCCGTCGCCGCCGCGCACGTCCGCCTCCCAGCCCTGCCAGCCGTCCTCCTCGGTGCGCTCGACGTCGACGACCCGCGCCCCCTCCCCCACGGCGGCCTCCGCCGCGGACGCCACGGCCGCGCGGTCCGCCTCGACCGCGTCCTCACCCGACTCCCACGGCGCCGGGCCCCCGGCGGTGTCCCGCAGGATCATCCCGTTGACCGTGAACACCCGCGCGTCGTCGCGGTCGGTGTCGTCATCGTCGTCGTAGCGCACGCCGAGCGTGACCTCGGTCCCCTCCAGCGCGCTCAGCTCCTCCGGCAGGGGGTCGGCGACGCCGTCCCCATCGAAGTCGTCCACGACCGGGTCGGTGAGCAGCCACTCCTCCGGGCCGAAGTCCACCTCCACCCCGGCCACGTACCAGTCGTCGACGTCGTCACCGGCGTGCAGGACCCCGACCAGCTGTTCGAGACCGTCCACCGACCGCGATCGCCCCTCCTCCGCCGAGGGTTCAATGGTGGGGGCGACGGAGAACCCGTCCAGCCTGATCGCCTCCACCGTCTCGTCCGTATCCTGAACGAGCAGGTATCCGGCCACCCCGACGGCCGACAACGTGACCGCGGCGCAGAGGGAGAGAAGCATCGTCCGGCGTCGCATCATCGATTCCTTCGGGCGGGTCGGGGCGGGCGGCTGGGTGGCGGATCCCCATTCTGCGGGAGACCGATGATGGAAACCTGAAACGCACCTGAGGATCGCCTTCAGGTCGGCCTCAGGTGGGGCTCAGCCCTCACCGACACGCTGAACGGGACCACACCGCGGTGGTCGGAACGGGGGAGACGACGTTGGCGGTTCTGGTGGTGGAGGACGAGGAGGGCATCGTCTCCTTCCTGCGGCGCGGACTGGAGAACGCCGGATACCAGGTGCAGGTCGCGCACGACGGCATCGACGGCCTGGTCATGGCGGTCTCCCCCGACGTCGACCTGGTCATCCTGGACCTGGGGCTGCCGGGTCTGCCCGGTGAGGAGCTGCTGCGGCGGCTGCGCCGACGCCGCCCCTCGGTCCCGGTGATCGTCCTGACCGCCAAGGACGCCGTCGGCGATCGCGTCGCCAACCTGGACGCCGGGGCCGACGACTACATGGTCAAACCCTTCAGCGTGAACGAACTCCTGGCGCGGGTGCGGGCCCGGCTCCGGGGGCAGGGGCAGGAACGAGGCGACGCCCTCAGCGCGGGCGGGGTGACCCTGGACCTGGGGTCGCACACCGCGTCGGTGGACGGCGCCACCCTGTCCCTGTCGGCCCGTGAGTTCGCCCTGCTGGAGGTGTTCATCCGCCACCCCGGACAGGTCTTCTCCCAGCCGCAACTGCTGGATCTGGTGTGGGGGTACGACTTCGACGGCGCCTCCAACGTCGTGGAGGTGTACGTCAGCCAGTTGCGGCGCAAGATCGGAGCGGAGCGCATCCACACCGTGCGCGGGGTGGGGTACCGCCTGGCCGGCGGCGACCGATGAACCTCGCCGGACGGCTCATCCTGCGGTCGCTCCTGGTCATGGTGCTGGTGCTCGGCGGCGTCACCGTCCTCACCCACGAGCTCGTCCTGGCCTCGGGTCGTGCCGACGTGGACCACCTCCTGCGGGAGGAGGCCGAGCTCCTCAGCACGGCCCTGGGAGACCAGATCCCCGCCGCGGCGGGCCGGGACGGTGTCGTGTCGGGTCCCGAGGCCGAACACGGCGCCCGCCAGGCCCTGGCCATCCGACCCAGCGGCGCCCGGCACGTCTCCCTGGTCCACATCAACGGTGTCCGCCTCCAGAGCACCGGAGGCCCCTCCCGGGTGGCGGCCCTCATGCGGGGTGGCGACGCGCCCGTGGCGAAGCCCGGGTCGGTCCGCACGGTGGAGACCGAGATCGGTCGGCTCCGTGTACTGGACACCACCCTCGTCGACGAGACCGACGGCACGATCGCGGTCGTCACGCTCGTCTCCTCGTTGGAAACGGCGCACGACACGGCCGCGACCGTCCTGCTGTTCACCTCGGTGGCCGGGGCGGTCGGCCTCGGGCTGGGCGGTGTCGCGCTGTGGCTCGTGGTGCGGCGGACGCTGCGCCCGGTACGCGAGGTCTCGGTGGCCACCAAGGCCATCTCCCCCACCGGACTGGCGACACGGGTGCCGGTGCCGGACACACGCGACGAGATCGCCGAGTTGGCCGGCGAGATCAACGGCATGCTGGCCCGGATCGAGGGTGCCGACGCCGAGCGCCGCCAGTACCTGGCGGCCATCTCCCACGAGGTGCGCACCCCCCTGGCGGTCGCCGAGGGCCACCTGGAACTGTTGGGCGGCCAGGAGGCACGGATCGTGCGGGCCGAACTGGTCCGGCTCCGGCGTGTGCTGGAGGACCTCATGGCGGTGGCCCGCGGTGGCGACGAGGTCGACGCCGAACGGGGCCCGGTCTTCCTCCCCGATCTGTTCGACGAGGTGCGCTCGCGCGCCGAGGCGTTGTCCGCGCGGGAGGCGGTCACGGTGACCGATCCGCCGCCCCAGGTGCTCCTGGGCGACCAGAACCGGCTGGAGCAGTGCCTGGCCAACCTCATCGGCAACGCGATCGACCACAATCCGCCGGGGACCCGGGTCACGTTGTCGGCGCGCGGTACGGAGGAGGAGATCGTTCTGGTGGTGCGCGACGACGGACCGGGGATCGATCCGGACGTGCTGCCGCGCGTGTTCGAGCCGTTCGTGACCACCCGTGTGGGCGAGGCGGGGCGCATCGCCGGGCTGGGGTTGGCGGTCGTGCGGTCGCTGGTGAGGGCCCAGGGTGGGCGGGTGGACCTCGACAGCGGCCCGGAGGGCACGTCGGTGACGATCGGCCTGCCCCGGGCCACCGTCTGAGCCCGGACCGAGGTCGCCCCGCGGTCCCCCGTGCGGGCCGTGGCGCGCCCGGGCACCGGCGACGGAGATGGCCCCGGTTCTTCGATCGGGAAGGCGCACGCGGCACGGGGGTCCGCCCCGTGCCAAGGATCAGGAGCGGAACGCGGCGGCGTGGTCACGGGCCCATAGGGCGAAGTCGCGTGCGGGGCGACCGGTGACGTCCGCGGCGGTGGGCATCGCCCCGGCGTCGGGGACGGCCGGTGCCTCCGCGCCGCCGGGGTCGGTCTCCCCGCCGCCGTAGTCCTCGAAGCCGAGGAGGAAGTCGGCGTTGTCGGCGGCGAAACCGCCCTGGCCCCGGTAGCGCTCCCGCGCCTGTTCGGGTGTGACCGACACGTGGCGGACGTCCTCGCCGAGGGCCTCGGCGATGAGTTCGACCTGGCGCCGATGCGTGAGGAACTCGGGGCCGTTGAGCGTGTGGGCCCGGCCGACGTGAGCGTCCTCGATGAGCGCGAGCACCGCGACGTCGGCGATATCGGCCTCGTGCACCGGGAACCAGCCGAAGTCGGGAGCGGGGTCGTACACCGCGCGTTCGGCCCGGATCATGGGGCCCCACAGGGCGAGCTTGTTCATCGCGAACTCGCCGGGGCGCACGTGCGTCCACTCCAGCCCGGAGGCCTCCACGGCGCGTTCCACCGGAAGGTGGTGATCGGTGTCGTCGCCGCTGGTCACCGCCCCCGAGGACAGGACGACGATCCGCCGGACGCCGGAGTCCCGGGCCAGCGTGACCACCCGTTCGGCGGTCCGGGGCACCGGAAAGAGGAAGAGGGCGTCGACCCCGCGCAGCGCCTCGGCGAGGGTGTCCGGGTGGTCCAGGTCGCCATGGTGGCTCCGGACTTTCGCGGGAAAGGCGTGACGCTCGGGCCGGCGGCCGAGCGCATGGACGTCGACGCCCCGATCGACGAGCCCGCGGACCACGCCGCGTCCCACGTTACCGGTGGCACCGGTGACCAATATTCGCATGTTCCCGCCTTTCCCGAAGCGACCTTTCCGTGCTTCCAACCTATCCTTCGACCGCACATAGGGACTTTCGCGCGGAAAAAGGTCGCTGAAAAGGCGGGAGTGGTCCTCGGGTATCAACAGCGGTCGAGGGGCGGCCCGACCATGGCGGTCGGGCCGCACCCCTCGGGGTCCGGATCAGGCCGGGGTCGCGAAACGCAGCACGGCCGCGATGCCCTCGTCGAACCGTGCCTCCTCCACGGGCACGAGTTCGAGACCGGCCCCGGTCGTGGCGGCGGCACGGGTGAGCGCCGACCGCGCGGGTTCGGTCCAGTGTTCGGTGACGCCCATGTCCTTCAGCCGACGCTCGTCGGTGGACACCTGTTCGCCGGAGGGGCCGACGTGGAGGGGTCGGTCGGCACCGGCCAGGTCGTCGTTCCACAACAGCGTCTCGACCTGACCGCGTTGAAGAGCGCTCACCACGGCGCCCATACCCTCGACGGCGGTACCGTCGGCACGTCCGCGACCGAGGGCGTCCAGGGACTCCCGCACGTGTTCCTCGGACACGACCCGCAGCCTCTCCGCGAGTTCCTCGTCCACGGGCGAGTTCTCGGCGCCGGGCGCGCGCGAACCCGCCTCCAGGTCCGCCACCTTGGTCTTCAGGTGCTCGGGCAGGTGGTCGGCGACCAGTCCGCGCACCTGTGGGTCACCGGCGATGGCGACGATCTCGGCGCCGCCGGCGTCGGCGAGCCGCGCCACCGTCTCCGCGATCAGGCCGGTGTTCTGGTCGACTCGCTCGTCGGCGGCGCGCTGCATCTGGTTGTGGTGGTAACCGCCCTCCCGGACCTTGTGGACGGGCTTGTCATCGCCATCGACCCTGCGCACCACGGTCCGCCCGTCGGCGTACTCGGCGGTCACATCCGCGCCGATGCTGTCGACGACGGCGAGGACGTGCGGCACGCGCCGGTGGTCGGCGACCATGTAGGGCAGCGGGTCGGGGAAGCGGCCCACGCTCACCTCGAAGTCCTGGGGATGTCGGGCCACGACGGCGTCGTGGACGACCTCGTCACCGGCCGCGTACACCACCTGTCCGTGCGGTCCGGGCACTCCCTCGGTGCGTCCGACCGCGCCGTCCATGGCGGCGAGCGTCGCCTCGGGGACACCCTCCTCCGCCAGCGCGGACCGCGCCTGGTCCCAGCGCAGTCGAATGGCGTGTTCGGCGTCCTCCGAGTCGCGGGAGACGTTGATGAACAGCGACGCCATAGGTGCGGGTCGGTCGTAAAGGGGCTGGAGGAAAGTCAGATCCATGCTCGATACTCCGCTCATTCGGTTCGTGGAACCTACGGTGTCTTCTGCCTGTACAGCGGCCCTTCCCGCGCCGATGGGCGTTATTCAGGAACCACGTCGATATCGCGTGTGGCCCATGCCACATCATTATCTCGGGTCGATCTCGCATGACCCGGCGTGAAAAAGGAAGTAATGGCGGTGAGAGACAGGCGGGCGACGCCACCGATCCGAAGCAGGAGGAGTACTCATGAGCCGGTCGGAGAAACTCCGAGCGCACACGACACGCGCCACGGGCAAGGTCAAGGAGATCGCGGGACGCGCCACCGGGAACCGGCGCCTGCGCACACGCGGCCGTTTCGAGCAGTTCAAGGGGAGCGCGCTGTCGCGCACCTCGGACCTCAAGGATTCGGTGCGCGCCACCGTGCGTGATCTGCGCGTCGGGAAACGCTGACCCCCGAACAACGACGAACGTCGGCCCTTTCCACACGGTGAGTGGAAAGGGCCGACGTTCGTGCGCGCCCGACCACGGCGAACGCGAAGGAGCCGGCCCGATCGCTCGGGCCGGCTCCGTTCCGGGGTGGTCTCACCCCGAGGCGATCACCGTCAGACCTCGAAACGGTCCGCGTTCATGATCTTGGTCCACGCGTCGACGAAGTCTTGGACGAACTTGTCCTCGGCGTCGTCGGAGGCGTACACCTCGGCCACGGCGCGCAGCTCCGAGTTGGAGCCGAACACCAGGTCGGCACGGCTACCGGTCCACTTGGACACACCCGCGTCGTCCTTGGCGACGAAGGTCCCCGAGGTCTCGGAGGACGCGCCGGTCGGGGCCCAGGTGATGCCCAGGTCGAGCAGGTTGACGAAGAAGTCGTTCGTCAGCGTGCCCGGACGGTCGGTGAGCACACCCAGGTCCGAGCCGTCGTGGTTGGCGCCCAGCACACGCAGGCCACCGACCAGGGCGGTCATCTCCGGAGCGCTCACACCGAGCAGGTTGGCCTTGTCGAGCAGCAGGTACTCGGCGGGCAGACGGTTGCCCTTGCCGTAGTAGTTGCGGAACCCGTCCGCGACCGGCTCCAGGAAGGCGAACTGCTCGACGTCGGTGTGCTCCTCGGTGGCGTCCACGCGGCCCGGGGTGAACGGAACGGTGAGCTTGCGGCCGGCCGCTTCGGCGGCATGCTCGACACCGACACCACCGGCGAGCACGATGACGTCCGCGAGGGAGACCTTCGTGGCGGAGGAGGCGTTGAACTCCTCCACGACGCCCTCCAGCGTGGCCAGGACACCGCGCAGCTCGGCCGGGTTGTTGACCTCCCAGTCGATCTGCGGCTCAAGGCGGATACGGGCACCGTTGGCACCGCCGCGCTTGTCGCTGTCACGGTAGGTCGAGGCCGAGGCCCAGGCGGTGGTGACCAGCTGCGCGACGGTCAGGTCGGTCGCGGCGATCCTGGTCTTCAGAGCGGCGATCTCGGCGTCACCGACGACCTCGCCCTCACGGGCGGGAAGCGGGTCCTGCCAGAGGAACTCCTCGGCCGGGACCTCGGGGCCGAGAAGGCGGCCCTTCGGGCCCATGTCACGGTGGGTCAGCTTGTACCAGGCACGGGCGAACGCGTCGGCGAAGGCCTCGTGGTCCTCGTAGTAGCGGCGCGAGATCTGCTCGTAGACCGGGTCGAAGCGCAGCGACAGGTCCGTGGTGAGCATGGTCGGCTTGTGCTTCTTGTTCGGGTCGTGGGCGTCGGGGATGATCTCCTCGGCGTCCTTGGCGACCCACTGGTGCGCACCGGCCGGGCTCTGCTCCAGCTCGTACTCGAACTCGAACAGGTTCCGGAAGAAGCCCTTGCTCCACTCGGCGGGCGTGGTGGTCCAGGTGACCTCCAGGCCCGAGGTGATGGTGTCGGGGCCCTTGCCGGTGCCGTGGTTGTTCTTCCAGCCCAGACCCTGCATCTCCAGACCGGCGCGCTCGGGCTCGGCCTCCAGGTTGCTGTCCGGGGCGGCGCCGTGGGTCTTGCCGAAGGTGTGACCACCGGCGATGAGCGCGACGGTCTCCTCGTCGTTCATGCCCATGCGGGCGAAGGTCTCGCGGATGTCCCGCGCGGCGGCGATCGGGTCCGGGTTGCCGTTGGGGCCCTCGGGGTTGACGTAGATCAGACCCATCTGGACGGCGGCCAGCGGCTTCTCCAGCTCACGGTCGCCGGTGTAGCGCTCGTCGTCGAGCCAGGTGGTCTCGGGGCCCCAGTAGACGTCCTCGTCCGGCTCCCAGACGTCCTCACGTCCGCCACCGAAGCCGAAGGTCGTGAAGCCCATCGACTCCAGCGAGACGTTGCCGGTGAGGATGAACAGGTCGGCCCACGAGATGTTCTGGCCGTACTTCTTCTTGACGGGCCACAGGAGACGGCGGGCCTTGTCGAGGTTGCCGTTGTCGGGCCAGCTGTTGAGCGGGGCGAAGCGCTGCTGCCCGGCGCTGCCGCCGCCGCGACCGTCGTGCGAACGGTAGGTGCCGGCGCTGTGCCAGGCCATGCGGATCATGAGGGGGCCGTAGTGCCCGAAGTCCGCGGGCCACCAGTCCTGGGATGTGGTGAGGACCTCGGCGATGTCCGCCTTCACGGCGTCCAGGTCCAGCGCCTCGAAGGCCTTGCCGTAGTCGAAGCCCGCGCCGAGCGGGTTCGCCACGTCGGGGTTCTTGGCCAGGATCTTCACGTTGAGCTTGTTGGGCCACCAACCGCGGTTACCGCCGCCCTCGGTCGGGTGCGGGGCCCGACCGTGCGCGACCGGGCAGCCGCCGGTCTCCTGCGGCGTGGGGGCGACGACCTCGTTGTTCTCAGACATCGACTTCCTTGGGAAGAGGTGGACTGTGTGGTTCGTGCAAGTGTGTGGTTCAGGGGCCCTGCGTACCGAAGCACTCGGCGCACAGGCCCCAGTAGACGACCTCGGCCTCGTCGATCGCGAAACCGTGGTCGTCCGAAGCGGTGAGACACGGCGCGTGTCCGACGGCACAGTCGACATCGGCGATGGCACCGCACGACCGGCACACGACGTGGTGGTGGTTGTCTCCGACCCGTGTCTCGTAACGGGCGACGGTTCCCTGCGGCTGGATGCGTCGCACCAGCCCCGCGCCGGTCAGCGCTTTGAGAACGTCATAGACGGCCTGGTTGGACACCGCGCCGAGTTTCCCGCGCACGACGTCGATGATCGACTCCGTGTCCGTGTGCGGGTTGTCGTGCACGGCGGTAAGCACAGCTAACCGAGGGCCCGTCACCCGCAGAGCGGACTCGCGCAGCATCTGCTCGAAATCCGAAGGGGTTGGCATGCCCTCAGTCTGCCCAGTTTTCTGGAACCAGTCAAGTTATGGGGTGCGTCCATAATGAGGGTCGTACCACGATCGACCTGCTGAGACGCCCCGTCGACCTGCCTGCTCCCCGGGCGTGTCGGCCCCCGACGCCGGACCTCCATCGAGGCGCAGAAGACCACCGCGTCCTTCCACGAGCCTCGGTCCCCGTCCTCGGGCGACCCGGGCATCGGGCACCAGGGTCCTCGCGCGGTCGCGGAAGGGGCCCGAACGGCCTCAACCCGCTCGCCGGCGGTCCCGGATCGCCGCACGCAGGCGTTCGGCCAGGGACTCCACCTCCCCCGGGGTCGGCACCAGGACACCGTTCTCCCCCATCAGGGCGTGGTACTGCTGCTGTTCGTAGGGCACCCCGGGCGGCAGCGCGGCGACGTGCCAGTGCAGGTGGGAGTTGCCCTGTTGACTGCCGAGGCTGAGCAGATAGGTGCGCTCCACCTCGAACGCGCTCTCCATGGCCAGGGCCACCTCGCGGACCAGCAACATCAGGCGCGTGTAGGCCCCCTCGTCCAGACCGGCGACCACGTGCTCCACGTGGGCCTTCGGGGCGACCAGGACCTTGCCGGGCAGCGTGGGATACCGGTCCAGGAAGGCCACGTGGTCGTCGTCCTCGTAGACCGTCGCGTGCCGGTGGTCCGGGTCGCCCGAGAGGAACGCGCAGACGAAACACGGCCCCGTTCGGGACCGTTCGGTGTAGGCGGCCAGATCCATCGGTCGACGTTCCATGGGCTCTCCCTCGCGCGCCGGAATCGGCCCCGCACCGGAGCCCGGGGACGGTGTGGCACCGCTCCGGCTCCTCGACGGCGGTCGCGCACACGGCCCGGGGCGCGGGAGGACCACGGACACGGGCAACGCGGTCCGGAGCGCGCGGGACCGTCGCACCGGAGCGTCCGTCCGCGGCCTGCGCCGGAACGAGCCGACCGACGCGTTCCGCGCGGACCTCCGTTCGCACGCGCACCGGCGGGCGGAGCAGGGGCGCACGCGGCGGGCACCCCCGCGCAAGACCACCTCAGGGTGCGACGACGCCGCCGGCCGCCCCGTGCGTGCGGGGCGGCCGGCGGTGTGCGTATGCGAGGCGTGCGACTAGTCGGTGCCGAACTCCATCGCGGCGTGGTCGAGCCACTCGTCCTCGTCGACGGAGCCGCGCGAGGCGATGGCCTCGGCGCCGCCCTCGGGCATCGAGCCGATGAGGCCGGTCGAGGCCGCCTGGGCGGCACCGATCGACGTCGGGTGCTCGCTGCCGACCATGCCGAGTCGGGAGTAGTCCTCCAGCTTGGCGCGGGAGTCGGCGATGTCGAGGTTGCGCATGGTCAGCTGGCCGATGCGGTCGCCCGGGCCGAAGGCGGAGTCCTCGGTGCGCTCCATGGACAGCTTGTCCGGGTGGTAACTGAACGCCGGGCCGGTGGTGTCGAGGAGGGAGTAGTCCTCGCCGCGCCGCAGCCGCAGGGTGACCTCTCCGGTGACGGCGGTGCCCACCCAGCGCTGGAGGGACTCGCGGATCATGAGGGCCTGCGGCTCCAGCCAGCGACCCTCGTACATCAGCCGACCCAGACGGCGACCGTCGTTGTGGTAGGCGGCGAGGGTGTCCTCGTTGTGGATGGCGTTGACCAGACGCTCGTAGGCCGCGTGCAGCAGGGCCATGCCGGGGGCCTCATAGATGCCACGGCTCTTGGCCTCGATGATGCGGTTCTCGATCTGGTCGGACATGCCCAGACCGTGGCGGCCGCCGACGGCGTTGGCCTCCATGACCAGGTCGACGGCGGACGGGAAGGTCTTGCCGTTGATGGAGACGGGCCGCCCCTGCTCGAAGCCGATCGAGACGTCCTCGGGGGCGATCTCGACCTCGGGGTCCCAGAAACGCACGCCCATGATGGGTTCGACGATCTCGATACCCGTGTCGAGGTGCTCCAGGGACTTGGCCTCGTGGGTGGCGCCCCAGATGTTGGCGTCGGTGGAGTACGCCTTCTCGGTGCTGTCCCGGTAGGGCAGGTCGCGCTCGACCAGCCACTCCGACATCTCCTTGCGGCCACCGAGTTCGTTGACGAAGTCGGCGTCCAGCCACGGCTTGTAGATGCGCAGGGACGGATTGGCGAGCAGACCGTAGCGGTAGAACCGCTCGATGTCGTTGCCCTTGTAGGTGGAGCCGTCGCCCCAGATCTGCACGCCGTCCTCGAGCATGGCGCGGACCAGCAGGGTGCCGGTGACGGCGCGACCCAGGGGGGTGGTGTTGAAGTAGGGGCGCCCACCCGAACGGATGTGGAAGGCGCCGCAGGCCAAGGCAGCCAGCCCCTCCTCGACCAGGGCGGCGCGGCCGTCGACGAGGCGGGCGATCTCGGCCCCGTAGTCGTTGGCGCGCCCAGGGACCGACTCGATGTCGGGCTCGTCGTACTGGCCGATGTGAGCGGTGTAGGTGCACGGGACGGCACCCTTCTCGCGCATCCACGCGACCGCGACCGAGGTGTCGAGGCCTCCGGAGAAGGCGATTCCGACGCGCTCGCCGGCGGGAAGGGAAGTGAGTACCTTGGACATGAATATAAGCATGCACCCATATGAATGAACATGCAATTCGGACGGCGATCCGATCCTGTGAGCCTCGTCATCCCCCACCCTGACCAGGGCTCCCGTCCGAACCCCGTGATCCGCCGGGTTGGTCCGCGCATCAAGGGGTACCACGACGGCACTTCCGCCCCCGTCACCCCTGGGAGACACGATGTTCGCGACGATCGCCGCGGTCCTGTTCGGGATCGCCCTGCTGCTGGAGATCATCGGCCAGAGCTACCCCGACCTGGTCACCCCCTGGACCCTCACCCTGGCCGGTCTGCTCTTCCTCGCCCTGCACTCGGCCGGATACGGCACGCGTACGGGCCGGCGGCGCTGACGGCTCCACCACCGGCCTCCACGGACCCCGCCCCGACCGGGCCACGGTCCGCGCACCGATCGGGGCGGGGTCCGTGAGGCGGACGGCGGGCGCCCGGCGGTGATCCTGTCCACGGCGCTCTTGCCAACAAGGGACGTCACATCGACGACCCGGAGATCAGCACCCGCGTCCGCCGCGAACCGGGTGCCCGGGGCCGTGCCTGTCCAGACCACGGAAGGGTGTTCTTCGGTGCGGGCTCCGGCGGTGGTGCCCCCCGGAACGCCAGGAGGGGCCGAAGGTGGGAGTGCGACGGACGAACCCTCCCCTCTGGAGGCCCTGGAGGTCCGCACCACAGTGGGGCACCCGGACACGGGCCCGAGCGACGGCGGCGGCCGAAGGAGAACACCCTGACGGAAGGTCGGAGGTGAGGGGCCCAGGGGATGTGGGGGGTTGACGTGGCCAAGACGCACGGTATACCGCTGGCACTCGGTGAGTTCGCCGAACGGTGGTGGCCGGGGTCGAGGCCGCGAGCGGGATCGGACTCCCCCGCTCTCCCCCACGACAGAGGAGCCGCATGATCGTCATCGGTGTGTCCTCCGGTACCTCGGCCGACGGAATCGACGTCGCCGCCGCCCGGATCGAACTGGACGCGGACCTGGTCCGGCTGACCCCTCTGGGGCATCTCACCCGCCCCTACTCCGCCGAAGCGCGCGCACTGATCCGTGCGGCCCTTCCCCCGGCCACCACGACCCTGGAAACGGTGTGCCGGGTCGACACCCTCATCGGTCAGGAGTTCGGCGCGGCGGCACAGGACGCCGTGCGGGACCTCTGCGGGGGCCGCGCGGACCTGGTCGTCTCCCACGGTCAGACCCTGTTCCACTGGGTCACCGGTACCACCGTGCACGGCACCCTGCAGATGGGCCAACCCGCCTGGATCGCCGAGGCCACCGGGTTGCCGGTGGTCTCCGACCTGCGCACCGCCGACGTGGCCGCGGGTGGGCAGGGCGCTCCCCTCGTGGCCCTCCTGGACACCCTGCTGTGGGGTGACCGGCCCGAACCCACCGCCGCGCTCAACCTCGGCGGGATCGCCAACGTCACGGTGGTCGGGGACGGGGCACCGCCCCTGGCCTTCGACACCGGCCCCGCCAACGCCCTGATCGACGCCGCCATGCGTCTGGTCAGTGGGGGTGAGCGCGACCTCGACCTGGACGGGGCGCTCGCGCGCACCGGCACCCCCGACCCCGCACTGACGGAGTACCTGCTCGCCGAGCCCTACTACCGGTCGGAACCGCCGAAGAGCACCGGACTGGAACTGTTCGGCCCCGGCTACCTGGAGGAGGCCCTGCGGCGGGCGGGACGTCCCGCGGACGCGGACCTGCTCGCCACCCTGGTCGAACTTACCGCCGTCACCGTCGCCGACGCCCTGCGCCCCCACGGGGTCGCGGAGGTGATCGCCTCCGGTGGGGGTGTCCGCAACCCGGTGTTGATGGAACGGTTGGCGGCCCACCTGGGATCCACGCGGTTGACCCCCAGCGACACGATCGGGGTGGACGGGGACGCCAAGGAGGCCTACCTGTTCGCGCTCATCGGTTTCCTGAGCTGGCACGGGATCCCCGGCGTCGTGCCCGGCTGCACGGGGGCCCGCAGGGCGACCGTGGCCGGGCGGTTCACGCCCGGGGTCCCCGCACCCGCCGACACGGCCCCCCGACGCCTGCGCTTCGAGGATCCGCCCCGCTGACGCGACGTACGCGCCCCCACCGACCCGGACACGACCACATGCGGTGACACACCGTCACCGCGCCGATACCACGACGCACCCCGGACCTCGCCCCCGTTTCGCCGCGTCCCCCGCACAGACCGCCATCCGACCGCCCGGAGGAGCCGCCCGGTGCAGACCGTGGACATCGTCGTCATCATCGTCTACCTGTTGTGTTCGGCCTGGTTGGGCCTGAAGCTGTCCGGACGCCAGCGCAACGTCAAGGACTACTTCATCGGCGGCCGCGACCTGCCCTGGTGGGCCGTGTGCATTTCGGTGGTGGCCACCGAGACCAGCGCGCTCACCGTGATCAGCGTCCCCGGCATCGCCTACCTGGGGGACGTCACCTTCCTACAGGTCGCCGTGGGCTACCTCATCGGCCGGATCGTGGTGGCCTTCCTGCTGCTGCCGCGGTACTACCGGGGCGAGATGACCACGGCCTACGCCTACCTGGGGTTGCGGTTCGGTCGGGGCATGCAGGCCACCGCCTCGGTGACCTTCCTGTTCACCCGGTTGCTCGCCGACGGTGTGCGCCTGTTCGCGGCGGCCATCCCGATGAAGATCATCCTGGACTCGCTCGGGCTGGACATCTCGTACTTCGTGATCGTCGCGATCATGGGCGTGGTCACCATCCTCTACACACTCGTCGGCGGGATCCGCGCGGTCGTGTGGACCGACGTCCTCCAGATGGGGGTCTGGCTGGTCGGCGGGATCATCTCCCTGGTGATCATCACGGGCAACCTGGACGTGAACTTCCTGACGGTGGCGGCAGAGGAGGGCAAGACCAGGATCCTCGACCTCACCTCCGACCCGATCTCCTCCCCCTACGCCACGATCACCGCGGTCCTGGGCGGTGCGCTGCTCTCGACCGCCTCGCACGGCGCCGACCAGCTCATCGTTCAACGGCTCCTGGGCTGCCGCACGCTGCGCGACGCGCAGAAGGCCGTGATCGTCAGCGGGGTCGTGGTGTTCTTCCAGTTCGCGTTGTTCCTCACCGTGGGGTTGGCGCTGTACTCCTACTTCGAGCGCGCCACGGTCGAGCAGCTGGGGTTGAGCACCTCCGACGAACTGTTCCCGGTCTTCATCGCCGAGGGACTGCCCCCCGGGTTGGCCGGGCTGGTGCTCGCGGGGATCATGGCGGCGGCGATGAGCACGTTGTCCTCGTCGCTGTCGGCGCTGTCGTCCTCGTCCATGGCCGATCTGTACGAGAGGTTCGCCCATCGTCGGCTCGATCAGGAACAGGCGCTCCGGGTGAGCCGACTGTTCACGCTGGGGTGGGGGCTGGTGTTCATCGGCGCCGCGGCGATGTTCACCGGCACCGACAGTCCGGTGGTGGAGCTGGGGTTGTCCGTGGCCAGCATCACCTACGGAGGGCTGCTGGGCGCGTTCTTCCTGGGCCTGTGGGTGCGCCGGGCCCGGCAGGCCGACGCCGCCCTCGCGTTCGGCGTGGCCGTGGCCACGATGGCCTGGTTGTTCCTGTTCGCCCCGGACCTGGTCGGCTTCACCTGGTACACCGCGATCGGGTGCACGATCACGGTCGGACTGGGGTACCTGTCATCGCTGCGACACCGGGAGGACGCCCCCGAGGTCGAGGGCGCGCCGGCCCCCACCGAGGAGGAGCGTCCCTGAACGGACGCGGCGCTCTCCCCGGTCCGGGGAGAGCGCCGCGCGGGGACCGTCGGCCCCTCACTCGTACTCGGTACCGCCCTTGCGGGTCAGGTAGGCGTCGGAGACGAACTTGGCGACGGCCCGTCCCACGAGCACCTCGGAGAACCGCTCACGGGTCGGCCGGACCACCAGGCCCTCCCGGATGTTGAGCTCCTTCCCGCTCCAGGTCTCCCGGCCCTCGGCCGCCGCGAACAGCGACGACTCGTCGTAGGGCCCCTCGTACAGCACGGGCGCCGCGGGCAGTCCCACGTCGGCGAGCAGTCCCGGCAGGTCGGCGGCGTCCACCCACCTACACCCCTCGTCCATGTCCAGGGCGATGTCGAACACGGCGTAGCCGGGCCGCTCACTGCGCCCGACCTCGCCGTACCCCAGGTCCTGGACACCGGTGCCGAACACCTCGCCGAACACGCCCACCCGGCGGGCGCCGAACCGCTCGGCCAGGGCGCGGGCGGCCGTTCCGACCGCGTGGGTGCGCACCGCCCTCCAGTACAGGTTCTCGTCGTCGGCGACCAACGCGAGGTTCTTGCCGCCCTGGCCCTTGGAGGAGACGAACTCCTCGCCGGTCGCGGTGACCAGCGTGTACAGACAGGCCGAACCGTGGATCTTCTCGGTCGCCACGACCGGCTCGCCCGGCACGAACACGTCCGGGTAGCGCTTGATGTTCTCGATCTCGATCCACCGCAGCAGATCCGGGGCCGCCACGAAGGTGCCGTCCATGTGCGTGGGCACCACCGGAACCCACTTGGTGATCCCGAGCTCCTCGGTGAAGTCGGTGCCCGTCGCGTGCTCGGCGGCCAGGTCGCGATCGTCGAGGAGGGTGGGGCGACACACGATGCCCTGGGAGATCTCCCCGCGCAGCCGCAGGGGTCGGACACGGTTGGCCTTGGAGCCGGCGAGGCGTCCGGTCAGCCCGAGCTCCTCGATGAGGTCGTCGGGGAGCAACGCGTTCTCCGGGATGTAGACGGCCCAGTCCCCGGTCCGGTACGCACCCTTGGCCACGACGGCGTGGAACAGACCGACCTTGGCGAGTTCCAGGGCGTCGGCGTTGGGGTGCGCGAGAATCGTGAGCCGTTCGGCGGTCACCCGAAGGGTGGACATGCGTGAGACCTCCTGGTGCCGTGCCCTCGACGGGATCGGCGATGGGGGGTGGGTGTGTCGGACCGGGCCACTATCGCGGACGCGGGGCCGGACGCACAAAGACTTTTCCCACCGGTGTTCGGCGCGGGGGCCGCCCACGGGGCGCCTGGTGGGAGGAGGCGGCGGATCCCGACCCCGCCCCGGCACGGCGTGCGGTACCGGCACGGTGACGCGGGTCCCCGGACCGACCTTGACCTCAAGTCCACTTGATGAAGTGGACTCTTCACGAGGGCGACCGAGCGACGATGCGCCCCGCGACGAGGAGTGGACATGACCGTGACCGTGTGGGCCGACGTTCGGCGCCCATGGTGCCGGAGGGGGCACCGCGACCTGTGCGAAGCCCCGGGGCGGATGGGCCGGAGGGTGCCGGTTTCAAGCGCGCGCTACCCGGGGGAACCCACCGGACCGGAACGGCCGGGAGGAACCGTCCGTGAGGCGGCACCGACCTCGCGGGGCATGAAAGAGGAATTCCGATCCGACCATCGCGCGGCGGTCGAGGCGGGGGTGCGTTCGGTGCGGACGGTCGTCCACGGTGGGAGTGCGTTGAGCGGGGCCCGGCCGGTGGAGGAGCTCATGGAGCCGGTGCGCGAGGACCCGGAGGGCTCACCCGCACGGGAGGAGCGCGGCACGTTGGCGGACTTCGGGCACCGGGCACCGACGGCCCCCGAGGAGGGCGACCGATGAGCGCGCCGCGAGGGAATCGGGGCGCGTCGGCCGACCCTGTGCGCGACGGTGGTCCCCCGGCGGAGCCCGGCGGGGCTCCCTGGGGGCGAGCCGCCCTGATCGAGGCTTTCGGCCCGCCCGACGTCCTGGAGGTGCGCGAGGTGCCCCGACCACGTCCGGACGCGGGTGAGGTGCTGGTGCGGGTCAGGACGGCCGGCGTCCAACCGGCGGACGCCGCGATCCGTGGCGGGTGGACACCACCGGGCGCGACCATCGTGTTCCCGCAGGTCCTGGGCAACGAGTTCGCCGGAGTCGTGGTGGAGACCGGACCCGGGGTCCAGGAGTGGGCGATCGGCGACGAGGTGGTGGGGTTCCGGGTGCTGGGCTGTTACGCCGACCATGTGGCGGTGTCGGCCGCGCAGGTGGTGCGCAAACCCGCGGCGGTGCCCTGGCCCGCCGCGGGGGCGCTCTCCGCCTCCGGACAGACGGCGCACACCGCGTTGGAACGGCTGCGGGTCATCGCGGGCGAGACCCTGCTCGTGCACGGCGCCGCGGGCGGGGTCGGCACCATGGCCGTGCAGCTGGCGGTGGCACGCGGCGCCCGGGTGGTGGGGACCGCGAGTGCCGCCAACCAGGACCACGTGCGTTCGCTGGGCGCCGCACCGGTCGTGTACGGGCCGGGCCAGGAGGACCGGATTCGGGCGGCGGCTCCTCAGGGTGTGGACGCGGCGCTGGACGTCGCGGGACACGACGGCCTCCTCATCTCCGTCCGGCTGGTGGCCGACCGGGACCGGGTCGGAACGAGCGTGGACCGGGCGCTCCAGCAGCGGCTGGGGTGTCGGTGGATCTCCAGTGACCGGTCCACGGCCCGACTCGCCGCACTTCTGGACTTGTGCGCCCGGGGGACGTTGGCCGTCACCGTACGGAACCTGCTGCCGCTGGAACGGGTGGCGGAGGCCCACAGGGACGTGGAGACCGGCCATGGAAGGGGCAAGGTCGTCCTGCGGGTGTCGGAGGACAGTGAGGGATCGTGAGCACGCGGCGGAAGGCCTCGGGACCCCGCCGGTCTTCCGAGGTCGGGGAACCGGCCGTGGGTGCCGAGCGTGTTCGCCCTCATGTCCTTCGTCGCCTTCGAGTCCTGCGCCGTGACCACCGCGCTGCCGGTGATCGCGCCGGAGCTGGGCGCGGAGCGGTGGTACTCGTCGGCCTTCGCGACGGCGGTGACCACCGGGCTGGTCGGGATGACGGTGGCCGGTTCGTGAGCAGACCGGCGCGGTCCGCTGCGCCCGTCGGCGGGCTTCTGCCCGTACCGGTGGCGGTGGCGGGTCGTGCGCCGGTGTCCGTCGGAACGGGGATGGTCCGTCCGCTGATCAGCACCACCGTCCTGACAGTGTCCAGGACCGCACAGCGGGGGCGGAACAGTTCGGCGCCGCAGGTGGCGGAGTCACTCGGGACCTCCACCCTTCCGACGCTCACCGGTGCGGTGCTCGCCTCGACCCTCGTGGCGATGCCCCGTCCGTGTACGCGATCGTCGTGGTGGTGGCCGGGGGCCGTAGCGGTGAGCCCGGCCCCGCGCACACGGTCCGGATGACCCCGACCGTGGGGCCGGCCCGCCGAAGCGGGGCCGGCACCACGGTCACCCGGTTCAGAACGGGCGGTCGCCGACGATCGCGACGCGCTCGGCCACGCGGCGGTGCGGGTGGTAGTCGTTCACCGCGTAGTGCTGGGTGGCCCGGTTGTCCCAGAACGCGATGGAGTTCGCCTCCCACTGGAAGCGAACCTGGAACTCGGGGGCGTGGGCCTGCTGGAACAGGAAGCGCAGCAGTTCGTCGCTCTCCTGCTGCGGCAGTCCGACGATGCGGGTGGTGAAGGAGACGTTGACGAACAGCGTCTTACGCCCGGTCTCGGGGTGGATGCGCACCACGGGGTGCTCGACCGGCGGGAAGCGGTCCTGCCACTGCAGGAGCCGGTCCTCGTCGAGGAATCGGACGAAGCCGGGGATGACGTCGTGCACGGCGGTGCGGCCCTCGATGCGGTCCTTGACGTCCTGGGGAAGGTTGTCGTAGGCGGCGGCCATGTCCGCCCACAGCGTGTCCCCGCCCATCGGCGGCACCTCGACCAGGCGCAGGATCGCGCCCATGGCGGGCGCCTCCCGCCAGGTGACGTCGGTGTGCCAGACGTTCTCGTAGCCGGCCGGGGCCCCGCCCTTGGAGAAGCGGGCGACATGGGCGTCGTCGCCCTGTTCGATGAAGGGGTTGGTCTCCAGCTCGCCCCACAGGCGGGCGATCCGCTGCTGGCGGTCGGAGTCGATGGGCTGGTCGCGGAAGAAGATCACCTTGAACTCCAGCAGCGCACGGTGGAGTTCGGCCCGCAGCTCCTCGTCGATGTCCTCGCGCAGGTCGACACCGTGGATCTCGGCGCCGATGAGCGCGCCCAGAGGACGGACCTCGAAGCGGGTGTAGGGACGGGAGGGCGCTCCGTCGGCGAGACGGTGCAGCGTGCGCGGACCCTCGACCAGGGCGGTGTCGACGGCGGCGCTCTCACGGAGGCGGGGTGGTGCCGGCACGGCGGTGTTCACGGTGGCGACCATATTCATGTCTTTCCGGTAGGAAATAGCGGCGATCGTCCGAAAGGGACGTGCGGAACGAGGTCTCGGCACAGCGCGGAGTGTTCTCGACGCGCGTGGAACCGGGTCCGGACACGGACCCGGTGGATCAACGACGGGGAGGCGAACCCAGGCGTCCGCGGCGCAGGACCAGTCCCGGCGTGCCGCGACGCGCCCTGTCGACCGAGGGGCACGGGCGAGCGGCCGGTCGGTGCGACGAGGGGGTAGTCATACCGCCGACAGTGAGGGATGCGCCCCCGTACTGTCAACCACCCCGGGCGCGCGCCTCCGTGAACTCCGACCGGTGAACGGCGGCGACGGAGCGGCGTCCGCACCCCCGCGCACGGATGGTCGCGGCGTGCGCGACCAGGCCCGGGGCCCGGAGGGTGGGCAGGGCCGCACCTCCGCCCGCAGGTCCGCGCTCAGGGATCCGGTCACGCCCACGACGGCTCGACGGGCGTCCGGATCGGCCCGGCGACGGGTCGACCCGACGATGACCGGACCCGCACCGCCGCCCCCGGGACCCGGTGGGACCACCCCGACCCGCGCTGATTAGGGTAGGCATACCTCATTTGACCCGAACGGAGTCCCATGTCCCCCGCCCTACGGGCGCTCGCCCGTGCCCTGCCCCTGTTGCTCTTCCTCACCGCCTGCGGCACCGGCTCCGAACCGGGCACCGACGACCCCACGGAACCGGCCGCCGAGGGCGCGTTCCCGGTGACCATCGAGCACGAGTTCGGCAGCACCACCATCGACGAGGCCCCCGAACGCGTGGTCACGCTCGGGGTCACCGACGCCGACGCGGTCCTGGCCCTGGGCGTGGTTCCGGTGGGCAACACCGGCTACACCTTCTACGCGTCCGGCCTGGGGCCCTGGACCGACGCACTGGTGGGCGACGCCGAACTCACCCGGGTGGAGTCCGACTCCGAACCGAATGTGGAGCAGGTCGCCGGGCTGGCCCCGGACCTCATCATCGGGGTGTCCGCCGGCTTCGACGAGGGCGTGTACGAGACCCTCTCCCGGATCGCGCCCGTGGTGGCGCGCCCGACCGGGGTCGCCGCCTACACGGTGCCCAGGGAGGACGCCACGGAGATGATCGCGACCGCGCTCGGCCGGCCGGAGGAGGGTGCCGCCCTCAACGAGGAGACGGAGGCGCTGCTGGAGCGGACGCGGGAGCGGCACCCGCACTTCGACGGCCTGGTCGGCACCGCCGTCCTGCCCTATGAGGGCCGCTACGGCGCCTACCTGCCCGGTGACGCGCGTGGCCGGTTCCTGGACTCCCTCGGGTTCGGGGTGCCGGAGGCGGTCGAGGACCTCGGTGACGACGAGGGCTTCTTCGTGGAGCTGTCGCCCGAACGGGTCGACCTGCTGGACGGCGACCTGCTGCTGGTCATGAGCGACGACGAGGAGTTCGACATCACCGAGGGCGCCGCCGTGTTCGACGGCCTCGACGTGGTGCGCGAGGACGCCGTGGTCACCACGAGCCTGGACGAGCGGGGCGCGGTCACCTACAACTCGGTGCTGTCGGTGCCCTACGCACTCGACGCCCTGGTACCGCGGATCGACGAGGCGCTCTCCTGAGGACGTTCCTCGTGGCCACGACCGCCGCACGGGTCGCGGGCGGATCATAGAGTGGGAGGCTCGGCACGGGCCGGGCCGACCGGCCCCGCCAGGACACGAGCCTCCCCCGCGCAGGCGGGGCCGACCCGGAACGGATCCCCTTGTACCTGACCAACATCGTTCTCGACCCCGAACGCGCCCCCGGCATGCAGGAGTGGACGGTGATGGGTCGTGCCGTGCGCGGCGCCGTCGACCCGGACCCCGCGTCGAAGGCCCGGGTGCTGTGGTCGCGCTTGTCACCGGACATGCTGTTGGTCAGTTCCGACACGGCTCCGGCCTGGGGCAAGGTACCGGGGGCGGTCTCGTCCACCTTCCACCCGCTGCCTCTGCACGAGGAGGGCGAGACGGTCGAGTGGGAGCTGATCACGGCCCCCACGGAACGACGCGGTGAGGACGGCAGGAGCGGTAAGCGCGTCCCCGTGGCCGAGCCCGGGTTCCATGCGTGGCTGGACGGACGACTCGCGGGGGCGATGGACGTGACCTCGGTGGAGTGGCGGCGACTGGGCGGCAGGCCGGCCCGCTACCACTTCGAGGGGCTCGCCACCGTCGTGGACGGCGAGCGACTCCGAGAGCTCTCGCTCCAGGGGATCGGCGCGGGGTTGCAGACCGGCGCGGGGCTGCTGCTCACCCAAGAGGCCCTCTGACCGGGCCGGGACGCGCCGCGCGAGAGTACCGGCGTCCCGACCACCTTGATACGCCACAAACACCCCAAACGACACTTAAGCCACATACGACTCATTCGCAGCAACCTGGCGTAGGAGTGTTGCATTCAAGGGTCAAATCATGAAGGTTTTCTCCTAAGCCCGAGCTGACCGTCGCACAAGGACATCCGGAACGGACCCACCAGGACCTTTCGGACCCTGCCCGCCCGACAGAAAGCCGTAAAGGAGCAACCTTGGCGTACTCGCACCGGAACCGCCCCAGGGCGCGCACCGGACCATCCACGGTTCCGATCCCCCACCCCGCCGCACGTGGCACGCTGTTCGCCGGCGCCCTGGCGACCGCGCTCACCGCGGCCCTCCTGTACGCACCCCAGGCCGCCGCCACACCCGTCACGGACGAGCGGAACACCTGTGAGACCGACCCGGAGGCGCCGCCCAAGCGACAGATGCGCGCCGAGTGGATCGCCGGTGTGGAGAACATCGACTGGCCCTCCGAGCAGGGTCTGAGCGCGCAGGAGCAGCAGTCCGAACTGGCCGAGCTCTACGACGGCGCCGTCGACAACGGGCTCAACGCGGTGTTCGTCCAGATCAGACCGACCGCCGACGCCTTCTGGCCCTCGCCCCACGAACCGTGGTCGGAGTGGCTGACCGGCGAGCAGGGCGGGGACCCCGGGTACGACCCGTTGGAGTACGCCGTCGAGGAGGCGCACGCCCGCAACCTGGAGTTCCACGCCTGGTACAACCCCTATCGCATCGCCATGCACGACGATCCCTCGCGTCTGGTCGAGGCCCACCCGGCCCGGCAGAACCCCGACTGGGTGTTCGACTACGACGGCAAGCTCTACTACGACCCCGGCATCCCCGAGGCCCGAGAGTTCGTCATCGAGGCGATGATGCACTCGGTCGAGAACTACGACCTGGACGGCGTGCACTTCGACGACTACTTCTACCCCTATCCGGTGGAGGGCGTGGAGCTTCCCGACGCGGACACCTTCGCCGAGCACGGCGGGGAGTTCGACGACATCGAGGACTGGCGACGGGACAACGTCGACACGATGGTCCGGGAGATGAGCGAGGCGGTCGACGCCGCCAAGCCGCACGTGAAGTTCGGTATCAGCCCGTTCGGGATCTGGCGGAACTCCTCGACCGACCCCGAAGGCTCCGACACCAGCGGTTTCGAGTCCTACGACGGGCAGTACGCCGACAGCCGCACGTGGGTCACCGAGGGGTGGCTCGACTACATCAACCCGCAGATCTACTGGGAGATCGGGCTCCCCGTGGCCGACTACGCGGTCCTAGTTCCCTGGTGGGAGGAGGTCGCCGCGGGCACCGACACGCACCTGTACATCGGGCAGGCCGCGTACAAGGTCGGCAACGCGGGCGCCTGGGAGGACCCGAACGAACTCTCCTCCCACTTGGACTTCAACCGCGACCACCCGGGGGTGCACGGCGACGTGTACTTCAGCGCGACCTCCCTGCGCACCAACGCAGAGGAGGCCACGGAGATCCTGGTCGCCGACCACTACTCCAGCCCGGCGCTGATCCCGGTCAAGGACGACCTGGGCGGCGCCGCACCCGAGGCGCCGGAGGCGGACGTGAGCGGCGACGGCACGTTGGAGATCGCCCCGGGAGCGGATGAGGCCCCCGCCTACTACGCGGTGTACGCCTTCGACGGGGAACCCGACCCGGACGAGGCCCGCTGCGGTATCGAGGACCCGCGCACCATGCTGGGAACGGTCCGCGCCGACGAGTACGGCGCGGCGACCTTCGACGTGTCCGAGGGGTCGGACACGACGTACTACGTGACCGCGCTGGACCGGCTGCACCACGAGAGCCCGGCGAGCGCACCGGTCCGTCTGCCCTGACCAGGGTCCGCCCCGGTGTGCCGACCGGAGCGGAGGGAAGAGCGCATGAGGGGCCCGGCGTGACGCCGGGCCCCTCATGCGCGTGTCGGGCCGTGCCGGCGCCTCGGCCGCTCACCGCTCCGGCGCATGTGCAGCAGCGGGAACGGACGCCCCTCCCCGTCGAGCGGGGAACGGCCGGTCACCGTGAACCCCCGACTCTCGTAGAAGCCGCGGGCCGCGGGGTTCTGTTCGTTGACGTCGAGTTCCAGGACCGGATGGTGGGCGGCGACGTGGTCCAGCAACAGGGTCCCCACCCCATGACCTCGGGCACGGTCGGCGACGAAGAGCATCGCCACATGGTGGCCCTCCATGCCCACGAACCCCAGGGGATGCCCTTCGGTGTCCTCTGCGACGTGGACCTCCAACCGGGCGAGCAGGCGCTCGCGAACCTGCTCCCGGTAGTGGGCGACGTCCTCGGGGGCGAGGAAGTCGTGCGTGGCCACCACCGCGCCGTGCCACACCTCGGTGAGGGCCTCGAACTCCACCGGGCCCTGGGTGGGCCGCACCCGCACGGCGGCCGGCCGGAACGCGTCGTTGTGCATCGGACCAGCTTAGGGCGGCCCCGAGAGGTCACGCGAGAGGTTTTTCGGCACCCCTTCCGAAGAAGCGGCAGTACTGTCATGATTTTCCGATGACCTCCCCCACACTCGGCACCAACCTGAGACGGCTCGTCTCCTCTCTGGACGGCGCGGTCGACCGCGCTTACGAGGCCGACGGACTCCCCTTCCGCGCCGCGTTCACTCCGGTGACCCGGGCGCTCCTGCGACACCTGTCCCTGTCCATCGGCGACCTCGCACGGGAGACCGGTATGACCCGGTCGGCCACCAGCCAGACCGTCGCCCAGATGCGCCGGCTCGAACTGCTCGCCCCGGCCGCGAGCCCGGACGGGCGGGAACGGCGCGTGCGACTCGGCCCGCTCTGCCTGGAACTGCTGCCCGCCATCGAACGCCGTTGGCGGCACACCGCGGCGGCCGCCCGACGGCTGGACCTGGACCTGGACACCGACCTGAACGCCACCGTCACCGCCGCCCTCGCCGTTCTGGAACGGCGCCCCTTCCTGCCGCGAGAGGACACCGGGACCTCGGGCCCCGCGGGGTTCGACATCGACGCGGCGGTGATGGAGGTGGCCGACCTGGTCGAGGAGCACTACGTGCATCCGACGGAGGCACGACGGGCCGCCACCGAGCTCCGTGCCCTGTCCCTCCCCGGAGCGGATTCCCTCGGCGGTGTGGCGGTCGCCCTCACCGAGGTCCTGCGCCCGCACGACGGTCATTTCCGTGTGCTGCCCACCTCCGAAGTCCGACGCCGCACCCGCACCTCCCGCCCCCCAAAGGACGGTGCGGGGTTCACCGTGACCGCCGGGGCCGACGGTGTGGCCGTGGTCGACGTCGCCGAGTTCGCGGACCTGGACCCCGACACCGAGGCGGGGCGCGGGTCCGCCGCCACCGCGCGGGAGCGACTGCGCGTGCTGGCCGACGCCGACGCCGTCGTGTTCGACCTGCGCGGCACCCCCGGAGGCGCGCCGAGCATGGTGGAGTTCCTCATCGACCACCTCATGCCCGCCACCCCCGTCGAGGTGGTCGCCTTCCGCACCCGCGAGGGCCGGGTGCGGCGGTCGTGGACCCCGGCCGACCCGGACCACACCCGTCGGCCGGACCTGCCCGTGTACGTCCTGGTGGACGCCGGCACGGCCTCGGCGGCGGAGAGCTTCGCCCTGGCCCTGCGGACCCTGGGGCGCGCCACCCTGGTCGGGCACCGCACCGCCGGCGCGGCCAACCCGGGCGACTACTTCGCCACCGCGTCCGGGCTCAGTGTGTTCGTCTCCACCGGAGCCCCCTCCGACCCGCGCACCGGGGCGACCTGGGAGGGTACGGGCCTGGCCCCCGACCTGACCTGCCATGCGCCCCTGGCCATGGAGCACGCCCTCACCGCGCTCCGATCACACCGATGAGGCCCGGACCGCCCACGCCCTCGTGTGGGTGGCCACCACGGGCGCACGACCCCTCCGGGGCGGACGGGGCGGACGACGAGGGCTGCGGCGAGGGGCCCGGCGGTCACCGACCCCCAACCCCGGTGGTCCCGACCTCCACGCGGCGCACGTCCCCGGGCGACTGCCACACTCAAGGCGTGAGAGCAGCGGAAGCACACGTCACCGTCCGCGACCGGCCCGAGGTCCGGTTGTTCTGCGCGTCGTTCGGCCCCTCCGCGGGCATCCCCCTGCTGGTCGTGCACGGTGGTCCGGACTGGGACCACACGTACCTGCGCCGGCCGCTGGACCGGCTGGGGCGTCCGGTGCACCTTCCCGACCTGCGTGGCTGCGGGCGTTCGACCCGTGGCCTGGGGCCGGACGGATACTCCTTCGCGGCCGCCGCCGAGGACCTGCTGCTCCTGGCGGACCGGCGCGGCTGGGACCGCTTCGACCTGGTGGGGTTCTCCACCGGAGGACAGCTCGCCCAGCGCATCCTGTTGTCGGCCCCCGACCGCGTACGCCGCACCGTGGTGGCGTCGAGCACCTTGTGGCCGGTCACCGACGCCGACTTCGGCCCGTGGCCCGAACGGGAGGCCCACCGCGCCGCCGAGGCCCGGGTGTGGTCGGGGTCCGGGGCGACCGGGGCGGAACTCGTGCGGGAGGCCGCGGTGGCGGGGGCGCCCGCCAACGTGCACCGACGGGAGCGGATCCCCGCCTACCTGGAGCTGTTGTCGGGGGTCCGGTGGTCGGCGCAGTGGTCGCACGTGTGGCGGAGTGGGCGCTTGGACTCGCCCCGACCGGAGAACGGCCCAGAACGGCTCCGCCTCCTGGGGGCGCCCCTGCTCTTCCTGCACGGGCGCGCGGACATGATCTTCCCCGCGTCCTTCGCCGAACGCGCGGCGGCGCTGCTGCCCGGTGCCCGGGCGGTCGTGTTGGAGGGCGCCGGACACATGGCGCACGTCGACCGACCCCAGGCGTGGCTGAGCGCGGTGGACGCCTTCCTCTCCGCACCTTGAGCGTGGCCGGACCCGCGCCCAGGCCAGGATCGTCGAGCGCGACGACGCCCCGGACCCGTGCGGATCCGGGGCGTCCAGGGGTGGTCCGTCACTCGGCTGCGGCCGGAATGACGCTGCCCTCGTAGGTCTCCTCGATGAAGCGGACCGCTTCGGGGGAGGTCAGCAGTTCGGCCAGCTCCGCGACGCGGGGGTCGTCGGCGTTGTCGGAGCGCGAGGCGAGGACGTTCACGTACGGGTTCCCCTCGACCTCCTCCAGCAGGATCGAGTCCTCCGCGAAGTCCAGCCCGGCCTCCTGGGCGTAGTTGTTGTTGACGATCGCGGCGTCGACGTCGTCCAGCGAACGGGGCAACTGGGCCGCCTCGACCTCGCGGAACTCCAGGTCGCGCGGGTTCTCCTCGATGTCGGAGAGGCTGAAGGTCGCCTCGTCGATGCCCTCGGCGAGGGTGATGAGTCCGCCCTCCTCCAGCAGCAGGAGCGCCCGGAACTCGTTGGTGGGGTCGTTGGGCAGCGCGACCTCGGCACCCTCGGCCAGGTCGGCGACATCGTCCACGGACTTGGAGTACAGACCCAGCGGCGGCAGGTAGATCTGCTCGACGGCGACGAGGTCGGTGCCGTTGCCCTCGTTGTACTCCAGCAGGAACGGCTCGTGCTGATAGAGGTTGGCGTCGAGCTGCCCCTCGGCGAGCGCGGCGTTGGGCGCGATGTAGTCGGAGTACTCGTGGATCTCCAGGGAGAGCCCGGCCTCCGGGGCGAGCTCGGTCTCGATGAACCGGAGGATGTCGCCGGCGGGGACGGCGGTGGCGCCCACGACCAGGGGCTCCTCGCCCTCGGCCGCCTCGGTGTTGTTCTCCGAGGGGGCGCCACAGGCGGCCACCGCCAACAGGGCCAGGGCGGCGGGGACGGCGAAGACGGCGCGGCGCATGGGAGTCCTTCGGGTGTGACGTGTACGGGCGGAGCCGGGAATAGATGTCCCGGATTTCCTATTTTCCCGATATTAAATGCGCCTTAACCGGAGGGTCCAGCGTCCGTGACCAAGCGCACATGCTCTGACCAGCCCGAAGGGAGGCTCGACACGGAAAGGGTCCCATGCCGGCCGTGGAGGCGTCACCCCGGGTCCGGCTCGTCGTCCTGACCCGCTCCGAGGGCCGGGGGCGGTCCCGGACCGAGCACCGGATCGGCCCTGGTCCGCACGGAGTCGGCCACTCCGAGTTGGGGCTCCAGAGGGGTGGTGTGACCCGGAGTGACCATGGGCGCCCTCCCACCCCACGGTCACCGAGCGCCCCTTACCGCCTACTTACCCGGAGTGAGCACACTTTGCGATGACAGCACAGGGGCGGGGGAAGCGCACTCCCCCGGGGACGGAACGATGACGATGCTCTCTGACGTGTTCGAGTGGTTCAAGGGGTTGTTCGGCGACACCGCCGGCGACCTGGTGGACGGGATGAGCGGGGCCGCCGACCAGGCCGGTGCCGCGGTGGAGGGTCTGGGCGAAGGGGCTGTCGGTGAGTTCGCCCAGGACAGTGGGTTGGACACCCTGGCCCAGGAGGCCCAGGAGGGCGCTCTCGGCGAGGTGACCGAGACCGCGCAGGGGTTCCAGGACCAGGCCGAGACACTGGGCGGGGTCGTGGAGGACCCGATGGGCACCGCCGCGGACGGGATCCGCGGTCAGATCACCGACGAAAGCTGATCCCCCGAAGACGGAGCGCCCCGGCCGGTTCCTCACCGGCCGGGGCGCCGCGTTCAGGAGCTGTGCGTCCTCACCGCTCGCCGAATGAGTTCGGAGTGCAGGTAGATATCGTCGAGCGAACCGAGCAGATGCCTCGTCTCCCGCTTGTCGTCATCGAAAGTCCCCAAATACTTGCGTCGCCGACCATTGAAGTGCAGTCGCGCGATGGGCTTGCGGTTGTTGTCATCCAAAAGAACCGCGAAGTAGGACTTGGAATCGCGATGAGCGACTCTATGCGGCTTGACCTCACTACACGCGATGGCCTTGACGATGCGATATCCCTCGAGCTCCTCCAGAGTGGTGGTGATGCCGTCGTCGGGAACGTTCTCCTCCTCCACGACCTCCTCGTCGGGTTCGTCATCGATCTCGGTGGCGACGAAGCTCGTGTTGAGCGCCGTCTTGAGCCGACTGTTCACCTGGTCGTTGAGGAACTGGGTGGCCGCTTCACGGACGAACGGGGTGAACTGCTCCCGGACCCGGCGCGTGAACTGACCGTTGTACACCCTGGTGGTGAAGAACCTGATCCACTCGTCCTCGGGTTCGCTGAACTGGGTGGCGAAGGCCCGCTTGAGCTCCCCGACGTACTTGAGCTTCTCGGCGGCGTTGATCACGGAGTCGAGGTCGAACGCGTCCTTGGCGAGCTTGCGCAACTCCGGCAGAAGCGACTCGTCGATGTCGTTGAGGTCCAGCACCAGGAAGGGTGTGGAGTCCATCCGGTTGGGGGCCTCCAGGTCGGTGTAGAACCGGTAGACCACACCGTTGGTCAGGACCGCGATCCGAGCGTTGGTGACCGCGAAGTAGCGGTACAGCTGCGAGGCGCTCTCCACCGTGAGCTCGCCCCTGGATTTCTTGCACTCGATGATGATCCGCACCTCACCGTCGTGCTTGACGGCGTAGTCGACCTTCTCGCCCTTCTTCACCCCCACGTCCGCGGTGAACTCCGGGACAACCTCACGGGGGTCGAAGACGTCATAACCGAGGACCGTCGAAATGAACGGCATCACGAAGGCGTTCTTCGTGGCCTCCTCCGTTTCGATCAGCGCCTGCTGCTGTCGAACCTTCGCCGCAACCGCGGCCACGCGTTCGTCGAACTCCATATCGCCTCCCAGCTCTTCAGCTCCGGGAACACTAGCAACGGAAAAGGAGCAACAGAGCTCGAGGAAACGCATTCGTTATGCATTCCTCAATAGGCGCGGTTCGTTCCTTTCCCATGCTCAAAAATGGATTTTCCACGCGCGCCGACAGGCGAGAAACCGGCACGGCCGAGGGTGGAATGGGAGGTTCCGTACCGGTATGCGCTCGCTGTGGACGATGGCATCCGTGACTCGATCCGGTACTGTCGGGGTGCCGGGCATGCTCCTTTCACGGGCTTTCGGACACAGAGAACACGACCGGGCCGGCGCGACTTCCGATCACTGCGTACGGTCCCGTCGAACGGGTCTGGGTGCACGCGCGCCCTCGCCCCCGAGAATCCCCCGAAGCCCTCACCGCTCGCCGCGTGCCCGCACCCCGGGCCTCGGTCAGTGGCCGGGCAGGGCACCACCGTTGACCCCGATCACCTGGCCGGTGGTCCAGCCCGCCTCGGGTGAGGCGAGGAAGCCCACCGCCGCGGCGATGTCGTCGGGGGTACCGGCGCGGCCGACCATGGTCTCGGCGGCGAGACGGTCGTGGCGGGCGGAACGCCCCTCCTTGGTGAAGAACTCGGTCTCCTGGACGTAGCCGGGCGTCAGGGTGTTGACGGTGATGCCGTCAGGCCCACCGCGTCGCGCCAGGTCCAGACCCCAGCCGCAGAGACCGGCCTTGGCCGCGGCGTAGGCGTCACCACCGCCCCGGTGGGCGGCGATGGAGCTGATGTTCACGACCCGGCCACCCGGTCGGCGCAGGTGCGGCCAGAGCGCCTGGGTGAGCATCATCGCCGACAGGAGGTTGGCGTCGATGGTGCGGCGGTAGATGTCGAAGGTGCCCTTGAGGTCGACGGGGGTCTCCTTGAGAATGCCTCCCGCGTTGTTGACCAGCACGTCGACGGGCTCGACGGAGAGCCGTTCGACCGCCGCCAGCACGGCGTCCTCGTCGGTGAGGTCCACCGACAGGGGAACGATCCGAAGCGCGGGGTGATCCGCGACGACCCGCTCCAGGTTCTCCGCGCGGCGGCCCAGGATGTGCACCTCGTCGCCCTCGCGGGCGAACCGTTCCGCGATGGCCCGACCCATACCGCTGCCGCCGCCGGTGACGATGACTCTGCGCATGTTCTGCTTCCCTTGTGGGTGTGTCCGATGGGTGCGGGCGTAGGAAACCACACCCGGATCGGCCCCGCCAGGCACTCACGGAGAGTCGCGACCTCCGACACCCGGCGCGCACGAGCGACTTTCCGAGCCCCATGTGCGTAGCATTCTCATCACCCGCCGTGACATGAGGCCACCGACCAGGCAGGGAGCCACGATGAAGTCGCCCGTCCGCCCACACCAACTGGTCCTGCGCCTGGCAACCGGCGCCTCGATCCTCAACTCCGGCCTGGACAAGCGCGGGGCCGACGAGGACACCGCCGTGGGCCTGCACGGCATGGCGGTCGGCACCTACCCCTTCCTGGACAAGATGGATCCGGTCACCTTCACGCGCCTGCTGTCGGCCGGAGAGATCGCCTTGGGCGCCGCCCTCCTCATCCCGTTCGTCCCGAACAAGGTGGCGGGGGCAGGCCTGAGCGCGTTCGCCGGCGGTCTGGTCGGGCTGTACCTGCGCACCCCCGGCATGCACAAACCCCGCAGCCTGGCCCCGACCCCCGAGGGCATCGGCCTGTCCAAGGACCTGTGGCTGCTCGGCGCGGGACTGTCCCTCATGATCGAGGGGTGCGACCACGAGAGGTGACCGCCTCGGGACGGGCCCCGGGACGAGGACCACTCGTTCCGGGGCCCGTCGACGTGTGGCGTGCGCGCACCGGCCGACCCGCCGGCCTCCACCCCCCGGTGCCTCGACGCCCCTGCCGAGAGGACCCCATGAACAGAACCACCGTGCGACCGATCGTCGCCCCCGCCTCCCCGCAGGGCCTTCGGCAACACCCTTCCTCGTCCTCGGGCCCACGTGACCCTACGGACCCATCACCGAGAACCCTCCGCCGAGGCGGGCCGGGCGGCCTCACGCCGCCACGTCCGGGCGCCGATCGGTGCCGTCGCCCTGCCCTCAGGAGCGTTCTCCCATGTCGTCCTCGCCCGCGCCGGACCACGGCGCACCCTTCCCCGATGGTCCGAACCGACTCGGACCCGACGTCGTCCGCCTGTGGCGGTCCTCGGCCGTCACCGACCTGGGGATGGTGTCCTGCTCGCGGCGGGCCCTCTGCTGGTCGCCTCCCTCACCGGATCGGCCGTCGTGGTGGCCGGCGCGAGCGCCGCCCAACGCCTGCCCGCGCCGCTGTTCTCGTCGGGGGCTTCTGGTGCCGTTCCGGATCGCGGCGGTGTGCGTAGACGGTCTGACGGTGCTGGTGTGGCGACCCCTGGACGCCGCGGGCCGGGCCTGAGCCCGCGCCGGTCGGACGAACGGACCGGGCACGCCCCGGAAGCTCCGTGTGCCCGACCGGCGACTCCACGTTATTACTGAACAGTCATCAATCGGGCATTCACCTGGTGCTATTCGAGTACGCGCTGATCGCCGAAAAACACGTTCGTCACATGGTGTTTACATATCACTATTGGATGGTTAACGTTCTGGAAAGCGCTCGGGATCGACCCCCGACAACGGCGGGACGACCCGGACGCACACCTCGCACCCCTATCCGAACCGAGTGTTCCATCCCCTGACTGGGAGCGCTCCCAGTCGCTTCATCCCGCCCATCCCCCCTTCCCACCTTCGCATTCACCCAGTTCAGGCGCCTGCATTCCCGGATCACCCCGGCGCCGTCCGCGACCCGCCGCGTCGTCGACACGACGCTCCGATCGCTCCTTGGTGAATGCGTCCCGCTCACCCTGAGGAAGAATAGAAATGACAAAAGACCCTCGCGTGAAAATGACACCCCGCGTCCGCGGCGCACTGGCCGCGACCACCGGAATGGGACTGGTGCTCTCCGGCCTCACCGCACTCTCCTCTCCCGCACTGGCCGATCCCGCCTCCACCACCGACGAGGCCTCGGCCGCCGCACGCGTCGCGAATCCGTACGTGGGCGCCGACGTCTACGTGAACCCCATCTGGTCGGCCAACGCGGCCGCCGAACCCGGCGGCGCGGCCATCGCCGACCAACCCACCGGTGTGTGGATGGACCGCATCGGCGCCATCGAGGGCAACGACAGCCCCACCACGGGCGACATGGGCCTCCGTGACCACCTGGACGAGGCGGTGGAGCAGGCCGGTGGCGAACCGCTGGTGTTCCAACTCGTCGTCTACAACCTGCCCGGCCGCGACTGCGCCGCCCTGGCGTCCAACGGTGAGCTGGGGCCGGACGAGATCGACCGATACGAGTCCGAGTACATCGACCCGATCGCGGACATCCTCGCCGACTACGAGGACACCTCCTTACGTGTGGTGACCACGATCGAGATCGACTCCCTGCCCAACCTGATCACCAACATCTCGCCCAGGGAGACCGCCACCCCCGAGTGCGACGAGATGCTCGCCAACGGCAACTACGTCGACGGGGTGGGCTACGCCCTGGGACGGTTGGGGGCCATCGAGAACGTCTACAACTACGTGGACGCCGGGCACCACGGCTGGATCGGCTGGGAGGACAACTTCGGTCCCTCGGCCCGGCTGTTCCTTGAGGCCGCCAACGCCAACGGGGCCTCCCCCGACGACGTGCACGGGTTCATCTCCAACACGGCCAACTACTCGGCGCTGAGGGAGGACCACTTCTCCATCACCGACCAGGTCAACGGCACCAGTGTGCGCCAGTCGCAGTGGGTCGACTGGAACCATTACGTCGACGAACTCTCCTTCACCCAGGCCCTGCGTACGGAGCTGGTCTCCCTCGGGTTCGACTCCGACCTCGGCATGCTCATCGACACCTCCCGTAACGGCTGGGGCGGTTCCGACCGGCCCACCGGCCCGGGCCCACAGAGCGACGTCGACGCCTACGTCGACGGTGGCCGCTACGACCAGCGCATCCAGTCCGGCAACTGGTGCAACCAGTCCGGCGCGGGCCTGGGCGAACGGCCCACCGCGGCACCCGAGCCCGGCATCCACGCCTACGTGTGGATGAAGCCGCCGGGTGAGTCCGACGGCTCCAGCGAGGAGATCCCCAACGACGAGGGCAAGGGGTTCGACCGGATGTGCGACCCGACCTATGAGGGCAACCCCCGCAATGGTCACAACATGAGCGGGGCCCTGCCGAACGCCCCGATCTCCGGCCACTGGTTCTCCGAGCAGTTCCAGGAACTGCTCGGAGAACCAGTGGC
>NZ_QOCZ01000170.1 GCF_018207095.1 Nocardiopsis sp. MG754419 | reverse complement strand
GGCGGCCCGTGCGACGGTTCCCGCGGCGTCCCACCCGAGGACGGCACCGTCGGGAGCCTGGTCGAGTCCCCCGACCGCCTCACCGAAGTTCACCGACACCGCACGCACACGCACGAGCGCCTCGTCCGGTGCGGGTTCGGGGTCCTCGGCGGTACCGAGCCGCACCCGACCGGGGGCGGCGCGGTCGACGACGAGAGCTCGCATGCTGATCCTCCTTCTGCCAAAAGTGCCACTCTGCGACACTTGGCACAAAGTAGCATGTGGCGCAGAGTGGCTCATGGCATCGGGTGGCGCCTGGGCTAGCCTGGAGGCATGTCGACGCACTTCCCCGCCCACGCGACCTCCGAAGCCCCACCGGTGACCCCGATGGGCCTGCGGGAAAGGAAGGTGAGGCAGACCCGTGACGCCCTCGTCGACGCCGCGCTGGAGGCGTTCTCCGAGCGCGGCTTCGCCGACGTGACACTCGACGAACTCTGCGCCGCGGTCCAGGTCTCCCGGCGCACGTTCTTCCGGCGCTTTCGCAACAAGGAGGACGTGGTCCTGGCGCCCATGGACGATCTGTGGGCGCGGTTCCTGGAGTGCCTCGAACGGGCACCGCTGACGGAGTCGTCGTTGGTCGGACTCCTCGGCCGGGTCCTGGTGGACGCGATCACGGGCATGCCCGAGGGGTGGGAGCGGCGCATGTCCGCCGCCACCCGCCTGTCCGACGCCACCCCGTCGATCAGGGCGGAATCGCTCGCGGTCTGCGAGCGGACGCGCACCGCGGCCATGGCCGTTCTGGAGCGACGCGTCCAGGTGGAGACCGTGGACCCGGTCGACCTGTCCTTGTCCGTACGGATGCTCGTCGCCGCCCACCAGACCGCCGTCGATCTCTGGTCGGAGGACGGGGACCGCGCGGACGCGCCGGGCCTGGCCGAGAGAACGGCGCACGTGCTCTCGGTACTTCCCCACAGCGTCGCGGCCACGGTGGCCCCACGCTGAACGAGCGGGCCGCCGGCGCACACGCGTGCGCCCCGCGCATGATGAACGTCTTCGGCCCAAAGGACACCGTCGCCGGCGGAGCCGGTGCGCACCACGGACACCGCGAGGGCCCCGACCGACGATCACCGGGCGGGGCCCTCGCCGAGCGAGCTCTGGACGCTACTCCTCGGCGTCGGTGAAGTGCCCGACCCGCTCCGGGTTCAGGTGATGCAGAGCCGTGGCGATGCTGGACAGAGCCTTGGCCTGCGCCAGGGAGGCGAAGAGCCGAGCGCTCTCCAGATCCCCCTTTTGCTCGGCCGCCACGGCCTTGTCCGCGAACTGGTCGATGCCGGTGCTGGTGAACCCCATCGAGACCCCCGGTGTTGTTGAACGCGCAGATGGGTGTGTCACCAGCTTAGGCTTCAGGTGACGGGCGTCACTCTTGACGCGCCCGCCACCGAGGGGCACCTGCCAACGGTCACGCCGAGCTCCCCCGGCCACGCCAGGGGCGCTCGCGAACAGCGGCGCACACCTCCCGGCCACCGGGGCCTCCACCGGCCTGGCGGCACGATTCCCGGGCGCCGATCCCGCGAGTCCGGGCCGCACCTCGGTCGAGAGTCGACCCCGCCCCCCTGCCACCGGGAACGCAAAAAGAGGCCCACTCGCAAGTGGACCCCTCAATGACCTGCTATTTCTCTGTCGGGACGGCGGGATTTGAACCCACGACCCCTTGACCCCCAGTCAAGTGCGCTACCAAACTGCGCTACGTCCCGTCCGCTGGTCGACGCCGTCTCCGGCGCGACCAACGGAGATGACTCTATCGCATGATCCGGGACGTTCGCACCACGGCTCGGGCGACGTCGACCCGTACCCCGGGCAGGTGCACGGCGGTCGGGGTTCTCCTCGCCGAACAGCTCCGGGGCCACGCCACGGCGGACGGCACCGCGGGAACGCGCGGACCCGCCCCGGCGGCGGACGGCGTGTGGACGACCGGGGCCCGGTCTCGTCACTCCCCCGGTGCGCGGGGAGCACCGCGACGAGGTGTCTCACGGCCCGTCCACGGTCGCACTCCACCCGAAGACGCCTCGCGCACGGTGCTCGGACACGCCCACCCGAGTGCGCAAGAACGGTCAAGCGCGTCCGGGGGCCGGGTGAACATACTGGTCTCATGACCGACCCCACCTCCGCCGCACCGTCCGGACGCGACCGACTGCGGGAGCTGCTCGACGCCGTCCTGGCCGAGGACAACACCCGGCTCAGCGACATGGCCGGGCAGGCGCACGCCTCGCCGTTCCACTTCAGCCGCACCTTCGCCCGCGACACCGGGGAGTCACCGGTGGCCCTGCGCCGCAGAGTGCTGCTGGAGCGGGCCGCCTGGCAGATCGGGCAGGGCACCGGTGTCACCGACGCCGCGTTCCTCGCCGGCTACGCCTCGGTGGAGGGGTTCACCCGCGCGTTCGCGCGCGCCTTCGGGCACCCGCCCAGCGCCACCACGGAGGGCAGCGAACGGTGGCTGCCCGCACCCAACGGGGTCCACTTCCATCCACCGTTCCACCTGTGGGTGGAGGAACACCCGAGGGGACGGCCCGGCATGGACCTCACCGCCTTTCAGGTGCACCACGACGTCGACGACACGGCCCGGCTCATCGAGGTGGCCGCCGGGTTGCCGGAGGAGGAGTACCGGAAGGTGCGCTCCCCCGGTCGGACCGTCCTCGGTTGGGACGGCCCCGAGGAGTCGATCGCGCAGACCCTGGACCACCTGGTGTGGTCGAAGGAGGTGTGGTTGGCCTCCATCGAGGGGGCCGACTTCCCCGACCGCGGGGGTGAGGACCCCGCGTCCCTTCGGACACGGCATCGCGAGGTGGGCGCCCGCTGGATCGCCACGGTCGGCGACATCGGACGGCGCGGAGCCTGGGGCGACCGGCTCATCGACGCTCTGTGCGACCCGCCGGAGAGTTTCGTTCTGGGCAGCGTCGTGGTGCACGTGCTCACCTTCGCGGCGCACCGCAGGCAACTCGTGCGGCACATGGTGCGGGAGGCGGGTGTGGAGATGGACCACGGAGACCCGATCGAGTGGCTACAGGATCGCTACGGAGGAACGACATGACCAGGACCGTCTACGAGACCGCCACCAGCCTGGACGGCTTCATCGCCGACCCCGAGAACTCCCTGGAGTGGCTGTTCGCGGTGGAGGGAGCGCAGGAGGGCGGCTCGAACAGCGAAGCGATCGACGAGACCGCCGCCTTCATCGACGGCGCCGGCGCGATCGTGCTCGGCGCCACCACCTACGAGTGGATCCTCGAACACGAGGGTGATCGGCCCTGGCAGTACCAGGCGCCCACCTGGGTGCTCACCCACCGCGACCTGCCGAGGATCGAAGGCGATCTGCGGTTCGTCAGCGCCGACACCGACGAGGAGCTGCGCACGCTGCACCAGGAGATGGTGAAGGCCGCCGAGGGGAAAGACATCTGGGTGGTGGGCGGAGGACGGATCGCCGCCGACCTGGCCCGGTTGGGGCTGCTCGACGAGGTGCGGGTGTCGGTCGCCCCGGTCAGCCTGGGCGGCGGCGCCCCCCTGCTGGACGGCAGGGTGGAACTGCGCCCGTTGTCGGCGAGGCTCCTCGGCGCCTTCGCCTGCCTGCACTATGAGGTGGTCAAGCCCTGATCCTCGGGGGCGGCGCGTGTGGCGGTCGACTCCGCCTCGGCCAACAGACGCGCCGCCTCGGCCACCCGGCCCTCGTCGAGCACGGGGATCCCGTGGGCGCGGAGCAGGTGTGCGGTGACGCCCTCCCCCGCCACCTTGTGTCCGGCGAAGGTGCCGTCGTACATGTCACGGGAGCCGCAGGAGGGGCTGGACTGTTGGAGCAGCGCCACGGCCACCCCGTGCTCCAGCGCGGTGGCCACCGCCGCGCGGGCTCCAAAGACGAAGTGCGCGGTCACGTCCGCGCCCTCGGGGGTGAGGATGCGGGCGCATCCGGCGAGGACGTCGGCGGCGTCGGCTCCCGGCTCGATCTCGGCGGGCGGCCGGGGCACGGGCAGGCCGCCGGAGATCTCGGGACAGTGCACGACCAGGCGCCCCTCCGCCCTCCAGCGTTCGACGGTGGTGTCGTCCACCGGTTAGGCCCGTCCGTCATAGCGAACCCGGCGACCCATCAGACAGGCGCTGACCAGCACTTTGCGCATACCGTCACGCTACCGGGCCGTCGACACGTCCACATCCCACCGTTATTTCACCTTAAGTGCTTATGTAGGAACGCACAGTGAGATCATCGAGGGAGAGACGTGAGCGACACAGCACCCGACGGTGGCGCGAGCCCCGACGGCCGGGGGACTCTGAGCACCGACCATCACGCCACCCGCAAGGCCGTGACGGCGGCGGCCATCGGCAACGCGACCGAGTGGTACGACTTCGGTGTCTACAGCTACCTGGCCGTGACGATCGGCCTGGTCTTCTACCCTTCCCAGTCGGGCGGCGTGCAACTCATCGCCACCTTCACCACCTTCGCCGCCGCCTTCCTCGTCCGTCCTCTCGGCGGCATGTTCTTCGGTCCGCTCGGTGACCGGGTCGGACGCAAGCAGGTGCTCGCCTTCACCATGCTGCTCATGGCGGTGAGCACCTTCTCGATCGGGCTCATCCCGTCGGCGGCCGACATCGGTATCGCCGCGCCCATCCTGCTGTTGGTCGCCCGCATGTTCCAGGGCTTCTCCACGGGCGGCGAGTACGGCGGCGCCACCACCTTCATCGCCGAGTACGCACCCGACCGCCGTCGCGGTTTCCTGGCCTCGTGGTTGGAGTTCGGCACGGTCAGCGGTTACGTCGGAGGCGCCTCGATCGTCACGCTGATGACGGTGGCCCTGGGTTCGGAGGCCATGCAGGACTGGGGGTGGCGCGTCCCGTTCCTGCTCGCCCTGCCGTTGGGCGCCATCGGCCTGTACCTGCGGATCAAGCTGGAGGAGACACCGGTCTTCGCGGAGAACACCGACGGCTTCGCCAAGGATTCCGAGGGGGACCGGCGCAAGGGTCAGCTGCGGGAGACCATCGTGGGTCAGTGGCCCGCCATCCTCATGTGCGTGGGCCTGGTACTGGTCTTCAACGTCAACAACTACATGGTGACCGCCTACCTGCCCACTTACCTGGACGCCGAACTGGGCTACAGCACCGCGATGGGTCTGGTGGTGACCCTGGGCGCGATGGTGTTCATGTTGGCGACGGTGACGACCTTCGGGCGGTTGAGCGACCGGGTGGGCCGCAGACCCGTGCTGCTCTCCGGCAGTCTGTTCGCGATCGTCCTGTCACTGCCCGCCTTCTGGCTCATCCAACAGGGCAGTCTGTGGGCGGTCGGTTTCGGTGTGGTGGTCCTGGCGATCACCCTGGTCCACTTCTCCGGGGCCGCGCCCGCGGCCCTGCCCGCGTTCTTCCCCACCAAGGTCCGCTACGGCGCCCTGGCGATCAGCTTCAACCTCTCCGTGGCGCTGTTCGGTGGCACCACCCCGCTCGTCGCCGAGTCGTTGGTGCAGTCCACCGGCAACCTCTACGCTCCGGCCTGGCTGGTCATGGGTGCCGGAGTGGTGGGCGTGCTGGTGGTGTGGCGCATGCAGGAGAGCGCGGGCCGGCCACTGCCGGGCGCACCCGCCATCCCGGTACCGGAACGCGGCCCGGTCGACCGTGGGCCGCTCCCCTACCCGCGCCCCGACGGGGACGCGGGGGTCACCGTGCAACGGAGCAACGTGCGGCGCCTGCCCACGGACTCCTGACCCCACGCCCCCGGGCGCTCCGTCCCCGGCGGGGCGCCTTCGTGGCCCGGTCGGCCACCGTGCGCACACGACGGAGGGCTCCCCGATCACGGGGAGCCCTCCGGACATCGGACCGGTCGCGCTCAGTGGTCCTCGAAGTGCGGCGACGAGGTCAGCGTCGGCCGCCGCCACGCGGCTTGCGGTCGGGGCGCACACTGCCCTTGGAGGCGCGGCCCGGGGCGCCGGCCTTCTTCTCCCGAATACGCATGCTGAGATGCACCGGGGTGCCCTCGAACCCGAAGTCCTCGCGCAGACGCCGCTCGATGAAGCGCCGGTAGTTGTCCTCCAGGAACCCGGTCGTGAACAGGATGAAGTGCGGCGGACGCGCTCCGGCCTGGGTGGCGAACAGGATCTTGGGCTGGCGACCACCGCGCACCGGCGGGGGTGTGGCGGCCACGAGCTCCTTGAGCCAGTTGTTGAGCCGGCCCGTGGGAATGCGCTGGTTCCAACCGTCCAGGCTGGTCTCGATCGCCGGGACGAGACGCTCCATGTGACGGCCGGTGGCCGCGGAGATGTTCACCCGGGGGGCCCAGGACACCCGCGCCAACTGCCGGTCGATCTCCTTCTCCAGATAGATCCGGCGCTCCTCGTCGAGGATGTCCCACTTGTTGAAGGCCAGCACCAGACCGCGACCGGCCTCGACGACCTGCTCCACCACGCGGATGTCCTGCTCGGCGAGCGGTTCGCTGACGTCCATCAGCACCACGGCGACCTCGGCCCGCTCCAGGGCGGTGCCGGTGCGCATGGTCGCGTAGTAGTCCGCGCCCTGCAGGGCCCGGAACCGGCGCCGGATACCGGCGGTGTCGATGAACTTCCACGTCTTGCCGCCGAGCTCGATGAGCTCGTCGACCGCGTCGCGTGTGGTGCCCGCGACGGAGTCCACGACCACCCGGTCCTCACCGGCCAGGCGGTTGAGGAGGCTGGACTTGCCGACGTTGGGTCGACCCAGCAGGGCCACCCGCGGAGGACCGTCCTCGCCGTCCTCCTCATCTTCACCCTGGGGGGTCTCGGGGAAGGCCTCCACCAGGGCGTCGAGCATGTCACCGGTGCCGCGACCGTGCAGGGCACTGATCGGGAAGGGCTGACCCACACCGAGGTTCCACAGGTCGAGGGCGTCGGCCTCCTGCCGACCACCGTCCACCTTGTTGGCGGCCAGGACGACGGGACGCTCGGTGGCGCGCAGCACCCGGGTGACGGCCGCGTCGGCGTCGGTGATGCCGACGGTGGCGTCCACGACGAACAGGATCACGTCGGCGGTCTGCGCCGCGTACTCGGCCTGTCGGGCGACCATGGCGGCCAGTCCGCTGACGCTGGTCTCCCATCCGCCGGTGTCCACCAGCGTGAACCGCTGGTTCTGCCACTCCGCGTCGTAGGCGACCCGGTCACGGGTCACACCCGGCACGTCCTCGACCACGGCCTCGCGACGGCCGATGATGCGGTTGACCAGGCTGGACTTGCCGACGTTGGGTCGACCCACCACGGCCACGACCGGCAGGGCCGCCTCGGTGTCCTCGGACTCGTGTCCCACGGTGGACACTTCGAACTCACTCATACACTCTCAACTCCCGGTTCGAGGTCCTCGCGCGCCCAGGATGCGTGCCGCGAGGATGCGTTGATTCGACGCGATCGCCACGTGAATCACTGCGGGCGCCTCGTGCGAGGCGCCCGTACTGCCACAGGGTGAACCCCTGTGGCGGGTTCGGTGTTCCCCTCGGAAGGGGCGGTGGGGCGGGTCGCCCGCACCGTCGACGCTCGGCCGGACCTACTCGGCCGCGACCTCGTCGGCCAGCTTGACCACGAGGGCGACGACCTCGTCCAGGGTCAGGCCGGTGGTGTCCAGCTCGGTGGCGTCCTCGGTCCTGGTCAGCGGCGAGTGGACACGGCTGGAGTCCAGCTTGTCGCGGCGGGCCAGATCGGCCTGGGTGGCCGCGACGTCACCGGTGCGGACCTCCTTGCTGCGGCGCTGGGCGCGGGCCTCGGCGCTGGCGGTGATGAACAGCTTCACCGGAGCGTCGGGGGCCACCACCGTGGTGATGTCCCGGCCCTCCACCACGATGCCGGCCGACTCGGCCCTGGCCGCGGCGATGACCTCGCGCTGGGTGCGCACCAGCAGCTCACGCGCCTCGGGCACCGCCGAGACGGCGCTGACGCTGGTGGTGACGTCCTTGCCCCGGATGTCGGCGGCCACGTCCCGGCCGTCGACCTCCACGGTGGGGGCGTTCGGGTCGGTTCCCATGGTGATCACGGGGCGTTCGACCTGGGCGGCCACCGCGGCGGGGTCGCCGACGTCCACCCCGTGGTGCAACATCCACCAGGTCAGGGCCCGGTACATGGCCCCGGTGTCGAGGTAGCGCAGTTCCCGCGCCTTGGCGACACCCTTGGCCGTGCTCGACTTGCCCGACCCGGAGGGACCGTCGATGGCGATGACGATACCCGTGCCCTGCGCGCTCACTACTGCTGACTCCCTCGACCGGTCCAGTGTCTGCCGACGCCCCAGCCTACCTTCGGGCGGGTCGCCCTCGCGCCACGCCCGGGCGCCCCGCACCCCGTCCGTCACACCCCCGGGTGGACCGACCACCCGTCGGCCGACAGCGCCACGGCGAGGGTGTCCACCGCCTCGGGCAGCACGTACAACTCGGCCACACCCAGGGGCAGACCGGGGCTGTGCTCGATCCGTACGTCCTCGATGTTGACCCCCGCGGTGGCCGCCGCGGCGAAGAGCCGGCCCAGCGCGCCGGGTTGGTCGGGGATGACCACGGGGATGACGGTGTACTCGGGGCGGCGGACCGACCCGTGCTTGCCGGGGATGCGCCCCTGGCCGGAGCGTCCCCGCTCCAGCAGGTCGCGCACGGGGGCGGGTCGCCGGGCGTCGACGCCGTCGTCGGCGGCCTCGGCGCAACCGCGCAACGCCTCGGCGGTGGCGGCCAGGTCGGCGGCGACCTCGCCCAGCACCCGCGCCACCGGAGCGGCGTTGTGCGTGAGGATCTCCTCCCACATGGCCGGGTCGCCGCCGGCGATGCGTGTGACGTCGCGGACACCCTGGCCGGCCAGGGCCAGCGCGGTCGCGTCACCGGCGAGCAGACGCGCGGCCACGGCGGAGGCGGCCACGTGCGGAGCGTGGGAGACCAGGGCCACGGCACGGTCGTGGGCGCCACCGTCCAGCACCAGCGGGTCGGCCCCGCACAGGCGGGCCAGCTCGGTCACGGCGGCCACGGCCCCCGGGTCGGCCTTCGCCGTGGGGCACAGTGCCCAGGACCGGCCCAGGAACAGGTCGGCGCGGGCGGCCCCGGGACCGTGCTTCTCCCGCCCTCCCATGGGGTGTCCGGGCACGAACGTCGCCATGTCACAGCCCAGCCGTTCGGCCTCGCGCAGCACGCTCACCTTCACGCTGGCCACGTCGGTGTACACGTGGGCCAGGCCGCGGTCCTGAGCGTCGCGCAGCACCCTCGGGATGACGTCCGGCGGGGCGGCGATCACCGCGAGGTCGGCCGGGGCGACCGTGTCCGCTTCGTCCAGGGGACGTCCGGCACCCAGGTCACAGGCGAGCCGCAACGACGCCGGGTCGGGGTCGGACAGTGTGACGTCGACGCCGTGCTCACGCAGGGCCAGCGCGATCGAGGTGCCGATGAGTCCGGTGCCGACCACCGTCACCCCACGCGGTTCGGTCCGCCGCTCCCCGGCCGTGCCGCTGCTCACTCGCGTACTCCCCGTCTCCGACCTACTCCTGAAATCCCCAGGGTACGGCCTCGCGACGGGGGCGCTCCACGCGTGAGCCGCGCCCTACTGCGCGATGTCCAGTCGCAACGCCTGCGCGCCGCGCAGGTACACGTGCTGGATGTCGGAGCGGGGCCGGTCCGTCTCGACATGGGCCATGAGTCGGATCACCCTCGGAAGGGCGTGCGGCACGGCGATCTCGGTGGCGCACATCAGCGGAACGTCGGCGAAACCGAGGCCGCGGGCGGCCAGGGCCGGGAACTCGCTGTTGAGGTCGGGTGTGGCGGTGAACACCACACTGATGACGTCGTCGGTGGCGAGCCCGTTGCGCCGCATCACCTCGGAGACCAGCTCCGCGGTGGCCTCCAGCACCTGCTCGCGTTCGTCCGCGTCGACCTGCACCGCTCCACGGATGGCCCGTACCGCCACGTTCTGTCCCCGTCTCGTCCACGTTGTGCGTCCCGGCCGCCCCGCGTACGCGCGACGGCGGCCGCCCCGGTTGTGGGGCGACCGCCGTCAACTGTATCGACAGCGCTCGGTCAGAGCCCCGCCGCCTTGTACAGTTCGCCGACCTCACGCTGGCTGAGCGCACGCATGGTGCCCAGCTTGAGGTTGTTCAGGTCGATCGGGCCGACCTGGGTGCGGGCCAGGTCCGAGACCGGGTGGCCCACCTCCTCCATGAGGCGACGCACGATGTGCTTGCGCCCCTCGTGCAGACGGATCTCCACCATGGCCTGCTGGTCGTCGTTGTCGACCACCCGGAAGGAGTCGACCTTCACGGGGCCGTCCTCCAGTTCCACGCCCTTGGTGACCTCGCGCACCACACGGTGCGGCACCGGGCCGGGCACCTTGGCGACGTAGGTCTTGATGACCTTGTAGCGCGGGTGCGTGAGCCGGTTGGCGAGGTCGCCGTCGTTGGTCAACAGGATGAGACCCTCGGTCTCGGTGTCCAGGCGACCGACGTGGAAGATGCGCTCCGCGGTCTGACCGGTGTAGTCGGCCAGGGTCGGACGCCCCTGGGGGTCCCACATGGTGCTGACCACGCCGCGGGGCTTGTTCAGCGCGAAGTACAGCTTGTCCGGGGCCGTGACCACGCGCATGTCGTCGACACGGATCTCGGAGGCCTCCGGGTCCACGCGGGCGCCGAAGCGACGGACGACGTGACCGTCGACACTGACGCGACCGGCGGCGATCATCTCCTCGCTGGCCCGACGACTGGCGACACCGGCCGCCGCGAGCGCCTTCTGCAGACGGATGCCGTCGGGGACGTCCGTGTAGGAGTCACGGTCGTCGCCGTGGCGGTCGTCGTCGCGCGGGTCGTAGTCGGCGCGCAGCGCGTTGAGGCGCTCACGGGCCGCCTTCGAGAGCTGATTCTCGTTCTTGACGCCATCGGCCGGCGCGGGGCCGCGCTGGTCCGTGCGTCGGCCGCCCCGATCGTCCCGGCGGGGCCGGTCGTCCCGGCGCGGTCGGTCATCACGACGCGGACGGTCGTCGCGACGGTCCCGGTCACCCCGGAAACCACCACGGTCGCGGTCATCCCGACGCTCGTGCGAACGACCACCACGGTCATCACGACGCTCGAAGGAA
>NZ_QOCZ01000169.1 GCF_018207095.1 Nocardiopsis sp. MG754419 | reverse complement strand
GCCGGGGAGGGCATCTCCCCGGCCCCGCCGTCTCAAGGGTCCGTCCGGTGCGGTGCTACTTGCCCAGGCCCGCGCGGCGCAGCGCGTCGGCCATGGCGCCGGAGGCGGCCGGGGCGCTGTCGCGTCGACGGTTCCCGTCGCCGCCCCGGTTGTTCCCACCGCGACCGTTTCCGCCGCCGTCGCCGCCCCGGCCGTTTCCGCCGCCATTGCCGCGACGGCGGTCACCACGGTCACCACGGTCGCCGCCGCGTTCCCCGCGGTCGCCCCGGCCGCCGCCCTGCGGGGCCTCGTCGTCCAGGCGCATGGTCAGCGAGATGCGCTTACGCGGAATGTCCACGTCCTGCACCTTGACCTTGACGATGTCACCGGGCTTGACGATCTCCCGCGGGTCCTGCACGAACCTGCGGGACATGGCCGACACGTGCACGAGGCCGTCCTGGTGCACGCCCACGTCCACGAACGCCCCGAAGGCCGCCACGTTGGTGACCACGCCCTCCAGTATCATGTCCGGTTCCAGGTCGTCGAGCTTCTCCACGCCCTCCTTGAAGGTGGCGGTGGTGAAGGCGGGACGGGGGTCGCGACCGGGCTTGTCCAACTCGCTGAGGATGTCGGTGACGGTCGGCAGGCCGAACGTGTCGTCGACGAAGTCCTCGGGACGCAGGCCCGACAGCGCCTTCTTGTCCCCGATGAGCGTGGCCAGGTCGGCGTCGACGGTGTCGAGGATGCGACGCACCACCGGGTAGGCCTCGGGGTGCACCGCGGAGGCGTCCAGCGGGTCGTCGCCGTTCGGCACGCGCAGGAAGCCCGCGCACTGTTCGTAGGCCTTGGGGCCCAGGCGCGGCACCGAAAGCAACGCCTGACGGGTGCGGAAGGGGCCGTTGGTGTCACGGTGCGCCACGATGTTGCGGGCCAGGGTGGAGGTCACGCCGGACACCCGGGTCAGCAGCGGCACGGAGGCCGTGTTGACGTCCACGCCCACACCGTTCACGCAGTCCTCGACCACCGCGTCGAGCGACCGCGACAGCTTGGCCTCGGCCAGGTCGTGCTGGTACTGGCCCACCCCGATGGACTTGGGGTCGATCTTCACCAGCTCCGCGAGGGGGTCCTGCAGGCGACGGGCGATGGAGGCGGCGCCGCGCAGGGACACGTCCAGGTCCGGTAGTTCCTCGGAGGCGTAGGCCGAGGCGGAGTACACGGACGCGCCGGCCTCGGACACCATCACCTTGGTGAGCGTGAGTTCGGGGTGGCGTTTGAGCAGGTCGCCGGCGAGCTTGTCGGTCTCGCGGGAGGCGGTGCCGTTGCCGATCGCCACGAGTTCCACCTGGTGGGCGGCGCACAGCTTCGCGAGGCGGTCGATGGAGCCGTCCCAGTCGCGGCGGGGCGCGTGCGGGAAGACCGTGTCGGTGGCCACGACCTTGCCGGTGGAGTCGGTGACGGCGACCTTCACGCCGGTGCGCAGACCCGGGTCCAGACCCAGGGTGGCGCGGGTGCCGGCCGGAGCGGCCAGCAGCAGGTCGCGCAGGTTGGCGGCGAACACGTTGACGCCGTCGTCCTCGGCCTGTTGCCACAGACGCATGCGCACGTCGATGTCCAGACGCACCAGGACACGGGTGCGCCAGGCCCAGCGGACGGTGTCCTGGAGCCACCGGTCGGCGGGGCGACCCCGGTCGACGATGTCGAAGTGGGAGGCGATGGCGTTCTCGTAGCTGCTGCGCGGAACGGTGCCGTCGGGGCCGGGCTCGGGGGTCTCCTCCGGCTCCAGGTTCAGCGTGAGGACCTCCTCCTTCTCCCCCCGGTACATGGCCAGGACACGGTGCGAGGGCAGCGCCGTGAGGGGTTCGGAGAAGTCGAAGTAGTCGGCGAACTTGGCGCCGGCCTCCTCCTTGCCCTCCCGCACGGTCGAGCCCAGTCGGCCCTTCTCCCACAGACGTTCGCGCAGGTGACCGGTGAGGTCGGCGTCCTCGGCGAAGCGTTCCACCAGGATGGCGCGGGCCCCGTCCAGGGCGGCCTTGGTGTCGGCCACGCCCTTGTCGGTGTCCACGTAGGCGGACGCCGTCTCCTGCGGGTCCAGGGAGGGGTCGCCGATCAGGCCCTCGGCCAGGGGTTCGAGCCCGGCCTCGCGGGCGATCTGTGCCTTGGTGCGGCGCTTGGGCTTGAAGGGGAGGTAGATGTCCTCCAGACGGGCCTTGGAGTCGGCCGCGTTGATGCGGGCCTCCAGCTCGTCGTCCAACTTGCCCTGGGCACGGATCGACTCCAGGATCGCCGTGCGCCGTTCGTCCATCTCCCGCAGGTAGCGCAGGCGTTCCTCGAGGGCGCGCAGCTGGGCGTCGTCCAGCGCGCCGGTCGCCTCCTTGCGGTACCGGGCGATGAAGGGCACGGTCGATCCGCCGTCGAGGAGTTCGACGGTGGCGCGGACCTGGTGCGCGCCCACGCCGAGTTCCTCGGCGATGCGCTGGTCGATCGTGGGTGTCACAGGGGTCGTCACTTGGTCAACGTCCACTCTTCGGCTGTTCGGTGCGCGGATATTCTCGCGGCGCGCGAGGGCGTTGTCACCCCGGCGCGTCGCCGGTCCGCAACCCCAGGTTCCCGCATGCGGGGACGTGGTCGGTCCGGGGAGGGGTCAGGAGCCGGTGCCGTCGAGGTGGTCGGGGGTGTGGTGGCCGTCGACGACGTGCCGGCCGTGACCCCGTGACTCCTCGGCGCAAGAGGGAGCCCCGGCCGTTCCCTCGGCGGCTTTGTCGGAGGCCGGATAGGCGTCGCGCAGACGCTGCAGGGTCGCCGTCACGACGGCACGGACGTCCGTCTCGTGCAACGGGTCGGAGGACAGCGCCGAACTGAACGAGAAGCCCTCGACCAGGGCGAACAACAGGAGTGCCTCGCGGTGCAGCGCCTCCTCGTCGATGCTGCGGTCGGCCAGCGCGTCGCGCAGTGCCGAGCGGACCGCCTCCGCGGCCGCGAGGGACGTGGCGGCGATGTCGGCCGCGAGTTCCGGGTCCGTGCGCGCCATGACGCGGTACTCGACGAGAGCGATGTTCTCCCGGCGTTCCTGTTCGCTGGTCGGCGCGGTGAAGGCGATCGCGTCCACGAGCCGTGCCATCGGGTCCTCGGACATCGTCGCGTCGCGCGAGGCGACGCGCTGCATGAGGACGCCCAGCGTGAAGCGCATGACCTCGCGAATGGTGTCGCCGAAGTAGTGCCGGATGCTCCCGATGGCCAGGCCGGTGCGTGCGGCGATGCGGGCGAGGGTCACCGAGCGGATCCCGTGCGCGGCGATCTCGTCGATCACGGCGTCGGCGACCTGTTCTCGGCGGACATCGGGGTCGGCTCTCTTGGGCATACGACCACCCTATTCCATTGCTGGCATGCGTGTGCTACTTTTTTTAGCATGATCATGCTAGAAAGTCTTCGCGATGGTGCTCCTCTCCGTCGCCGCCCCGGGCGGGGTGGGACATGAGCGACCGGTACGACCCCTGGGCCGGTGCGGAGTGGAACGATCCGCACGGCTTCGACGAGTCCGAAGACCTCGGCGGAGCCACGTCGACGTGGTCGACGCCCGATCCGGAGCCGGGTTCGCCGTTGCCGCCGTTCCGCCCCTCCCTCGGGCTACAACGCACGCGCTTCGCGATCGACCTTCCCGACGCCTCGACGGCGACCGTCGATGTCGACCACACCTGGGGCCGGGCCTCGCTCTACCTGGACGGCCGGCACCTGCGAACCCGGGATATGCCGGTCCGCTTCGCGCTCGGATCGGACGGCATCGAGGTCGCCGCGAGCAGGTACGGCATGGAGCGCATCCACCTGATCAGCGCGGACGGTGACCGGCGGCGTCTCGATCCCGTACCGGGGACGCCCGAGTACCTGCGCGCCAAGCTCTCTCGTCGGCACCCCGGGGTCGGGCGCGCACTGGCCGTCTGTGCCGTCATCGTGCTGACGATCAATCTGATCCTGCTCGCCCCGCAGGTACTCGAACTGGTCACCCGGTCATCGCTCTGGGCCGATCACCTCACCCCGTTCGTCTCGCCCGTCGCTCTGCCGGCGTGGGCGAACACGGTTCTCACGGTCACCGCCGGTCTCGCGGCGACCGAACGAGCACTGACCTTCCGCCACCATCGGCTCCTGGACGCCGAGACGGACGGGATCGAGAGCTGACGTTCCCCGCACCGACCGGCCATGTCCCCGTCCTCTCGCGCCTCTGGACGCCCCGACCCGAGAACACTCCGTCAACCACCACCGCGCCGTCGCACACGACCGCGGCCCGACACAGGAGAAACGCATGCGACCACATCCTCGGCTCCTCCGACGATCCCGGCACGTGGAGACCGGGCTCGCCGCGGCCTCCACGGCCGTACTCCTCCTACTCGCCGGATGCGCGACCGCCTCGCCTCCATCGGACTTCGGCGCGGACACGGACCTCGGTGCCTACCTCGATCAGCGACTCGACTGGGCCGGCTGCGAGGACACCGCGACGAACGCGGCGGACGCCGAGCTGTTCGCCACCCCGGAGCTCGAATGCGCCTCGGTCGAGGTCCCGCTCGACTACGACGAGCCGGAGGGGGAGAGCGCGCACATCGCGCTCCTGCGCCTGCCCGCCACGGGTGAGGCCGAGGGCTCACTGCTGATCAACCCGGGCGGGCCCGGCGGATCCGGCACTGCCTTCGTCGCGTCCTCCCTGCCACTGTTGCAGGACGGCCCTGTGGCCGAGCGTTTCGACATCGTCGGTTTCGACCCGCGTGGGATCGGTTCGTCGACCCCGGCCCTGGACTGCTATACCGACCAGGAGTACGACGCGGGTGACGTGCCGCGGTTCGGCGCGGTGCACGACATCAGGAGCGCCGAGCAGGCGACAGAGCTCGCGGAGCGCTGTACCGAGGCCTCCGGTGGCGTCGAGAACCTCGTCAACGCCGGGTCGACCAACGTCGTGCGCGACATGGACATCATGCGCGAGGTGCTCGGCGACGACCGGCTGACCTATCTGGGCTACAGCTACGGCTCCGAGCTCGGTGCCATGTACGCCGAGAGCCACCCCGACAAGGTCCGCGCGATGGTGCTCGACGGGGCCGTCTCTCCCGACCTGACGGCGAGCGAACTCCGCCTCTCCCAGTTCGCCGTCGCGCAGGAGCGATTCGATGACCTCGCCGCACTCTGCGCCGAGTCGTCCGACTGCGTGCTCGGCACCGACCCCGCGGCCGCGAACGATCGCCTGCACGACATCGTGGAGCCGCTCGTCGAGACACCGCCGGCGGCCGCCGACGGCCGAGAGGTGAGCGTCTGGGACGCCTACCTCGGCATCACCGCGGGCCTGTACTCCGAAGCGCATTGGCCCGACGTCATCTCCGCGCTGACCTCGCTCGAAGCGGGAAACCCCGACGAGATGCTCGTTCTGCGCGACAACTTCTACGCCCGCACCGCGGACGGCGTCTACGCCACGGACCTCGACACGAACATCGCCGTGCGCTGCATGGATCAGCCTCGCTTGGAGCCCGAAGAGCAGACCGCGCTCGCGCGCTCGGTCGGGGAGGTGGCTCCGATGTTCGCCCTCGACGTGTTCACGGCGGGTGAGTACCACAGCGAATGCGAGGCGTGGCCCGCACCGCCCACCCGCGACGAGCCCTGGCTCACCGACGTCGAAGGTCTCCCCGAGACGCTCGTCGTCTCGGTCACCGGGGATCCAGGGACGCCGTACGAGGGCGGCATCGCGCTGGCGCGGGCTCTCGACGCGAGCCTGCTCACGGTCGAGGGCAAGCAGCACGGCGCCTACCTCCTCGGCGGCAGCGAGTGCGTCGACGACGTGGTCGACGCTTATCTGCTCGACCTCGAATCCCCGCCCACCGACGCCCGTTGCAGCTTGTGACACGCTCGACCGCGGCGTAGCCGCCCCGGCCGGCGCGCGCCTCCCGGTTTCATCCCCGCGCGCGGGGAGCAGGCCCCGTCTCTCCCGTGTGGGAGGGGCGGGGCGGTTTCATCCCCGCGTGCGCGGGGAGCAGATGGTGAACAGGATGGTTCACGCGGGGTGGGCGGGTCCATCCCCGCGTGCGCGGGGAGCAGACTAAGTACCGCCGTGTGCACAGAGTGAATTAGGGTCCATCCCCGCGTGCGCGGGGAGCAGCCGGAGTGGGTGATGCCCACCTGGTACGGGCTGGGTCCATCCCCGCGTGCGCGGGGAGCAGCTACCGCCTCGGCAACCGATGGTTGCCGGGACGGGTCCATCCCCGCGTGCGCGGGGAGCAGTCTCGCCGACCTGGTGTTCCGTCAGCGTTGAGGGGTCGTTTTCGCAAGTTGTCGAGAAACGGACATGTCGCCCCTGTCTGGTTCTGGTGACCTCGGTACTTCTTCCGCACACCCTCTACGGCGGCTACGGGGTCCTCGGCAGGCCGAATCAGCGCTCGTGCGGCTTCGTCGCGTGGACGTGGTCGAACGGGGGAGGGGTCAGGAGCCGGTGCCGTCGAGGTAGTCGGGGGCGTAGTACTCGTCGACGGGGACCGGACCGCGGTAGCCCTGGCACATGCACTGTCGATAGGTGGAGTTGCTCTGTCCGGTCCACCGGCCGGGGATGACGACCTGGGTCTGGCAGCGCTTGGTCTCCTGGTCGTGGAAGACCAGGTTGTGGCCACAGCCGCAGATGGGTTGGGGGGTGGCGGGCCGGGACCGGTCGCCCTGGAGCGCGCGGGGGTCGTGGTGCTGTGACGGGAACTGTCGGGCGACCTGGCGTTTGGTGGTGGCGCGGCCCGCGAGGAACCCGCCGACCGCGATCATCACCGCGATGATCATGGAAATCGGATCCATGCGGTCACACTCTCCTTCGTTCCGAACCCCTGAGACACGACGAGCGCTCAGGCCCATTGTCCCCCATACGACGGCGGAGGACGAGGAGGAGGTTCCTCGCCGAACGGTCTGGTGTTCCGGGATTTCTCCAAAGGTTCTTCTGCAAAGGTATTTTTGCAAAGATATCTTTGCGATACGGTCATGGCATGAACGAGGAACCCGAATCGACCCGACCCCTGAACATCGACGCCGATGCACTGCGCGGGCTGGCCCATCCGCTGCGCGCCCGCATCCTCGACGTGCTCCGCTCCCACGGCCCCGCGACCGCCACCATTCTCGGTAGGACCCTGGGGGAGAGCAGCGGCTCCACCAGCTACCACCTGCGGCAGCTGGCCCGGTTCGGGTTCGTGGACGCCGACCCCGGACATTCCGGTCGCCGTGATCGTTGGTGGCGGATCCGGCCGGGTGGTTGGCGCTTGAGCGGTAGCGAACACCTGCGCGACCCGGCGACCCGCGAAGCCGCCGAGATCGTCCTGGGCCGCTACTACACCGGGCGTCGAGAGCGGCTCGACCGCTGGCACGCCCTCTCCCGGGAACGGTCCGACGAACCGCGCGTGCGTCGCTGGCAGACGGCGATGCAGGACTCGGTCTCCCAGGCGCGGATGACACCGGAGGAGACCGAGGAGTTCGCCGGTGAGCTCGTGGAGTTCATCCGGTCCTGGACCCGCCGTTACGAGGAGCGCACCGCCCAGACCCACCCCGAGACCGAGATGGTGGAGCTGCAGACCGACCTGTTCCCCCACCTGGCCGAGGCGACCGGTGGTTCCGGTGAGACACCCGCCGAAGGCTCCGTCACGGCGTCCGGCACGGAGCCCGACGCGGGTCCCGGCACAGGGTCGAACGGACCGTAGCGCCACCTGAGAACCCACCCCCCTCCAGGAGCCGCACCATGACCACAGCACCCATCGACCCGACCACCCCGCGCGCCGACCGGCTCGGCCCCGACTTCCACCGCTTCTGGGGCGCCGGGGTGTTCACCAACCTGGGCGACGGCATGCTCGCCGTCGCGCTGCCGCTGATCGCCGTCTCCCTCACCCAGGACCCCCTGCTCGTCTCCGGGCTGACCGCCGTGCGGTTCCTGCCCTGGCTGCTGCTGGCCCCGCTGTCGGGGGTGCTCATCGACCGGGTGCACCGCATGCGCGCCATGGTCGTGTCCAACACGATCGCGGCCCTGGTCATGGTCGCCCTGCTCCTGACCCTGCCGACCGGCAACCTGTCGATCCCGCTGCTGTACGCGGCGATGTTCGCGGTCATCTGCTGTGAGACCGTCACCGACCCCGCGAGTCGGATCGCGGTGGTGCGGCTCGTACCGGCCCGGTTGCTGGACCGGGCCAACAGCCGGGTGGAGGGCGGTCGGTTGGTCGCCCAGGACTGCCTGGGCCGCCCGGTGGCCGGGTTCCTGTTCGCGGCCGGAGCCGCCGCGCCCCTGCTGGGCATCGCCGGTTCCTACGCCCTGTGCGTGGCGCTGCTGTGCGCCATCCCGATGGTGTGGCGCCGCTCCGTCCCCGTGACCGACGAGAGCGCGACCGTCGAGCCCGAGGGGTTCCGGCGTTCGACCGGCGAGGGGTTCCGGCTGGTCTTCGGCGACCGCATCCTGCGCGGCAACATGCTCTGCAACGCCGGGATGATGATCGGGGCGAACATGGGCGGCGCGACGCTGGTGCTCTACGCCCACCAGGGGCTCGGCGTTCCCGCCGTGCTGTTCGGTGTCTTCACCCTGTCGTCCGCGCTCGGCGGCGTCCTCGCCGCCCTGGTGACCGACCGGCTGATCGTCCGCCTGGGGCGTCGCACGGTCGTGCTCGGCGGCTACCTGGGAGTGGCCGCCGCCTCGGTGGCCGTGGGCCTGGCCCCCGACCCCTACACGGCCTTCGCCTTCCTGCTGGGGCTGGGTCTGTGCCTCGTGGCCGCCAACATCGCGGCCGTCCCCTACCACCAGACCGTGGTCCCCGAACGCGTGCGCGGACGCGTGGCCGGGGTGAGCAAGATGATCGGTTGGGGTGTCACCCCCCTCGGCGCGCTGGCGGGCGGGATGCTCGGCCGGATCGACCTGGCGCTGCCGTTCCTGGTCGGCGGGCTGATCATGGCCGTCACCGCGTTACTCGCACGCGGGGTCATCGCCGAGACCGCCCGCCGGGTCGATCGTGTGCTCGCGGAGACCACCGAGACGCCCGGGAGCACCGAGCCGCGAAGATGACGGTCGCCCTGTGCGACCCGTCCGCGCACGAGCGGGGCCCGCCGGATCGAGAAGGATCCGACGGGCCCCGAGACACGGTGGTGGCTCAGGCCTGCGCGCGCAGCCGCTTGAGGGTGGCCACGTCCTCGGCGTGCGGTCCCTCCGGCCCGGGCGTCTCCAACGTGATGGGGATCCCCGCGGTCACCGGGTGACGGAACAGTTCCGCGAACGGCTCGGCGCCGATGTGGCCCTTGCCGATGTTCTCGTGTCGGTCCTTGTTGCTGCCGCACGGTGCCTTGGAGTCGTTGCCGTGGATGAGCTTGAGCCGGTCGGCGCCCACCACCGCACCGAAGCGGTCCAGCGCCTCGCGCATGCCCTCCACCGTGGAGATGTCGTGCCCGGCGGCGAAGAGGTGCGCGGTGTCCAGGCACACGCCCACGTTGGGGTGCCAGTCCAGGGCCTCGAAGTAGGGGACCAGGTCATCGACGGTGGCGCACAGCACCTGGCCCTGACCGGCCATCGGCTCCAGCAGCAGCGGGGGCACGTCCTCGCCCAGCCGCTCCAGCATCGGCAACAGACGCTCGCGGGCGCGGGCCAGACCGTCCTCGCGACTGCCCGAGACGGCCGATCCGGTGTGCATGACCGCGCCCAGGGCGCCGATCTCCGCGCTGCGGCGCAGCGCGTGCTCCATGGAGGTGATCGACTTGGCGGCGGTCTCCTCGCTGGGCGTCCCCGGGTTGATCAGGTACGGGGCGTGCACGAACACGGGCAGGTCGGTGCGCGCGCGCAACATCGCGTCCTGGTCCGGGTCCCCGGAGTTGGTGGCCCACCCACGGGGGTTGGACACGAACACCTGGATGGTCTCGGCGCCGATCTTCTCCGCGTAGGCCAGGCCCTTGGTGGCCATGCCGCCCGCGACCGGAACGTGTGCTCCGACCGGGGTCTGGGGTCGCTCTTCGGTGTTGTTCATCGCCGCACCACTCTAGGCGGGCCCGGCGGGTGGGTCGGGCATGGCACCGTTCACGGGTCCGTGGGCGGTTCGCGCAGCGCGGTGAGCAGATCCGGGAGTTCCCACAGCACGGTCACGTGGCCGTGACCGTGCAGGACCCGAAGCTCGGCACCCGGCACGAGTTCGGCGGTGTGCTCGGAGTGCGCCAAGGGCACCACGGTGTCCTGCTCACCGTGCACGACCAGACAGGGGCCGGTGATCGTCGCCGGATCGAAGGTCCAGGGGCGCCCCTGGACCCACGCGTCCTGGGTGTAGCCGCCCACCCCCTGGGCGAAGGCCTCCTTCGCCGCGGCGGCCAGGTGAGGTACGTACCGGGTGGCGAACAGCTCGCGGTCGGGCTCGGGCCAGGCCGAAGCGCGTGCTCCGAGGTGGCGTTCACCCCATTCCAGGGCGGCCTGTTCGTCCGGCAGGCGCATCATGGCGCACTCGTCGGGGGAGTAGCCCTCCCACGCCGGCTCCCACGCGAAGTCGGTGACTCCGCCGAGCAGGACCGTTCCCCGCACTCGGGCGGGCCACAGCGCGGACGTGACCACCCCGTAGGGTCCACCGGAGGAATGCGCGGCCACGAAGAAGCGGTCGAGTCCGCAGGCGTCGGCGAGCGCCGCCATGTCCTCGGCCCCGTCGGTGAGGGACCGGCCCGGCGCGGGGTCCGACCCCCCGTATCCGGGCCGGTCGGGGGAGATCACCCGGAGCCCCGCCGCGGCGAACTCTGCGTGCTGGTCGCCCAGGTTCCGGCGGCTCATGGGGGCGCCGTGGAAGAACAGGACGGGTGTGCCGTCGGGATCACCGAGGTCGGTGAGGGCGATCGTGCGCCCGTGGACCTCGACCGTGGTGTCCCGCATGGCTCCCCGCTTCCCCTCGATGATGTCCGCACCCTAGACGCGGGTGGGGGAGGCGGCAAGCGCGCCCGTCGCGCGTACCGCCCGCGTTCCGAGGCACGTTCGGCTCCCGGCCCCGCGCGGTGAGCGAGGACGTCGCGACTCTCCCGGGGCGTGGGTCGGGAACGTGCGTTCCGCGGCATGGTCGGCCCGGCGGGCGCGCGTGGCCACGACGGGCGCTTCGACC
>NZ_QOCZ01000168.1 GCF_018207095.1 Nocardiopsis sp. MG754419 | reverse complement strand
AGGGTGGGGCGGTGTCGACGCCTGCGCCATCCGCCGGGGCGGCGTCGGACGGCGGATCGGTCGCCGGGGGTGCTTCCAGTGCCCTCGATGCCTCGCACACGTGGTCCCTCAGGCGGTGCAGCACCTGTCGCGAGGTCGGCCGGGCGTCCGGATCCTTGTCCAGGGCGGCGGCCACCACGGAGCGCAGCGGCTCCGCCAGTCCGCCCAGCTCCGGATCGACCTTGAGGACCTTGTGCAGCACCCCCGGCACGGTCGCCGCGTCGAAGGGGGCCCGGCCGGTCGCCGCGAACACCACCACCGCGCCCCAGGAGAACACGTCCGTGGCCGCGGTGACGCGTCCGTCGGCGAGGTGCTCCGGCGACATGTACCCGGGGGCGCCGACGGCGGGGTCGGAGGGAGCGCCCACGCCCTTGATGATCCGGGAGACACCGAAACCGATCACCCGCGGGCCGCCCGAGGCCATCACCACGTTGCCGGGTTCGAGGTCGCGGTGCAGCAGACCGGCCTCGTGCACCGACACCAGGGCGTCGGCCACCGCCACGGCCAACCGCATCAGAGCGTCCCCGGACAGCGGACCCTCGTCCGCCACGGCCCGGTCCAGACCGGTGCCCTCGACGTACTCGCTGACGACGTGGGCCGGCACGGAGGAGAAGTCGGCGTCGAGCACGGCCGCGGTGCGAGGGCAGACGACCCGGCGGGCCGCCTCGGCCTCGCGTGCGCAGCGTCTTCGTGCCTCGGGGTCGACCGCGCCCTCCGGGTCGAGCACCCGGATCGCCACCCGAGTGCCGTCGGGTTCCTCGGCGAGGTAGACGGTGCTCCGTTCGCCCGTTCCGATCCGGCCCAGGACTCGGCGTCCGCCCAGGTGGGCGGGGTCGTGAGGCTGGAGTGCGTGCAACGGGGGCGTCACGAGGCACCTTCGAGCTCGGCGGCGTTGGTCGGACCCGGGGTCAGAGGACTCGGCGGGGGCCAACATACCGAACGGGTGCCCGTCTCGCCCGTCAAAGGGACACACACCCACCGGTCATTCTTCGCGCCGGTCGTCGCGGTCGTGCCGGTCGCTCGTCGCGGTCGGTCGTGCCCACCGCTCCGCCCCGTCGGTCGGTCCCGCCGGCCGGACACGCGTGCCCTCCGCGCGGTCCCCAGGGTCGGTCCCGCCGCCGGGTGGCGCCGGGCGCTCGCACCGGCCGCGCGGGACGTCCGCGACGGGCGCTCCACACCATGGGGTCGGCCGCGCCGGGGGCGGGCACACCGGCGCGGCCGTACCGCGTGGTCAGTCGTGCCGGTCGCGTTCCCGGACCCGGGCCGCCTCGGTGTGCGCGTCGGGTTCGGCGTCCGGCAGGGGCACCGCGCGCAGGATCTCGTTCTCCTCGTTGAACTCCGCCGCCGGCATGGCCCGCAGGGCGCTCACCATCTCCTCGTCCGCCCCCGCGTCCAGGGCGGCGGTCACCACCGTGTCCCGGCTCACCGGGAAGCGCACCCCCGCCAGAACCCGCCGGAGCCCCTCGATACCGCGTTCGACCCCCATCACTGTCCCCCCCTGATCGGCAACGGGAGCCGGCCGCCCACCCCGGGCGCGGGGCGGGGCGGCCGGATCCGTACGTACACCGGTGGGGCTACCCGGGTGGCCTTCGGATCACTCCTGTTCGGCCGTGGTCGGCCCCTCGTCGCTCCAGAGCACCTCGCCCGCGACGTGCACCGACTCCAGGAAGGCGGGGTCGAAGAGACCCTCCAGGTCCGGCAGGGTCTCCAGTTCTCCGTTGTCGACCAGGGTCAGCGCCTCGGCCTCGGTGAGGGTCAGGTCGATGAAACCCCGGGGCACCCCCTCCGGGGTGAACGACGTGACCAGTTCCCGTTCGGCGTCCCAGACCTCCAGGTGGTGCGCGGTGTCGTAGTCCTCGCCGCTCAGCGCGGCGGCCCGATCCACGCACGCGGGCCCTTGCTCCTGGCAGTGCTCGAAGGCCAGGGAGAGCGCCCGCAGGTAGTCCTCGACGGCGGTGGGGTGCTCGGCGGCGAACTCGGGGTCGGTCGCCATCACCCCGAACGAACCCCCGACCCCGAAGTCCTCGGGGTGCCATTCCAGGAACTCGGCCCCCGCACGGTCGAGTCGGAGGGGTTCGTTGGACCGGAACCCGGTCAGCGCGTCCACCTCCCCGTCGGGCAGCACGGCCGGGTCGTAGCCGACCAGCTCCATCCGGATGCTGTCGAGGTCCACGTCGGCGCGGGTCAGCATCGCCTCCAACGGCGCGGGCAGCATGCCCTTGTGGCCGAGGACCGCGCCCTCCAGATCGGTCAGGTCCGTGACGTCGGTCGGGGTGAGCAGGGTGGCGATGGGCACGTGCCCGTAGGTGGCGATACCGAGGACGTCGTGCCCCCGGGCGTGGGCCTGGAGCACCTCCGCCTCGTTGCCGAACGAGGTGAACCGCGCCTCGCCCTCGTGGACGCGTCGGGCGTTGGCCATGGTGTCCCCGGTCCCGGGTTCGATCACCACGTCCAGGCAGAGCTCCTCGAAGTAGCCGAGCGCGTCGGCGGCCACGGCCTCCAGGATGCTCACGGAGGCCTGGTACTCGTACCCGGTGACGTAGGTGAGGGTGCCGGCCTCACGGTTGGCGGCGCACCGTTCGTCGTCGATCACCGCCGGCCCCGAGGCGGGGTCGCCCTCCGCCCCGGAGGTGGCGCAGGCGGTCGCCAACGCGATGCTCAGGACCAGCGCGGTCGTGCCGACCGGATGTACGGGAGTGTGCTTCATGACCTTCCTTCGGTGGGAGGAGGTCCACCGACGGCAGCGGTACGAGGCACAGGGGTGAGGTGACCGGGGCGGGGGTCCGCGCGCTCTCCCGCCGACCGGTGCCCGGGCATGGGGCACCGGGGACGTCGGTGGAGAGCGGGCGGAAGTGGGGGATCGACGGCCCGCGGGATGACAGACCCGTCCACGCTAGGCGGGCGCGGTCTCCCCCCGGTGAACGCGGGATCACGGAGTGGGCGCGTGGGCGGGCGGGTCGGCGTCGCTCGGGACCATCACCACCGTCACCCTCTGCTCGCGCAGGGAGGTGGTGAGCCAGGACTCCGGGCCGAGGAACCGCGTGAGCTCCGGGCTCAGCGCCAAGACCGCCGCGGCGTCGGGGAAGTGGCTGTCGCGGAGCCACGTGAGCTTGAAGGCGTCCGCGATGACCTTGTTGCGGTGGGTGGAACGGACCCGGCCGATGACGGGCGTGACCTGCACCAGCAGGGTGGGCGGGTCGGCGTCGGCGCCGTCGATGCCCACGCGCAGGCCGTCGGGCAGGGTGAACCGGTGCGGGGCCAGGTCCAGGCCCAGGGTCGTGCCGAGGGAGGCGACCATCGCCTCACTGTGGGGTGCGGTGCCGTTGGTGAATCGGGGGGCCGGTTCGGTCATGCGAGCGAACATAGCGCGCGGACCGCAGGCGGCACAGACCCCGTGATCATGTGCGGTGACCGGTCGCCGGGGGTCCCTGCCGCCCCGGCGGGCGTCCGGTGGCGGCCCGGTCCCGGACCTCCACCGGACGCACTGGTCACTCGCCGGGCCAGACCAGGTCGGCGCCGTCGTGCACCGCCTCCAGGTAACCGGTGTCGAAGAGCGCCGTCGTGTCGGGGATCCCGTCCAGCTCACCGTTGTCCACGAGCGTGCCGGCCTCCCGCTCGGTCAGGTCGAGGTCGACGAAGCCCCGCGGTTCGCCCTCGGGGGTCGAGGAGGTCACGAGGGCGCGTTCGGTGTCCCAGACCTTGAGGTTGTGCTCGGCGTCGTACCCGGCCCGATCCAGGTCGGCGGCGTACCCCACGCACTCCTCCGCGGCCTCCGAGCAGTGATCGAAGGCGTGACCGACCGCGCGCAGGAAGTCCTCCGTCGCGGTCGGGTGCCCCTCCGCCCACACCGGGTCGGTCACCAGGACCCCGAAGGACCCGACCACGCCGAAGTCCTCGGGCAGCCACTGGGTGTACTCCTCGCCGAGCGCGTCGAGGCGGTGCGGTTCGTTGGACCGGAACCCGGTGAGCGCCTGCACCTGGCCGCGCGGCAGCACCGAGGGGTCGTACCCCGCCTCGACCTGGTCGATGGAGTCGACGTCCACACCCGCCTCGACCAGCATGGCCTCCAACGGTGCGGGCAGCAGGCTCTGGTGCCCCAGGGTGCGCCCCTCCAGTTCGGTGAGGTCGTCGACGTCGGGGCCGGTGAGCAGGGTCGAGATCGGTACGTGCCCGTAGGTGGCGATGCCGACGATCTCGTGGTCACGGGTGTCGGCCTGGAGGACCTCCGCCTCGTTGCTCATCGCGGTGAACCGGGCGGTGCCCGCCGACACCAGTTGCGCGTTGCCCATGAGGTCGCCGTTGCCGGGCTGGATCTCCACGTCCAGGCACAGGGCGTCGAAGTACCCCAGGGCCTCGGCGGCGATGACCTCCAACTGGGTGACGGAGGCCTGGTAGTGGTACCCGGTGACGAAGGTGATCGGACCGGCGTCCCGGTTGGTCTCGCACCGCTCCCCGTCGACGACCACGTCGACCTCGGGGTTCGTGTCCGCGCCCCCACCACAGGCGGTGGCGAGGAGCGCGGCGGCGGTGAGCGCCGCGGCCGGGCCCAGGAGACGGAGCCGGTGCGGGGAGGGAGCGGGCATGCGGTGGTTCTCTTTCGTTCGTTGCCGTTCCTGGGAAGGCGACCGCCGGAGCGGACTCATCCTCGGGTGGGGCGTCGGGAGTCGTGCCAGAACAGCAGGCGCCGCTCCACGAGGGTGACCAGGGCGAGCAGCAGGACCCCCATCGCCGCCAGGCAGACCACGCCCGCGTAGACGTGGTCGAGGCGGGCGCTGGAGGCGGAGTTGCGGATCATCGTGCCGAGCCCGCCGGAGGAACCCGCGGCCACGAACTCGGCCACCACCGCTCCCACCAGGGACAGCGGCAGCACCACACGCAGCGCGGCGAGCGTGTACGGCAGGCTGCTCGGGACGCGCAGCCGCAGCAGCACCTCCCAGCGGGAGGCGTCGAGGGTGCGGAAGACGTGCAGCACCGGCAGCGGAACCGAACGCAGACCGGTGGTCACGTTGATGAGCACGGGGAAGAACGTGATGATCGCGGTGACGATGACCTTGGGGGTCATCCCGAAGCCGAACGCCACCACGAGCGCCGGCGCGATCGCCACCACCGGCGTGACGTTGAGGACCACCGCGAAGGGCATGACGGCGCGGCGGACCACCGGGATCTCCGACATCAACAGAGCCAGCACGAAGGCGCTGCCGGCGCCCACACCGACGCCGACCAGGGCGATGCTCAGGGTGGCCCAGGCGTTCTCCAGGAACAGCAGGGGGTCGCCGACCAGGGCGGCGCCGACCTCGCCGAGGCGCGGCAGGATGTACGGATGGGCCTCGGCCACCGCCGACCACGCCAGACCGAGGACGACCAGCACCACGAGGGCGGGCAGCCAGACGAAGGGATGCGCCGGGGAACGGCGCCGGGCGCCGCGCGCGGGGGCCGGGCCGCCGGGAGCGGGCGGGATGGTGCCGGGTGGAACCGGGGCCGACGCGGAGTCGCCGCCCTCGGCCGTCCCGTCGGTGACGCGGGTGACGATGCCCGCCTCCTCTCTCACAGCGGGACGAGGTCGTCGGGGGCGGCGCCGGCCTTCCACGCGCTCTGCAACGAGGCGCGGACCCGGTCCTCCAGGTCGTGCATGTGCGGACCCCGGACGACCTTCCGGTCGCGGGGCCGGGGCAGGTCGACGTCCAGGACCTCGTGGATCCGGCCGGGGCGGGCCGACATCACGACGATCCGGTCGGAGAGCACGACCGCCTCGTGGACGGAGTGGGTCACGAACACGACCGTCGTGGCCCGCTCCTGCCACAGGCCCAGGAGTTGGTACTGGAGCGCCTCGCGGGTGAACTCGTCGAGGGCGGAGAAGGGCTCGTCCATGAGCAGCACGTCCGGGCGCAGGCCGAGGGCCCGGGCCACGGCCACGCGCTGGAGCATGCCGCCGGAGAGTTCGTGCGGGTACTGGTGGGCGGAGTCCTCCAGCCCGACGGCGCGCAGCAGGTCGTCCGGTGGGTCGATCGCCGTGCCGGCGCGACGGTTGACCCTGGCGGGCAGGGCGACGTTCTGGCGCACGGTGAGCCAGGGCAGCAGCGCCGGGGTCTGGGAGACCAACCCGATGGCCTTGCGGCGGCTCGCCTGCTTCGGGCTCCTGCCGAGCAGGGAGACCCGTCCGGCGTCGGCGCCGTCCAACCCGGCGAGGATGCGCAGCAGGGTGGACTTGCCGCACCCGCTGGGGCCGATGAGGCTGACGAACTGGCGGTGCGGGATCTCCAGGTCGACGTCCTGGAGCGCGGGGCGGTCCGGGCGGGCGCCCGGGTGGTGTTTGGTGAGGCCGCGCACCTCGATCCCGGCGGTCACCGTGGTTCCACGGTGGTCGTCCGGACGCCCCAGGCCCGGGTGTGGTGTCGCACTGTGCACTCTCCAGGTGTTCGTCCTCGATGGGGTGATGGTGCGCGTGCCCCGTCGTGCCCACCGGTCGTCCCCACTGGAGTGACCATAGTGCACGGCGGATCCTTCCCTTCGGCCGCTGTGCCGTTGTTCACGCTGTTCAGGGCGGGTGAGGCCCGTTCGGCCGCGTTCTCCCTGGTCCCGGCGGAAGAACCCCACGGCGCAGGCGGTGAGGGCGACCGCCGCGGGGAGCGGTGACACGGGCGGGCGCGCGTCCCGTGTGCGGCCGGGCCGTCGGGCGCAGAGGTGCGGGTGGAACCTCGGGGCGCCGGAGCGCGGGTTTGAACTCAACAAAGGTTGAGGTCTTACCTTCGTCCCTACGACGGACCCACACGCGAAAGAGGCCCACCATGCAGACGGGGATCCCCGCACGAGCCACCTGGCGGGAATGGCTGGCCCTCGCGGTCATGACCCTGCCGCTGTTGATGACCGCCACGGACATGACGGTCCTGTTCCTGGCGCTGCCCGCGATCTCCGCCGACCTGTCCCCGAGCAGTACCCAGATGCTGTGGTTCCTGCACGCGGGGGAGTTCCTGGCCGTCAGCCTCGTCCTCACCATGGGATGGCTCGGCTCCAAGGTGGGGCGTCGCCGCCTGCTCATGGTCGGTGTCGGCCTCTACGGGCTGGCCTCCCTCGGGGCGGCGCTCGCGCCCGCCCCCGAGGTCCTCATCGCCGCGCGGGCGCTCATGGGCATGGCGGCGGCCACGATGATGCCGAGCATCATGGGTCTGCTGCGGGTGATGTTCCCCGAGACCCGACAGTTCTCGTTGTCCGTGGCGGTCGTCATGAGCGCCTTCTCCGCCGGTATGGCGCTCGGTCCGCCCCTGGGCGGACTGCTCCTCGAACACTTCTGGTGGGGCTCGGTCTTCCTGCTGAACGTGCCGGTCGCCGCGCTCCTGCTGCTCACCGGGCCCCTGCTTCCCGGGCACCGGGAGGAGGTCGAGGGCAGCGTGGACATCCCCAGCGTGTTCCTGTCCATGGCCGCCATCGTGGCGTTGGTCTTCGGCCTCCAGGAGATCGCCGACCAGGTGTCCTCAGGCGCGGCGGGGGCGCTCTGGCCCTACACCACCTCGGTGATGGTCGGCCTGGCCCTGGCGCTGTGGTTCGTGCGTCGGCAGTTGCGTCTGACCGAACCCCTGATGGACATGCGCCTGTTCGCCGTGCCCGCGTTCTCGGTCAGCCTGGTCGCCATGATGGTCATGCTGCTGGCCGTGGGCGCCGCGGACATGCTGCTCGTGCAGTACCTCCAGACCACGCTGGGGATCTCCCCGGGGCAGGCCGGCCTGCTGATGATCGTGCCCGCGCTCACCTCCGTGGTGGGCGGCATGGCCGGTCCGGTCCTGACCCGATGGATGCGTCCCTCCGTCGCCATGGGCGGCGGGCTGCTCCTGGGCGCGGCGTCCGCGGGCGTCATGGCGCTGTCCCTGGGAAGGGTCGGGCCGCTCGTCCTCATCGCGGTGGCCTCGCTGCTGGCCCTGGCCCTCGGCCCACTGTTCACCCTGGCCACGAACCTGGTGGTGGTCACCGCCCCGGTGCGTAAGGCGGGTTCGGCCGCCGCCATGGGCGACGTCGCCGGTGGCCTGGGCTACGCGATGAGTCTGGCGGTCCTCGGTAGCCTGTCCGCGGTCGTCTACCGGGGGGCGCTCGCCGGGGCGGACCTGGACGCGCTGCCCGGACCGGCGCGGGAGGCGGCGGGGGAGAGCGTCGGCGGGGCCGTGGGCGTGGCCGAGGGGCTTCCCGCCGACGCGTCGGCCCGACTGCTGGACGCCGCCTTCGGCGCGTTCACCTCCGCCGTCCAGACCGGCTACGCCTTCGGTGCGGTCCTGCTGGTCCCGGCCGCGATCGGGATCATGTGGCTGCTGCGGCACACCCGCCTGGACGCCACGCAGGAGGACGGCCCCGCCGAGGGTTCCGAGCCGGAGGTCGCTGGGGTCGCCGGGGTCGCGGGCGTGGCGGGTGCCGTCGGGGCCGCCGGGATCGCGCCCGAGTGGGCCGAGACCGACCCGAAGGCGGACGAGCGGACGTGCCTGCCCCCGGTGGGCTGAGGACGGATGCCGTCCGAGGTGTGCGCCCGTGTCCCCGTGTCCGCGCGCGCGGCCGTCCGGGCACGACGAGGGTCGGGCACGACGAGGACCGGGTGCCCGCCCCTGCAAACCCGGATCAGGGGTGGGCGGCCCCCAACGCCGTGGAGAAGCGGCGCGCGCCGTCGCGGACCAGCGCGCGCAGACGCTCCCGTCGCCCCTGCGACCAACGGTGCCGGGGGACCGAGATGCTCAGGGCGGCCACCACCTGGCCGGTGTGGTCGCGGACGGGTGCGCCGACGCAGGCCACGTCCGGATCGGCCTCGCAGACCTCCACCGCCGTACCCGCCCTGTGGACCTCGGTCAGTTCGCGCAGGAGCAGGTCCGGATCGGTGATGCTGTGCTCGGTCAGTGCCTCCAGGGGGGAGGAGCCGCCGATCCGGCGGAACAGTTCGTCGTCGGACAGGGCGGCCAGCAGCACCTTGCCCAGCGCGGTGCAGTGCGCCGGCAGGCGACGGCCCAGACTGGACACCATCCGCACCGCGCGTGAACTGTCGACCTTGGCGACGTAGACGATGTGCCGGTCGTCCAGGATCGCCACGTGGGAGGTCTCGTTGCACTCCGCGACCATCTCCCGGGCCGCCTCCTGCCCCAGCTTGGGCACGTCCAGGCCCTCGCCGTAGGCGCTGCCCAGCCGGAAGACCTGGATCCCGAGCCGGTAGCGCCCCGGGATCTCCGGATGTCTGTGCAGGTACTGGCGGTCGACGAGGGCGTGGAGCAGTTCGTGCACGGTGGTGCGCGGCAGCCCGAGTTCGTCCACCACCTCGGGCGCGCTCACGGTGTCGCGCCCGTCGGTGAACAGTTCCAGGATGTCCAGGCTTCTCTGTAGGGCCGGTGCGCGGCGTGTCATGTCCATCCTCCTCGTCGTCGCCGTGCTCCGCCGGACCGATCATCGGTGGGTGGATCGGGGCCCGTGCACGCGGCGCCGCGCACGGACCACCGTGTGCGGGGTCGGGGTCAGTGGGACTCGCGGGGTACCTCGTGGCCGCTGGAGCCCACGAGGAAGTCCAGGTCGGCGCCCCGGTCGGCCTGGAGCACGGTGTCGGTGTACAACCTCACCCACCCCCGGGTGCTGTGGGGCGCGGGTCGGGTCCACGCGGTGGCGCGGCGCCCCATCTCCTCGTCGTCGATCTCCAGGGTCAGGGAACGTCGCGGCACGTCCAGCGCGACGACGTCCCCGTCGCGCACCAGCGCCAGTGGGCCGCCGACGGCCGCCTCGGGCGAGGTGTGCAGCACCACGGTCCCGTAGGCGGTGCCGGACATGCGCCCGTCGCAGATCCGGACCATGTCGGTGATCCCGCGGGCCAACAGTCGGGACGGCAGCGCCACGTTGCTGACCTCGGGCATGCCCGGGTAGCCGGCCGGACCGCAGTTGCGGATGACCAGGACCGTGTCGGCGTCCACGTCCAGTTCGGGGTCGTCGGCCACCGCGTAGTACTCCTCGGGGGAGTCGAACACCTTCGCCCGGCCGCGATGGACCAGGAGGTGCTCGCTCGCGGCCGACTGTTTGAGCACCGCGCCGTCGGGGGCCAGGTTGCCGCGCAGGACGGCGGTGCCGCTGCCGGCGGGCTGGAGCGGATCGTCCAGGCGGCGGATGACCTCGCGGTCGTGGCACTCGGCGGCCCCGGCGCGGGCGGGCGCGTCGATCGGTTCCCCGGTGACCGTGACGGCGTCGGTGTGCAGGAGGTCGCCGAGTTCGGCGATCACCGCGGGCAGACCGCCCGCGTAGCAGAAGTCCTCCATCAGGAACCGGCCGCTGGGCATGAGGTCGAGCAGGGTGGGCACGTCGCGCACCAGCGCGTCGAAGTCGTCGAGGTCGAGTTCCACCCCCAGCCGGCCCGCGATGGCGGTCAGGTGGATCACGGCGTTGGTGGAACCACCGATGGCGGCGTTGACCCGGATCGCGTTCTCGAAGGCCTCCCGCGTCATGATCGAGGAGGGCCGGACGTCCTGGTGGACCATCTCCACGATCCGCCGCCCGGACCTTTGCGCCATGGCGTACCGGCGGGCGTCCACGGCGGGCCAGGTGGCGCCGTAGGCGGGCTGCATGCCCAGCGCCTCCGCCATACAGGCCATGGTGGAGGCGGTGCCCATGGTCATGCAGTGGCCGTTGGAGCGGGACATACAGGACTCGGCGAAGCCGCAGTCGGCCTCGGTCATGCGACCGGCGCGCACCTCCTCCTCGAACTTCCACACGTGGGTGCCCGAGCCGATGTCCTCGCCGCGGAACTTGCCGTTGAGCATCGGGCCGCCGGTGAGCATGAGCGACGGCAGGTCCGTGCTGGCGGCGGCCATGAGCAGGCCCGGGGTGGTCTTGTCGCAGCCGGACAGCAGGACCACGCCGTCGAGGGGGTTGGCGCGGATCAGCTCCTCGGCCTCCATGGCCAGGAGGTTGCGGTAGAGCATGGCGGTGGGGCGCAGGACCGTCTCGCCCAGGGCCATCACGGGGAACTCCAGGGGGAGGCCGCCGGCCTCCCAGATCCCCCGCTTGACCGCGTCGGCCAGTCGGGACAGGTGGGCGTTGCACGGCGCGAGTTCGGAGCCGGAGACCGCGATGCCGACGACGGGGCGGCCGTCGAACACGTCGTCGGCGAAGCCCTGGTTGCGCATCCAGGAGCGGTAGATCATGCCGGAGCGTCCGTCGGCGCCGAACCAGTGCCGGCTGCGCAACACCCGCTCGGAGTGCTCGGGGGTGGGGGCCTCGTGGGACATCGGGAC